>JBFHME010000088.1:0-14120 GCA_041594435.1 Acidimicrobiales bacterium
CTCGGTGCTGTGCCGGCACCGGTCGGCGAAACGGCACCCGGGCTCGGGATCGATGAGTTCGGGGACGGTGCCCTCGATGGCCTCCAGCTCGCCGGCGCGGCTGGCCAGCGATGGAATGGCGGCCAGCAGCCCGCGGGTGTAGGGGTGTCTCGGGCGGGCGAAGAGCTGGTCGGCCGGGCCGATCTCCACGATGCGACCCGCGTACATGACGGCGATCCGATCGCAGACGCGGCGGACCAGGGACAGATCGTGGCTGATGTAGAGGACCGACGTGTTGCGGCGCCGTTGAAGTTGGGAGATGAGCTCGATGATCCGGGCCTGGACGGTCACGTCGAGCGCGGTTGTCGGCTCATCGGCGATCAGGACATCGGGATTGCAGGCCAGCGCCTGGGCGATCATCACCCGCTGCTTCATCCCGCCCGAGAGCTCGTGTGGGTAGCGGTCGAGAATGTTCGCCGGGTTCGGGATCTGCGTATCGGCCAGTGCCTCCATGATCAGGCGGTCGGCCGAGGCCCGCAGGCGGTTCCGCCGGTCGCGTAGTGGGGGCAGGGCCAGCAGCAGCCGCTCCACGATGCCCGACTTCAGCCGGGCCGACCGTCTGATCAGCGCTGCCCCGAAGCCGGTGTCGTCGGCTCCGAAGCCGGCGCCTTCCAGCACATCGGCCGATCGGTGAATGAGGAAGACCTCGCCGAGCTGATCTCTGACGGTCAACGCCGGGTTCAGCGCTTTGCCGGGATCCTGGAAGATCATGGCGATCTGGTTGCCTCGGATGTCGCCCATGGCCTCACTGTCGAGGGTGAGCAGATCGACGACACTGCCACCGTCACGGTGGCGGTATTCGATCGTGCCCTGAGGAGGTAGAGCCGGCGGTGACGGTACCAGCCCGAGGAACGAGCGTGCCGTCACGCTCTTGCCGCAGCCGGTCTCGCCCACCAGCCCGAGTGTCTCACCCTCGAGCAGTTCGAAGTTGACGCCGTCGACCGCCTCGACCACCCCGGCCTTGACCTGGAAATGAACCCGGAGGTTGTTGACGGCGACAACGGGTCCGGGGTCGGTCCTCGGTTCGCTCGGCGCCACGTCGACGGACGACGCCGCTGTCACCTCGATTTCTCCGTCCTCGGATCGAGAACGTCGCGCATCCCGTCGCCCACCAGATTGAACCCGAGGGCCCAGAGGAAGACCATCAGGCCGGGGAACGTCGAGGCCCACCAGCGACCCGAGGAGATGCCGGCCTGGCCCTCGGCCACCAGTACGCCCCACTCCGCCAGTCCGGCTTCGGCCAGTCCGATGAAACTGAGGGTGGCGCCGACGAGCACGATGTTGCCCATGTCCATGGTGGCCTGCACGACGACCGGTGTGATCGCGTTGGGGAGCACGTCCTTGGCGAAGATGCGGAGCCGTGAGTCGCCGATGACCCGGGCCGCGTCGACATAGTCGTTTCGTTTGACCGTGATCACCTGACCGCGCATGATGCGGGCGTACTTCACCCAGAACACCACGGCCAGCGCGAGGATGATGTTCCGGAAGGCCGGTCCGAGCACCGCGGCGATGGCGAGGGCGAAGATCAACTCGGGGATGGAGAGGAACACATCGACGATCCGCATGAGGATCTCGTCGACCCGGCCACCCAGGAACCCGGCCACGCTCCCGACGACGACCCCGACGGTCACGGTGATCGACACCACGATGATGGACAGACGCAACGAGGTTCGGGAGCCCCACACCACTCCGTAGAAGACGTCTCCGCCGGTGTTGGTGGTGCCCAGGAGGTGGTCCGGTGATCCCGGCGGCACGGCGATCGCTCCCCAGTCGCGTGGCATCTGAGCGGGGTCGGGGGTGTTCGGATCGGTGATGATCGGAGCCAGGAGAGCCATGGCCAGCAGAGCCAGCACCAGGATCAACCCGGCCACCGTGGTCGGATTCGACAGGATACTGCGGGCCAGTTCCATGGCCCGGCGGACCCTGACCTTGGCCGCGCTGTCGTGCGGCGTCGAACCATCCAAGGCGTCGGCGGCGCCCACGGCGCTAGTCACCGAGAATCACCCGGCGGTCCAGGTAGGCGTACAAGACGTCCACCGCGAGGTTGACCACCAGGAACAGCACGCTGGTGAACAGCACGTAGGCCATGATCGTGGCCTGGTCGCCGCGGAGCACCGAATCGGCCATCCACCGGCCCAGCCCGGGCCAGCGGAAGATGATCTCGGCCACGACGGTGCCCTGGAGGAGGAAGCCGAACGACAAGCCGATCACGGTCACCGTCGGCATCAGCGCGTTGCGGCGGGCGTGACGGCGCAGCACCAGGCGTTCCGGCAGGCCCTTGGCCCGAGCAGCATCGACGTAGTCCTCCTGGAGCTGCTCCACCAGCGACGACCGCATCATGCGGGCGATGATGGCGGTCGCTCCGTAGCCGAGCGTGATGGCGGGGAGGATCAGATGCCAGACGGCGTCGCCGAAGGCCCGAAGGTTGCCGGCCAGCAGCGCGTCGACGGTGTACAGGTTCGTCGGGTGCGGGATCGACGCGAAGATCTCCGGATCGCTCCGGCCGATGGGAAACCAGCCGAGATTGACCCAGAACACGATCAGCATCACGATGGCGAACCAGAAGAGCGGCATGGCCGCTCCGCTGATGGCCACGATGCGGGTCAGATGGTCGGGTAATCGGTTTCGTCTGGCCCCGGCGTAGGTGCCGAGGGCAATGCCGAGGCTGATGGCCACTGCCGCGGCCGCAAACGCCAGCTCGATGGTCGCCGCCAGCTTGGAGGGAAAGACCGAGGTGACCGGCGCCGCGGAGACGCCGGACCACCCGAGATCGCCCTGCAGAACCCCCGACGCCCAGTAGAAGTACTGAACCGGAACCGGCTCGTCGAGGTGGTACCGCTCCTCGATGGCGGTCACCTCGTCCGGCGTCATCTCATGCGACAGGTAGATGGCGACCGGTGACCCCCCGATCCGGGTCAGGGCGAACACCACGATGGAGACGCCGAGCACCAGAAAGGGGAGTATCAGTAGCCGTCGTATGAGGTACTGCCGGATCTGCATGGTGAAGGCCTACTTGTCCATGAACTGGAACTTCAGGCTGGGCCGGGGCCACAACGGGTTCGACACCCACCCTTTCAGATCGCTCCGGTAGGCGGCAACAACGCCTTCCTGGCCGGCGATCAGCCACATCGGATCGTCGTACAGAATCGTCTGCAACTCGCTGTACAGGGCGGCCCGGGCGTCGGGATCAAGCTCGACCTCGGCGTCATCGATCAGCTGAGCGACGCGGTCGGCATCGGTGTAGCCGCTGGCGAAGCCGTGCACGGTGCCCCACTCGCCGTCGGGATGCTGGTACGACGAGACGTAGCCGTGAGGATCGGCGAACGGGTCGGCGTTCTTGACCCACATGGCGTACTCGATCGGGTCCTGGGCATGCGCATCGTCGAACTGGGCCTCGGCCACGGCCAACACCCTGATCTCGATGTTGCACGGCAGCGACTCCAGCGAGTCCTTCATGACCAGCGCCGCCACCTCGAACAGGTTGGCCTCCTCGGTGATCACCGAAGCGGTGAAGCCGTCGGGGCAATAGCCGGCTTCGGTGAACAGCTCCTCGGCCCGGGCCAGATCCTGGGAGTCGTAGCGGGGAGCGGCCGGGTCGTAGCCGAAGATGCCCTGCGGGATGTAGTGGGGATTGAAGTCGCCAAAGCCACCGAGGGCACCGTCGATGAAGGCCTGATAGTCAAAGGCGTGATTGAACGCCTGGCGGACTCTCGGGTCATGGAAGAAGTCGGTGGGAATGGTGTCTTCCTCCGGGAGTGCACCGTCGGGGATGTTGAGGTTGAATCCGATGTGGATCGGCTCCACCGTCAGGCCCTCGCCGGCGATGGTCACGCCCTCGGCCCCCTCGAGGTCACCGATGAACGAGGGGTCGGCCTCGATGGTGTCGTAGTCGCCGGCTCGCAGACCGAGAACGCGAACGTCGGGGGTCGAACCGATGTCGATGCGCAGCGGCAGATTGGCCGGCGTTCCCCAGTAGTTCTCGTTGACCGCCATCTGGAGGTTCTCGCCCCGGTTCCAGGCGGTGAGGGTGTAGGGCCCGGTGCCGACCATGTTGGTCTGCATGTACTCGTTGGGTTCGCCGGCGACGACGCCTCCGTTGGCTTCCACGGCGTCCTGACTGACGATCGAAGAAACCATGGCCACCACGGCGGTGTTGAGGAAGGCGGCGCTCGCCTTCTGCAGCGTGACCTCGAAGGTGAAGTCGTCGACCACGTTGGTCTCGGCCACGATGTCGTTCAGCACTCCGGCCGCACCCTCGGGTAGGTCCATGGTCATGGCGCGGTCCCAGGAGTACTTCACGTCCTCGGCGGTGAGTTCGGTGCCGTCGTGGAAGGTCACGCCCTCACGGATCGGGAACGTGTAGGTCAGCCCGTCGTCGGAGATCAAACCGTTGTCGACCGTCGGGACTTCGGTCGACAGACCGGGTATGAGATCCGGTCCGTCGGGCGAGATCTCGAGGAGCCGCTCGTACACCTGCAGGATCACGGTTTCGCCACCCTCGCCGGGTTCGACCTGGGCCGGGTCGAGTGTGGTCGGCTCGTCGTCGGCCGCGTGGACCAGGGTGTCGCTCCCGCCGGCGGCTTCGGTGTCGCCTGATTCGTCCTCGCCGCTTTCGTCGCCGTCGTCCCCGCCGTCGTCGGAAGCGTCCGATCCCGAATCGTCGGCTTCGGAGGTGCCGTCGTCAGCGGTCTCCGAGTCGTCGTCGCCTCCTCCGCACGACGCCGCCACCAGTACCAGCACCATGAATAGGCCAAGCATGCGCAAGAAGCGCTCCGAGTTGCTCATCGTCCCTTCCCCTTCACTTTGTTTGGGCCGCGTCCGTGTGGATGGACGACACAGCCTGCAAACGATTGTTTGTGCAATCGATTGTATTCCTGGGCGCGCGACCGCACAAGCCGATCGGGAATGTGCCCGAAAACGGCGAGGCGGTTCAGAGCATCATGCAGGCTGGACCGCCTTGATCGCCGCCCACACCGTGTTCGGGTCCAACGGCATGTCCAGGTGGTCGACGCCGAGCGGGGCCAGGGCGTCCAGCACGGCGTTGACGATCGCCGGGGGAGCTCCGATGCAGCCCCCTTCGCCCGCTCCCTTGGCGCCCAACGTGTTGCTGGGCGCCGGGGTCTCGATGCGGCCGGTCTCGATGCTCGGCACATCGGACGATCCGGGCACGCCGTAGTCGAGGAGCGTGCCGGTGAGCAGTTGACCCTGAGGGCTGTAGACCACCTGTTCGAAGAGTGCCTGCCCGATGCCCTGAACGACCGATCCCGCTGTCTGGGCCTCGACCATGTCGGGGTTCAGCGCCACGCCGCAGTCGTCGACGGCCACATAGCGATTCACGATCACCCGGCCGGTTTCGGTGTCGACCTCGACCACTGCTCCGTGAACCCCGTAGGGAAAGGTCTGGGAGCCCGGCACGTACCATTCCTCATCGGCGCTCGACAGGCCGAGACGGGTGGCCTCGTCGACAACCCGACCCAGATCGAGCGCGGCGGTCGGTACTCCCCGAACGGCGAACATGCCGTCGTCGACCACGATGTCGTTCGGTGCGGCTTCCAGCGCCAAGGCTGCAACCGAGGCGAGTCGAAGGCGCAGTCGATGGGCGCAGCGGTGCACGGCGGAGGCGCCGATCTGGGCCGACCGGCTGGCCGACGACCCGGAGCCGCGGGGGATGCGGGCCGTGTCGCCCTCGATGACCGTCACCCGTTCGTTCACCGAGGCGGGCGTGAATCCGAATGCCCGTCCGGCGACCTGGGCCCAGACGGTCTCGTGGCCTTGGCCGTTGTCGCAGGAACCGGAGAGAACCGTGAGTCGACCGTCCGGGCCGGCTTCCACCTTCGCGTATTCGCCGGTGTCGGGAGCGCCACCGGCTCGCTCGACCCAAACGGCGATGCCCACCCCGATCAGCGTTTCGGGGCCCGAAGCCGCCGACCCGGGATTGCCGAAGCGGCGGAGTCGTTCGGCCTGGTCGGCCAGGATGGCCGGCACATCGAGCATGGCCACCGCCCGATCCAGGGCCGTGCGGTAGTCGCCGCTGTCGTAGCGGGCACCGGTTGCGGTCTGGTGGGGCCACGACACCGGGCTGAGGAGATTGCGGGCCCGCACCGCCACCGGGTCCAGACCGGCCCGCCGGGCGAAGGCATCGACCGCGCGTTCCATCGCGTAGGCGGCCTCGGGTCGGCCGGCGCCCCGGTAGGGGGCGATCGGCGCCGTGTTCGTGACGACGACCCGCGACGTCACCGAGAACTCGGCGATGTCGTAGAGCTGGGGAGACACGAGGCGGGTGAAATCGGCCACCATCGTCCCGAGATGAGGATAGGCGCCGACGTCCAGGGTGAACTCCACGTCAGCCCGTCGGATTCGGCCGTCGCCGGTTCCCCCGAGGCGGATCCGGTGCATCATGTCCCGACCGTGGCATCCACACAGCAGCTGCTCCGATCGGGATTGCAGCCACTGCACCGATCGGCCCAGTCGGCGGGATGCGGCAACCACGGCGACGTACTCGGGGTAGAGGCGGGCCTTGAGGCCATAGCCTCCACCGACGTCGGGGACGGTCACCTCGATGTTGTCGCCGAACCACTGGGCGAGCTGTCGCTTGAGCAGGTGGGGGGCCTGGTGGCCGACCTGGACCCGGGTTCCCCCGGTTTCGGAATCAGGCACGGCGAGTATCGCCAGCGGTTCCAGGGTCACCGGGGCCACCCGCTGATTGACGACGGTCAGATCCACCGCCACCTCGATCGCCGGATCATCCCAGCCCGCGGTCGGATCCCCAACGGTGGTCGAGGTCACCAGATTGGAGCCGGCGTCCGGATGAACGGGCTCGCTCCCGAGCGCGGTGTCCCCGCCGACGACCGCGACGAGTTCCTCGATCTCCACGTCGATCAACTCCACGGCGTCGGCAATGGCGTGCCGATCGACGCCGACGACCAGAGCGATCGGCTCGCCCATGTGGTTGGCGAGGTCACGGACCAGAATCGGACGGCTCATGGCGACGCCCTCGACCCCCGAGGCGATGTCGCCGAGATCGAGATCGGTCGCCGTGAACACCGCCACGACGCCCGGGTGCCGGCGGGCGGCGGACACATCGACCGACCGGAATCGGCCCCGAGCCACGATGCTGCGAACGAAGCCTGCGTGCAGGCACCCCGGGGGGACGAGGTTGGCGACGAAGCGGCCCTCGCCCCGCACCAGCCGATCGTCCTCGTGTCGCAAGGCCGACGGATACGGGGCCCACGCAGGCCACGGTGGCCCGCCGCCGGTCGCCGGAGGGTCGTCAACCATCGTGGGCCGGCATCAGCCGCTGCATGTTGTGGCCGCAGATGGCCTGGAACTCGCCTTGGGTGACGTCGGGCATGGCCCGCACACTGGCCACCGGGTCGAGATCGCCCATCGGGAAGGGGTAGTCGCTGCCGAGGAGGACCTGTTCGGCGCCAAGATAGTCGACCATGAACCGGAGGACCGCAGGGTTGTTGACCACGGTGTCGACATAGACGTGCCGCAGGTACTCGCTCGGTAGCCGGGTCAGCTTCGCCCCGGCCAACCCCGGCTTGGCCTTCACCGCCTGGTCGAGACGCCCGATCTGATAGGGCACGAAGCCGCCGCCGTGCACCGCGCACATCCTGAGCGCAGGGAACCGTTCGAACACGCCGTCGAGGATCAGCCCGGCGAGCGTGATCGACGTCTCGGCGGGGCGGCCGACAGCATTGTCCATGAAGTAGCGATCGAGGTCGACGCCCGGGAGCGGTGTCATGGGGTGGAGGAGGACGAACGCCCCGGTGGCCTCCGCCGTCTCCCACACCGGATCGAGCCCGGCCTGATCCAGCGCCAGGCCCTTGACCGTCGTGGCGATCTCGATCCCGATGAAACCGGAGCCCATCAGACGGTCGAGCTCGGCGGCCGCGGCGCGCGGGGCCTGCAACGGGACCGTGCCGATCAGGCGGAAACGATCGTCGTGGGCGGCCGCGTAGTCGGCCAGCGTCTCGTTGTGGGCCCGGCTGTAGTCGCCGGCGGCGGCGGGATCGATCTCGTAGCCGGTCAGATCGATCCATCCGGCGAGAACCTGCACATCGATGCCCACCCGATCCATCCAGGCCACCCGGGCCTCCATGTCGCTCAGCGCCGGGTTGAACGGTGCGGTCTTCCGGTCGCCGAACTGCACCTGGAGGCCCCGCTCGGACTCCATCGTTTCGAGGCCGGCCGTGACCGCCGGTCGGGCTGCGGCACCGTCACCGCGACCGGCGAGGTACTCGATGAAACGCGGCGGGATGGCGTGGGCATGTACGTCGATGATCACATCAAGAAGGCTACATCTCCGCCCCCGCCCACGCTGCAATCGTTTGCAGGTGATCGGCGATGTGACCTAGATTCGTGCCATGGAGCGCCACAGGGGGCCGGTGACAGCCGGGTCACCCGATCGATGACCCGTCCCGACGGTCCCGAGGCTGTCGCCGATTTCGTGGTCGCCGGCGCCGGCCACAACAGCCTGATCACCGCGGCCTACCTGGCCCGAGCGGGGTACTCGTCGATCATCGTCGAGGCCCGCCCCATTCCCGGCGGCGGAGCGTCGACCGAGGACTGGTTGGTGCCGGGGCTGGGGATCGACGCCTGCTCCACCGGGCACACGCTGATCCGACTCAATCCGCTGATCCGCGACGACGAACTCGGGCTGGTGGCCCGGTACGGGCTGTCCTATGTCGACCCCGACCCGGTGGCCCATGTGGCCTTTCCCGATGGGGAACACCTCACCATGTCGCTCGATGCGGAGCTGACGATTGCCGAGTTCGGTCGATTCTCGTCGGCCGACGCCGCGGCCTATCGCCGCCTCCTCGAGGAGTGGGCCGACGTGGCGGCCATCTTCGGCTCCGACCGGTTCCGGCCGGTCGGCTACGGACCGTCCATCGCCGAGATGCTCGACGGCCACCCCCGGGCGTCGACGTGGCGGCGCCGACAGGCGATGTCGGCCTACGACCTCATCATGGCGACCTTCGAGGATCGCCATTGTCAGGCCTTTCTGCTGTGGATGACGTTCCAGACGATCGTGGCCATCGATCGGCCCGGTACCGGGTTGCTGGCCTACTCGCTCATTGCCGGCCGCCAGCGAAACAGCTGGTCGATACCGCTCGGCGGGTCGGGGACGCTCATCGACGCGCTGGTTGGATTTCTCGCCGATCACGACGTGGTCATCGCCTGCAACAAGCGGGTGACCAACCTGGTGGTCGACGACGGGCGTTGCGTCGGGATCGAGACGGCGGACGGATCCACCTACCGCGGTCGGCGGGGCGTGATCTCGACGGTGCACATCAAGCACCTGGTCGAGATGGCTCCGGCCGAATGCTGGGGCGAGGACTTCCTGTACGGGGTCGAGACCTACGAAGTCGGTCTGTCCGGCTTCACCGTCTACCTGGCCGCCACCCAACCGCCGGTTTTCGCCACTCCCAAGGGAAGTCGCACGGCGGTTTCAGCCGGCATCGTGGACTGGCCCGACCGATTTCTGGCCATGCTTCGCCGCCTCAACGACAACATCGCCCTCGAACCCGATCTCGAACGGGGGATCGAACACGCCGACAGCCGGGTCCCCTTTCTCCTGGTGGCAACGCCGACCCTCGTCGACACCTCGAGAACCGTCGATGACCTCCACACGGTCAAACTGCTCAGCGCCGTGGCCTCCGATCCCGGGCCCGGTCGGACCTGGACCGAGCACAAGGCGACGCTGGCCGATTGGTACCTCGACACCCTACGACGGTTCTGTCCCGACTTCACCGATGATGTCATCGTCGCCATGGACGTACGGTCACCGGAGGATCTGGAGCGATACAATCCCCATATGATCCGCGGCGCCTATCACGGCGGGGACCGCACGCCGGCCAACTCGGGCGCCAACCGGCCGGTCCCGGGCTGGGCCCAGCACCGCATGCCCATACCCGGGCTCTACCAGACCGGCGGCACCACCCACCCCGGTGGATCGATCACCGGTGCCCCCGGTCGCAACGCCGCCCACATCATTCTCGAGGATCTGGGCCACGACCCGTCCCGTTTCGTTCCGTTGCCCTGACCAGTTGACCTGTCGACCCAGTCGACCCACAGAGACCAAGGAGCACCGTCATGGCCGACCGATCGGTTCTTGATCCCGATGACCGGGACACCGTGCATCGCACCGAGATCGTGGCCGGGAACGAGGTCCATTTCCTCTACCACGAAACCTGGGATGGGTTGTACGCGCCCATGGCGCTGCGGCTGCCACGCGGCCACAGGGCGGGCGACGGCCCCTGTCCGGTCGTGCTCCTCGGGCTCGGCAACGGCGGCGAGGCGATGGGCTGGCTGCGACGGACACTGGCGGAACGAAGCCACATCCTCGATGCACTGGCCGGGGCCGGCTACGCCTGTGCCTGGCTCCGGTATCGGACCGAGGTCGAGTTGGGCTACCACGAGGGTGGACCGCTGGTGCGGGACATGCGTCAGGGTCGGGAGCTGTTCAACCGGGCGCCGCTCGAATACGAGGATGAGATCGCCGCCATCGAGTTCGTCAAGCGGCTCCCGGTCATCGATGGCGATCGGGTCGGGCTGGTCGGCGTCAGCCATGCCGGCGAGATGATTCTCAAGATCACCTCGGAGTATGACGGGGTCGCCGTCGGCGTCTGCTGTGAACCCGCGGCTCATGAGTACCTGGCCCTCACGCCCGATGAAACCGCCTTTGTCAACACCGAGACCCAGCTGCGCAACATCGAAGCCATGCAGATGGCCGAGGTCGACAAGGTGCGCCGCCGGATCGATCACGAGACGGCCGCACAACGAATCGCCGGCGTCGAAACGCCGCTCCTGATCATGGGTCGCGACGACGACCATCTCCAGGGCATCTTCCGTACCACCTATGAGCTGCTGGCGGAGGCTGGGAAGGAGGTCGAGTGGGTCTCCTACGATCATCCGCTCCACGGCTACATCTACCCGGAGCGGGGGACCGACGGTGAGTACGACATCGACGACATGCAGGCGGAGGCGATTGCCACGGTCATCGCGTTTCTCGATCGGTACTTGAAGGATGAGCTGGCCGGCTCAACCGACGGCGATGACCGAGATGCCGACGAACACCACGCCGATGCTGGCCATCAGTGACAGGGTGAGTCGCTCGTCGCCCCGGAGGAAGATCATGCTGAGCGCCGCCGTCCAGATGGCCGAGGTGCCGATCAGGATGCCGACGATCCATGCCTCGATCCGTTCCAGGGCCAGAAACTGCGTGAGGAGCGCGCCGGTGGTGATCAGACCGGCGGCGACGAAGGGCCAGGCCTGCGAGCTTCGCCCGTCACGGATTCGTCGTCGCAGGCGGCCCTGACCGGCCTCCCACAGGCTGAGGACCACGATGCCGGCCGTCGAGCCGATGAACGCACCGGTGACCGAGCCCGGAAACTGCTCCAACCCCCACCGACGGAGGACGAAGGCGACCCCGAAGAAGAGCGGGGCGCCGCACGCGACCAGGTAGCCCGTCAGGTCCGGTTTCTCGATGGAGTCGTGACCTCGCGATCGCACGATCCGGACCAGGCCGTAGATGGTCAGGGCTCCGCCCAACGCCTCCATCGCCGACACGGTCTCGCCGAGCAGGATCCAGCCGACCACGGCGGCCGTCACCGGTGTTGCCGCCTGAAAGGTGTTGCCTCGGGTGGCACCGATCAGGCGTATGCCCCGCAGCAGCGAGAACCGCCCGAGGACAGTACCGGCGATGCCGGCCACCACCAGGGTCACGAAGCCGTTGAGGTCCCAGGTCGGCCAGGCCACCACCAGCGCCAGTCCGGCGAACACGACGGCGTTCACGAGATTCGACAGCCAGTGGCCGTCGTCGCCGGGCAGGTTCCGCTGACCGAGCCGGAAGAGCACGGCACCCGCGCCGAAACAGAATGCGGAGATCAGGCCGTACGCATAGCCCACGTCAGCGGAAACGTTCGGTCAATCAGGCGCCCAGCTTGGCCGCCAGCCAGGCGAAGGTGGCCGGCGCCCAGTGATCCTGATACTTGAACGCGCAGTGGCCGGCGTCGGCGTAGACCCGGGCCTCCTTACCCGTGACCGGACCGTGTTCGAGCATGTAGTAGATGTTGCCGATCGGGGCCAGGTGGTCGAGTTTGCCGTTGATCATCAGGACCGGCATGGTTATCTTGTCGACGATTCCCTGTTCCGACAGTGCCCACCGTTTGAACTCGGCTCGCTCGATCTCGGCGGTGGTCGGCTCGATCCACGCCGGTCCTCCCGGTTCGCCGAAGTCGCGGGAGGCCCGCTCGTTCTTGGCGGTGACGAACTCCTCGAGCTCGTCGTCGTCCATCACGTACCCGAACGGATGACCGGCATTGGCCACGACCGCCTTCAGTTTGTCGGGCGCGGTTCCGGCCAGCTGCATCACCGAATAGCCGCCGCGGCTGATCCCGAAGGCTCCGACCCGTTCGCCGTCGACCTCGGGCCGGGCGATCAGATAGTCGACGGCCGCCTCCCACGCCGACACCGATTCCGGTGACCAGGGAAACGGGTTCTCTCCCGAAGCCGGACCGTCCATGACCAGGGCGGCCATCCCGTTTTCGATGCAGAGATCCTGGGCCCAGCCCCGGTCCTCCTTGAACACGTCGGCCCCGCACATGACCAGCACCGCGGGAACGGGGCGTTCGGCTGCGCCGGCTGGAGCCCGGAAGTGGGCGCCGATCGTCTTGCCCTGATGGTCGAAGCGCACGAACTCCATCGGCGGATCCAGGTGGGCACAGGCTTTGCGGTACGCCCTGGCGCAGTCCTGCGACACCTCACGTTTGAGGTCGGTGATCTCTCCGGGGAATCTGCCGATGGCGTAGTAGGTCTTGGCCTGGAGGTAGGCCTGGCGTGCTGCGGCATGATCGCCGGACGCCTCCAGTTCGTCACCACGGTCCTCGTGCTTGCGGCCCAGCGGTCGCCAGACCGGGACCCACTTGTCCTGGGTCGTTGCCTCCACGGTCGCGACCGCGGCCTTCAATTCGTCGAGGTCGTCGATCATCGAGAACCACCGGCGATAGAAACCGCCGTGCTGTACCACGAACGGATCCTCGTTGGGAGCGAACCCCAGGTCGTCACTCATCGTCTTTCCCCCAAACGTTCGCGCGGCCTCCGGTCGAGGCTCCGAGAAGATGTTATGCAATCGATTGTACTGGGGTAGTATCGTCGGCGTACAAGCCGAGGAGACCGGGCAGGGGAATGGGCCGACCGTGGTTCGAATGGGTGATCGAGTAACGCTGAGCGACGTGGCCGATGCCGCGGAGGTCCACGTGTCGACCGCCTCGCGGGCTCTGAACGCTTCGAGCCGTTCCGTGGTACGGCCCGAAACCGTGGATCGCGTGCTGGCCGCCGCCGCCGAACTCGGCTATCGCCCCCACCCGCTGGCCCGCGGCCTCCGCACCAGCCGCAGCGACTCGGTCGGGGTGGTCATCCCCGACCTGGAGAATCCCCTGTTCGGGCCGATCGTCGCCGGGATCGAGCGCACCCTCGTGCCGGAGGGTTGCTCCGTTCTCATCACGGCCGCCGCCCACCATGACGAGGAGGAGGTGGCGCAGAGCCTCGTCGATCGCCGCGTCGACGGTCTCATTCTGGCCACCGCCCAGCGCGTCGACCCGGTGGTCGAGGCGCTGTCCAAGGCATCGACGCCGATCGTGCTGGTCAACCGCCAGGTTGAGTCCGTGGACGTCCCGGCGGTGGTGGGCGATGACCAGATCGGGATCAGATTGGCTGTCGACCATCTCGTGGAGCTTGGCCACACCACGATCGGACACGTGGCCGGACCATCGGAGCTGTCGACCGGATACGGCCGGCGCACCGCCTATGAGCAGGCCATGCACGACTACGGCTTCCGTGTCCTGGTCGAGGACGGGCTGGGCTTTCGTGTCGCCCCCGGCGAAGATGCCACCCGGCGCCTGCTGGAACGGGAACCAAGCATCACCGCCGTCGTGGCGGCCAACGACCTGCTGGGATTGGGTGCGTATCGCACGGCGCGGGCCCTCGGTCGCCGCGTCGGCAGCGACATCGCCATCACCGGCTACAACGATGTCGCCATGCTCGACCTCATGGAGCCGCCGATGACGGCCGTGCAC
>JBFHME010000089.1:0-13809 GCA_041594435.1 Acidimicrobiales bacterium
AAACGGTGCCCTGGATCGACGCCAAATACTATGCGGCCACGCAGGTGATGGACGAGGCCCGCCACGTCGAGGTCTTTGCCAAGTACCTCGACACCACACTGGGCGACCGGTATCCGATCAACATTCATCTGCGGGATCTGCTCGACGACGTCATCAATGACAGCCGTTGGGACATGACCTACCTCGGTATGCAGATCATGATCGAGGGCCTCGCCCTGGCCGCGTTCGGGTTCCTCCATCAGATCACCGACGAACCGCTGCTCAAGAAACTACTGCGGTATGTGATGAGCGACGAAGCCCGCCACGTGGCCTTCGGGGTGCTGAGCCTCCAGGAGCACTACCAGCACCTGACCCTGGCCGAGATCCAGGAGCGGCAGGAGTTCGCGTTCGAGGCGGCGCTCCGGATGCGGGACCGGTTCCTCCGCCAGGAGGTCTGGCATCGCATGGGTATCGACGACGCCCGGCCCATCATCGCCTGCCAACTCAACGCACCGCCCGAGGAGAAGGAGTTCCAGCGGCTCCTGTTCTCCAAGATCGTGCCCAACTGCCGCAAACTCGGCCTGCTCGACGCCGGCGAAGGTTGGCTGCGGACCAAGTTCACCGAGATCGGGGTGATCGAGTTCGAGCACCTCGAGTCGAGCGACGACGAGTACAACGACTTCGCCCTCGCCGCCAACTAACCGTCGAAGGACCGTCCCGACCCCTGGCCGGCATCTTCGGTCCCGGTGCGCGTCAGTCCGTGGTTGGACCGGCCTCGATCGGCTCACCGGTCGGGGGCGGCGGGTGCGGGGCCGAGGCGGGCGAAGGCGGCGTCGGACCCGGTCGGGCGCCGGGCGTTCCGCCACCGTTCGAATCCCGACGGCGATCCCGCAGCCAGCGCCGTCCGAACCACACCAGCGGACCGAAGATGGCCAGCAGCACCAGCATCGGCAGGGCGAATCCGACCAGCACGGTGGCCGCGGTCCACACCGCCCTGAGCACATCGACACCGGCGCCGAAGCCCTCACCGAATCCGGGGTCGCCCTCCGGTTCGAAGGCGTCGATGAAGCCCTCGCCCCGGGCGTCGACCGACGGGCCGGCGGGCTCACCGTCGTCGGTGATCGGGGTGCCGGTGACCTTGGGACGCAACTGGGTGCGCCGGTCGGCCGTCATCTCGTAGGCCAGCATCAGGCTCTGGCCGCCGTCGAGCCGGTCGAGGTCGCCGTAGACCAGGATCAGGTCGTCGGTGGAGTCGATGCCGAGGGCGGTGTCGATGAAGACGAGATCGGCGATCGGTTCCTCGCCGGTGTTGATGACCTCGAAGCACACGGTGAGGTCGGTGCCCGACTCGACGGTCGGGTCGTCGTTGCCGGGGCACGATGCCCCGTCGTCCTGGGCGTGGTAGAGCGTGGTGCTCAACGCCATCGAGTGATTGATTGCGTCCTGGACGAGGCGCAGGGTGATGGTGGCCAGATCGATCCGGTCCTGCAGGGTTCGGAGCTGGCCCCGCATGAGTTCGAGGTCGCTCTCCCGTTCGAGCAGGAGACGCTCGAGCTCGGCGTAGTCCTCGAGGTTCTGGGTTTCCTCGAGCGTGGACCGGAGGCGGGTGACGCCGAGTTCGGCCACCTCGATCCGGGTCTCGAGGTCGACGACACGCTCGGTGACGTCGTCGGCCGAGATCACCTGGTTGCGGAGTTCACCGACACCGCCGAGCGCCTCGACGGCCCGGTCGAAGTCCTCGGGCAAGACCTTGCAGACGAGGACGGACTCGGGGTTGCTGCCACCCTGGGTCTGCTGACCGAACAGGAAGCCGCCGACCGAGGCGATGATCTCGGTGGCCTGATCGCCGGCGGCGGCCACGTCGTCGACCTCGACCGTGATGTCGGCGGTGAAGATGATCTGACGGCCGAAGTCGGCGGCGGTGAGTGGCGTGGCGGTGCCCCCGCCGGCTCCGAGGTCGGACTCCGCTCCGTCGTCGGTCGGGGCCGCGGCGTCACCCTCGTCGACCATCGGCTCCTCGGCGGCCTCGGCCTCCTCCGCCATCTCGACGTCGAAGTCGGCGGCCGCGCTACCGGCTTCCTCGCCGCCGAAGTCGGATTCGTCGAACGACTCTGCCGTATCGGTGGCTGCGTCTTCGCTGTCGTCGCTGCCGCACGAGACGGCGAACAGCATCAATGCCAGCAGAAGGGCGAGAACGGTCAGTGGTGAGCGATATGTGAACCGGCGCCTCATGGCGAGCCCTCCCGAGGTCGAGGTGTCTGTAACCTCTCCGACGACACTATCGGCTGGTCGGTTCCGCCATTGCGGCACCGACACCGAAGCGCAACAACACCCTCCCACAACTCTTCCTGAACAGAACGCGCACTATGCGCGGATCTTTCAGGAAGAGTTGAGGGGATGGGGGTTAGATGGCGCTCTTGGCGGCGCGGAAGCCGTTGTCGAGATCGGCCAGGATGTCGTCGATCGACTCCAGACCCACCGACAGCCGGACCAGGCCAGGATGGGTGCCTGTCGACGCCTGCTCCTCGGCGGTGAGCTGGGAGTGCGTGGTCGACGCCGGGTGGATCACGAGCGACCGTACGTCACCGATGTTGGCCACGTGGCTGTGCAGCTCCAGCGCGTCGACGAAGGCCTGCCCGGCCTCCCGACCACCCTTGATGATGAACGACGGCACCGACCCGGCACCGCGCCCCTGCGAGTACTTCTGGGCCGCAGCATGCCACGGCGAGGAGGGCAGTCCGGCATAGCTGACCGACTCGACCTCGTCGCGGGCCTCCAGCCACTCGGCCACCGCCTGGGCGTTGGAGACGTGCCGCTCCATGCGCAGCGACAGCGTCTCCAGGCCCTGGAGGAGAAGGAAGGCGTTGAACGGGCTGACCGCGGCGCCGATGTCTCGCAGCAACTGGATGCGGGCCTTGGCGATGAACGAGCCGGCGCCGAGCATCGGCCAATAGGTGAGGCCGTGGTAGCTGGGATCGGGCTCGTTGTAGTTGGGGTAACGGTCGGCGTCGGAGAACTCGAAGGAGCCGCCGTCGATGATGGCGCCAACGATCGAGTTGCCGTGGCCGCCGAGGAACTTGGTGGCCGAGTGGACGACGATGTCGGCCCCCCAGTCGAGCGGACGGATCAGGTACGGGGTGGCGACGGTGTTGTCGATGACGAGCGGTACCCCCGCCTCATGCGCCGCACCGGCGACACCCTCGATGTCGAGGATGTTGTTCATGGGGTTGCCGATCGACTCGCCGTAGAACAACTTGGTGTTGGGACGGACGGCCGCACGCCACTCGTCGAGATCGTCGGGATCTTGCACGAACGTGGTTTCGATCCCGTACTTGGGGAGGGTGTAGTGCAGGAGGTTGTAGGTGCCGCCGTAAAGGGCGGCGGAGGCGACGAGATGGTCGCCGGCCTCGGCGATGTTCATGATGGTCATCGCCTCGGCCGCCTGGCCGGAGGCGACGACGAGCCCACCGGGCACACCAGCGGCCGTCTCGGCCAGCCCGTTCTCGAGGGCGGCGAGGCGGACCTCGGCCACACCTTGAGTGGGGTTCATGATCCGGGTGTAGATGTTGCCCGGTTCGGCCAGGGCGAAAAG
Organism: Acidimicrobiales bacterium; assembly: GCA_041594435.1. Lineage (GTDB taxonomy): Bacteria > Actinomycetota > Acidimicrobiia > Acidimicrobiales > SZUA-35 > JAHELU01. The sequence goes on from JBFHME010000089.1 coordinate 3,572, forward strand.
GTTGGCGGCGTGCTCGGAATCGCGGAACTCGTAGGCGGTGGTTTGGTAGATCGGCACCGCCCGAGCACCGGTGGCGGAGTCGGGCTCCTGCCCCGAGTGGATCTGCCGGGTCTCGAAGCCCCAGGAGGCGGGGCTCGAATCGTTTGCTTCGTCGGACACGGTAGGGCTCCTCAGAGATTGAAATGGTAGAAACGGGTACTTTTGATCGCCTTTGACCGTATTCTCGATCACGTTAGTCGGGAATACGCCCGGTCCCACCCTGTGGCTTACGTTCCGGTCGAGGGCCCGTCACGAGGTGCGGGTTGGCGGAGCGCACGTCAGTTCCCGCAACTAGAACTGGCAGCGATCGGGCGCGGACGGTGCGCGTGAAATCTGCCCGATCCGGCGAGAATGGGTGCTACGTCGCTGAGCCTGTCGATTCGTGGTGGCGGACGAGGCGGCCGAGTTCGGCCATGAAGGCATCGACGTTCGCCTGGTCATCGTCGCCCGTCATCTCCATGGCCTCACCGAAGCGGACCTTCACCTCCGGTCGGGGCAGCTTGAGGCGAGGTGGTCCGCCGCGAGGCCAGACCCGATCGGTTCCGACGAAGGCCACCGGCACGACCGCCGCGCCGGAGCGCCGGGCTATGCGGGACAGACCCGGACGACCCGGTCCGACGCCGATCGCCGAACGCTCGTCGGGCGGCACCAGCCGGCCCTCGGGCATGAGCGACACCGTCTGCCCCATCCCGAGCGCGTCGACCGCCGTATCCTCCGCCGCCTGGCGATTCGTGCGCGACGTGGCGATCGACCCGAGCCGCCGGAGCAGCACGCCGGTTGCGCCGCTGTCGACCAGGTCGGCCCGGATGAGGATGCGGCTCGACACCTGGAAACGGCCGAGCACCGCCAGCGTGGCGAACACGTCGAAGAGACTGCGGTGGTTTCCGGCGAAGAGGATCGGGCGGTCACGAAGCAGGCGAATCGACTCCGGGGCGTCGAGGCGGGCCACCGGTTTGATCAGGCGCTCGCACCACCGACCGGCTGTCAGAAACTGGTCGTGTTGGTCGGTTGGTTGCACGGTCCTCGATTTCCGTCCGGCGACGCAAAGAACGTCGCTCACCATCGGGAACGTCGCTCCCTACAGACTATCGGTCGACCGATCGAACGCTCCCGTGAACAGTTCCCCGGCATGGCCGCCCTGGGATACTCTGAACGACGATGACCAGCGCCTCCGTTGCCGACCTCCAAGCGGACTACGACAAGAGTGAGATCTTCGGCTGGAAGATGTACGACTGGGGATGGTCGGCCCACACCACCACGGTGCTCACCGCGCTCCTCGGCCCGTACCTGTTCGAGTTGGCCGACGACACCGGCGGCGTCGACCTGCTGGGCTGGACGATCGACCCGGCCTCGTTCTTTCCGTTCGCCGTGGCGCTGTCCGCGATCGTGCAGGTGATCCTGTTGCCGCTGATCGGCACCGTCGCCGACCACACGCCGCACAAGAAGCAGCTGCTGGTGACGCTGGCCTACGGCGCCAGCCTGCTGACCGCCGCGTTGTTCTTCGTGACGAGCGGGACGATCGTCCTGGGCGGAGCGCTGTTCGTGCTCGGCGCCATCGGCTTTGCCGCCGCCGGTGTCGTCTACAACTCCTACCTGCCCGAAATCGCACCGCCCAACATGCGGGATCGGGTGTCGTCCGACGGCTACGCCTTCGGATACATCGGTGGTGGCATCTACCTGGCCCTCAACTTCGCTCTGATCGCGCTGATGGAGGACACCGCCCTCGCGGTGCGGATCAGCCTCGGCGGCGCCGGTGTGTGGGCCGCGGTGTTCATCGCCCTGTTCACCCACCGTCGATTGAAGAACCGCCTGCCGGCCCGCACCAAGCCGGCCGGGCAGGGCTGGATCGGGTTCTCGCTTCGGGGCGTCACGGCAACCGGTCGAGAACTGTGGACCCGGTATCCGGTCACCTTCCGTTACCTGATCGCCTACATCATCTTCAACGACGGCATTCAAACCGTGATCGCCGTCTCCACGTCCTTCGCCGCCGACGAACTCGACGCCGAAGCCGAAACGCTCCTCCTCCTGGTGCTGATGATCCAGTTCGTGGCCACGCCGGGCGCCATGGGCTTCGGTCGCTGGGCCGAGCGGATCGGGGCCAAGAAGGCGCTCATCATCAACCTGGTGGTGTGGGCCGCGCTCGTGATCTACGCCTACGGCTTCCTCACCTCGATCACCCAGCTGTGGATCATGGGCGCTGTTCTGGCGCTCGTACTCGGCGGTTCGCAGGCCATCGCCCGCTCCCTGTTCTCACAGATGATCCCGTCCGACGCCGAAGGCGAATACTTCGGTTTCTACGAGATCGCCTCCCGAGGCACGACGTGGATCGGGCCGCTGCTGTTCGGCATCGTCAACCAGATCACGGGTTCGCAGCGTCAGGCCATCATCTCGTTGATCCTGTTCTTCGTGGCCGGCATCGCCGTTCTGGCGACCGTCGACGTGCGCCGCGGCATGAGCGACGCGGGCCAGAATCCCGATCTGGTCACGATCTGAATCCGGCCTGGACCGGTCGCCATGTGGACGCGACGAGGGCGCAACCCCGGGGTTGCGCCCTCACAAGACGGCTCGCCGCCGCTGACTGCGGCTCCGACCGGTCGGATCGGTCAGTCGCGGCCGACGAACAGTCGCAGGACGTACCAGAACATCATCATCAGCGAACCGAACAGGCTCACGGCGGCACCAACGTAGGCGCCGGCCGGGTACTCCCGCACGATGCGCTGGGTCTGATAGAGGATCGACGCGCCGGCGAGGGCGATCATGGCCACCGAGAAGAGCGGACCGAGCGTGAACCCGAAGATGACGGCGACGACGATGAGCCCGATGGCGGCAACGCCGCCCCAGATGAGGAGGGGGCGTAGCACCGAGAGATCCCGTCGGGTGACCATGGCCACCACGGTGAGAGCGGCGAAGCCGATCAGGGTGGTGATCGCGGCCAGCGTGACGTCGGTGGTGCCCGACTCGGTGTTGAACACGATCCACAGGAAGGGTGCGAAGATCACCGCTTCCGCCGCCGACAGACCGAAGAGCCCGGCGTACTGGGTGTTCGGGTTCTCGAGATCGTACGCCGCCCGGGCGGTGATGGCACTGACGATGGCGAAGCCGCCCAGAATCAGCAGCCAGGCGAACCCGCCGGTCTCGAACAGGAAGTTGGCGAAACGCTCCGCCAATCCACTGGTGAACAGCAGCGTCTCGAATCCGATGAAGGCAACCACGGCCAGAGCCAGGTGCTGATAGACCCGCACCAGGAACTGGGTTCGTGTCGCCTCGTCGGTCTGAATGACGGGAATGGTTGATGCATACGTTGCCATGTCTGGCTGGTACCTCCGTGCCGAAAGTTGTATCCAGTATCGGCCGAAAATCGGCCGAATTGCTCGGCAAGTACTACAAAACACCAACTTCGGTATGTTTGTTCCCCGTTCGAGCGGTCACGACGAGCATCAATCCGGCGCCCATCATCAACACAGCGGCCAGCAACCCGAGGGCGGTGGCACCCCCGTAGTCGAGTGCCAAACCGCCGATCGTGGGGCCGAGGACCCGACCGGCGGCAAGATAGGCGTGGGCGTCACCGGCCCGCTCCTCGGGGTAGCGGGACTTTGCCGCGAGCAGGGAGAACGCGGCGGGGAGACCCATCCAGAAGAAGAACCCCCACAGTGCCATGGCCACCAGCTGAGCCGTGGCGTTCGGATAGACACAGACCAGCAGGGCCAGGGCTCCGGTGCCGGCCACCCACAGACCGGCCGGGCCACGTTCCGACGGCCAGCGGGCGCTGATGACCCCGGCCACGGCGTTGGCGCTGTAGGCCCACGCCAGCACGGTGATCGAGATGCCACGCTCCTCGCCGAACACCGCGGTGAACATCCACACCGACGACCCACCGGCGGAGAACAGAGCCAGGCTGATCAGGATCACCAGTGCAACCGGCACCGGCCGGTGACGGGTCCGGTCCGCGGCCGACACCGTACCGGTCGCGCCGGAGGCCGACTCGGCCCGAACGGCCGGCACCTCCGGAATCGACAGCAACCCTGCCAGCACCAGCGGCACCGCCGCCCACGCCGACAGCATCAGATACGTGGCGTTGATACCCCCGAGTTGCACGACCGGGGCGATCACCGGCGCGGCGACGACACCGACCAGCGGCCCCACCATCGAGACCTCGCTCGTGTCCGCATCATCGCCGAAGGCCAGCGACCACGCCATCCAACTCGTCACACCCATCGTCAAACCCGCCCCCGCCCGAAGCGCCACCAGAACCGGAAACGGAGGTACCAGAGCCGACGCCAGGTTCACCAGCACGAGCCCACCGGCCGCAACGACGAACACGTGTGGGCGGCCGTTCAACGTACGGCCGGCACCGAACGACGCCACGCCGAAACCACCGAGCTGGGCGGTGCTGATGAGCGCTGCCGAGCTCAGACCGAGTTCGTAGTGATCGGCAACCTCGTCGATCAGAAACGGGGAGGCGGAGAAGACGACGGTGGCCACACCGACGGCGGCCAGAACCGCCCCGTGGACCTGCGGTCGCAGAACGGCGACGAGACGAACGGGAACCTGCACGAGGCACCGATACTACTGGTTTCGCTCGGGCGATCAGGCGCCGATATCGATGCTCGTCGACGCCACCGGATCGGTGGCACTGTTGGCGATGACGATGTCGTAACGGCCCGGCTCCACCGTCCATCCCGGCTCGGTCCGTCGCTCCTGGCCCTGCAGATACGGCAACGTGACGGCCGTCGCGGCCCGCAGTTCGAGCCACTCGGGCTGTGCGGGATCCCAGTAGGCGAAGCTTCGCTCGTTGAGGGTCAGCGACACCGTTGTCGACTCCCCGGAATCCAGCGTGACCTTGTCGAACGCCTTCAGCTCCTGATCGGGTCGCACCAGGCGAGACCGATGTGGCCGCACGTAGCACTGCACCACATGGCTCCCCCGCCGGTGACCGGTGTTGGCCACCGGAACCTCGATCGTGATGTCGACACCGCCGGCGGCCGACGCACGGTCGACGATCACCGTCGGCTCACCCACTTCGAAGCTGGTGTAGGACAGACCGTGGCCGAACGGGAACAGGGTCGGAAGACGACGGCTGTCGTACCACCGGTACCCCATGAAGATGCTCTCGGCGTAGGGAACCTGCCCGTTGTCCCCGGGGAAGTTGCCGTAGCTCGGCGTGTGTTCGACGCACACCGGAAAGGTCGTTGGGAGCCGGCCACCGGGTTCGGCGGCGCCGGTCAACACGTCGACCAGCGCATCGCCCATCTCCTGGCCCCCGAGCCAGCAATGGAGGATCGCCGGCGCCGAATCGGCCCACGGCATGAGCACCGGCGCACCGGTGTTGACCACGACGACGGTTCGGGGATTGGCCTCGACAACCGCCGACACGAGTTCGTCCTGAAGGCCTGGCAGGCCGAGAGACGTGCGGTCCTCACCCTCGGTCTCCCAGTCGTCGTTGGTTCCGACGACCACGACGGCGACGTCGGCGGCGGCCGCAGCGGCCACCGCCTCGCCCATGGGATCGTCGGGTTGGGGAGCCCGAACCCGAAGATCCAATCCGGTGAACGGTGAACCTTCTCCGGTGACGCTTTCCACCGTGAGCTCATAGTCGGTCCCGCCCGTCAGCTCGACGGTGTGGATCATCGGTACCGAACCCGTGCCGAAGAATGTGGTGCCGGGAGCTGGCCTGTTGGCCACACCGTCGATCACCAGCCCACCGTCGACATACACCCGACTCGGGCTGGCCTGGGTGACCTCGATGTCGAAACGACCCGAGACGGACGGCCGGTAGATCGCTTTGGCCCGGACCGAAAACGTATTCAGCTTGAGACCGGCCGCGGGCTCGTCTCCGAAGGTGATCCGGCTCGTGTCACGCGTGGCCCGACCGATCGGGTCGCCCTCCCAGTCGGTGTTGCCGAACACCTCGAGGGCGAATCCCTGCTCGCCGTCGGGTGTGCGGATCTCGCTCCCGGTCAACAGGGGAGCCATCTTGTCGATGCTGCATCCTTCCGCGTGGGTGACGGTGACCGAGTCGCCGAGGCGGGCCCGTATCGCGTCGAGCGGGCTTGTGCGGTGGAAGGGACGGAGGTTCGCCGAGCCGCCGCCCATGATCTGGGCCCGCCCGGCATTGGGTCCGATCACGGCGATCGACGAGAGCTCGTCCACGCCGAGCGGCAGCACGGGGGTGTCACCGGAGTCGGCCACCGGCTCGTTGCGGAGGAGGACGATCGTGTCACTTGCGACCCGACGTGCCAGCTCGCGATGCTCCGGCAGATCGATCGACTGCTCGACATGGGGCTCGTCGGCGAACGCGCCGATCCGCTCGAAGACCGACAGCAACCGGCCGGCGATCCGGTCGAGCGACGCCTCCGGCACTCGGCCGTCACGAACGGCCTCGGCCAGAACCGAACCGTAGATACGGTCGCCGGCGGGCATCTCGACGTCGAGACCGGCCTCGGCGGCCGACTCGGTGAAGGCACCGGCCATCCAGTCGGTGGTGACGAAACCCTCGAATCCCCACTCGTCGCGGAGCACGTCGGTCAGAAGCCACTTCTGCTCGTTGCAGTACCGCCCGTTGAGGCGGTTGTAGGCGGTCATCACCCCGAGCGTCCCACCGTCTTTCACGGCGTACTCGAACGGCACCAGGTACAGCTCCCGTAGCGCACGCTCGTCGATGATCGAGTTGCTTGTGGCCCGATCCGTTTCACACTCGTTGCCGACCAGGTGCTTGACCGTGGTGACCACACCCTCGGACTGGACGCCCCGGATGTAGGCGGCGGCCAACACACCGCTCAGGAGTGGATCCTCGGAAAAGCACTCGAAGTTGCGACCGGCCAAGGGCGAACGGTGCAGGTTGACGGTCGGGGCCAGAAGCACGCGAGCCGCCTTGAAGCGGGTCTCCCGACCCAGCAGTGCACCGACCTCTTCGACCAGACGGGGATTCCAGGTGGCCCCGAGGGCCGACCCGCACGGCACGCACGTGGCCTTCGCCTCGCCCGATCCGAGCACCGACGTTCCCCTCGCCCCGTTGGGTCCGTCGGTGGTCAACCAGTTCGGGAGCCCCAACCGCTCCACACCGGTCAGGTGAAAGAACCCGGATCCGGCGGTGAGCGCCGCCTTCTCCTCGATGCTCAGCGTTGGCAACAGCTCCGCGGTGCGGGGGCCGAGTTCGGTCATCTCGTTTGTGCTCCTTGGGTCGATGGCCGAACAGGTTCGGCAAGCGCAAGCCATGATGGCAGATGTCGGCATCGTTGGCCTCTCCGGGTCTCCCACCCGGGGACCGCCGATCGCGAAACATTTGCGAAACGACGACAAGCGGCGGAATGGTCGACGGCCGGAGTCCGGTTGGGTCGCTTGGCATCAAGTTCCGATCATGCAAGGATTCAGGCCCATGTCCGTGTTCACCAATCGCAAACTGCTCATCCCCGCTCTCGTCGTCGGGGTCGCGGTCATCGCCTTCCTGACCTTCGGGGTCTTCGGCGTGCACACCCTGTTCATCGACGACGAGGTGTCCGAGGCGGCTCCGGATTTCATGATCGCGGCCGAGGCACCAGACGAGACGACGGCAGGCGAAGTCACGACGGACGAGTCCGGCCCCGGGACCGCCGCAGCCGGGTCCTTTGTGGACGGCGCCCACCCGACGACCGGGTCCGCCGTCGTCCTGACCGATGGTGGCACCCAGCGTGTCCTGCGACTCGAGGAGGACTTCGCCACCGACAACGGCCCCGATCTGAACGTCTACCTGGCCTCGTCGGCCGAAGGCTTCGGTGATTCCTTCATCGACCTCGGCGACCTCAAGGGCAACATCGGCTCGCAGAACTACGAGCTGCCGGCCGACGTCGATCTCGGCGTCTACGACACGGTCGTCATCTGGTGTGTTCGTTTCGGCGTCGGGTTCGGATCGGCCGAGTTGGCATAGCCTGCGCCCATGGCAAAACACGCGTGGCTCGTTGCCCCGATCGCCGTCGCCGTGCTTCACCGACTCGCCTCGGTCGCCGGTGCCACCACGGCGACGACCGCGATCCTGCTCCTGGCCGCGGCGACGCTCGGCACGCTGGTCGGTGTTGGACTCGTGCTCCGGGGACTCGGCGTCGGCTTTCGGGGAGTTGGATTCGTACTCGCCGGCCTCTTCTGGTTGTCGGCACCAACCCTGAGGTGGCCCGACTGGATCGGCGGGACGACCATCGACCCGGCCCCGATCGTCCTCGACCAGGCCACGGAACAGCGGGACCTCGTCGTCATCATGGTCGACCGGCACCCCAGCAGCAACGCCCTGCTCGTCGACCACGGCTACGACAACACCGAGTTCCGGCTGGCCCTCTCCGACGGCGGCTTCCTCCTCCCGCCCGAGGCGTGGTCGAACTCGTCCGATCCCCTCCTTGCCGTTGCCGCCGCGCTCTCCGGACAACACCCCGGAACGCCCGGCAACGCATGGGACCGACGGCGGCTCACGGCAATGCTGGACGGCCACAGTCCCGTCGCCGACCTGCTGGGCGACAACGGCTACGCCACCACCCACCTGGGTGCGCCGTCGGCCACCGGAACATGGTTCCGTGGCGTCGGTACGGGAGGCGGCTCGGTGACGGCCGACCGGTTGGCCGAGACGATCGACGTCGCCGCCGGCAACACGCAACCCGACTTCGTGTTCGCCCACCTCACCCACTGCGACACCGGGGGTCGCGACGCGGCGCTCGGCGACGTCGTTGCCCGTGCCGCCTGCAACAACCGCCTCATCCTGGCGGCACTCGACAGGTCGGACAACGGCTCAAACGTCGACCCGTTGCACCACACGGTCGTCGTGATCGCCGGGACAAACGGCTTCGAGGTCGAAGACGATCTCGGCGACAACCCGGCCGGGTGGCCCCGTTCGGGCATCAGAAGACGGCTCGGGGTGTTCGCCGCCGTCAAACTCGCACCCGGTTGTCAGCCCCCACCCGGCGACGGGACCGTCGCGGTCATCGTCCATCATGGCCTGGCCTGCGCCCTCGGTGTCGAGCCGGATCCGATGGCCGAGCGTGCCGTCGTCGTCAAGGGCGATCCCATCGATCCCGACGGCGAACTCGAGGTCAACCTGAACGTGCTCCGCTCCGACCTTTCCGGCCAGGGGATGCGGACAAGCCAGTAGCGCCGGCCGCTACGGCTGGCCCGACAGCTTGAAGGTGACCGAGCGACCGGTTGCGTCGTCGGTCGCCGTCAACTCCCACACGGTCTCTGCCTGATCGGGTGAACACGACCACCGCATCGGCCGGGTGCCGGTCTCATCCGCCGTGCCGGGGCTGATGCCGCTGGTCTGCGGTGAGCTGAACGAAATCTGCCCGTTGGGCGTCGCCCCCGACAACGTGCCGAAGACCCGTGCGCCGCCGTCGCAGGTGAACGGGTTTTCGGTGAGCACGACGGTGAACTCGCCCACCTCGAACGTTGTGGTCGTGGGCATCGTGGTTGTGGTGGCCCGCTCCACAATCGCCGTGCCCTCGGCCACACCGGTGAACGAGGTGGTGGCCGAAAGGGCCGATTCGGAACCGGTGGCGGTCAACTCCCACGTCATGCCCACCTGATCGGCGGAACACGACCACCGGATCGGCAGACGACCGTTCTCGTCGGCTTGGCCCGCTCGAAGGTTGGGGGACTGCGGCGAGGTGAAGGCGATCTCCTCGTTGGGGGCGGCGCCGGTGATCAGCCCGAACTCGCGAACGGCGTCATTGCAGATGAACTGGTCGGAGACGAGCTGAATCTGCATGCCGACCGGGAGTGTCGTGGTGGTGGTCGCCTCCGTGGTCGTGGTGGGCAGCGCGGTCGTGGTGGTGGCCTCGGCGGCGGTGTCGAACTCATTGGTGTCCTGCAGGACCGAGTAGACGGCATAGGCCCCGGCGGCCAGGGCCACGACGAGGGCCGCCCCGATGAACGCGACGACGAACCGACCGCGGCCTCGGCGGGCCGAGAACTCGTCGTGGCGACCCCGGTGCGGGTCGAACGGATCCTGGAATGGATCGTTGACGTCACCCCACTGATCGCCGAGCTGGTGGGGGCCGGTGGCCAGGACCCGCCGACGGGCCTCCTCGCTGTGCTGGCCTGCGTACGGGTCGGCACCGTAGGGATCCCCGGCGTAAGGATCCCCGTAGGGATCTCCGGCGTAAGGATCACCTCCCTGGGGTCGACCATGGGGATCGCCGGCGTAGGGATCGCCGGCGTAGGGATCGTGGGCCGCGGGCTGCCGG
>JBFHME010000090.1:0-13659 GCA_041594435.1 Acidimicrobiales bacterium
GCCGCCCGGTAGGGGCTGATGAGGGGGACGACGGCCACCACCCCGGCGTCGGCGAGCAATCGGGCCACATGGGCCACTCGGCGGACGTTTTCGTTGCGGTCCTCCGCGGAGAATCCGAGATCACCATTGAGTCCGTGGCGGATGTTGTCACCATCGAGCAGGTAGGCCGGACGGCCCTCGGCGATCAGACGCCGCTCCAGCTCGACGGCGATCGTCGACTTGCCGGAGCCCGACAGGCCGGTCAGCCACACGGTTGCCCCCGATCCGGCGGCCGCCCACCGGTCGGCGCGTGCGACCGCACTGGCGTGCCACACCGTATTGTCGGTCTTCATCACGGTGATCTCCCTCGTTGTCGTGGCCGCCGTCGACGGCTACTCGGTGTCGCGGATCATGCCGGCCCCGACGGTCACATTGGTGTTCTCGTCGACCAGGATGAAGCTTCCCGTGGTGCGGTTGACCTGGTACTCGTCGGCGAACAGCGGCTGGGTGACACGCAACCGAACCCGGCCGATCTCGTTGAGGCCCAGCGCGGTGGCCTCCTCGTCCCGGTGAAGGGTGTTGATGTCGAGTCGGTAGCGGAGATCCTTGACGAGCGCCCTCGCCCACTTGGTGGTGTGCTTGATCGCGAGCTTCGAGCCCTCGGCCAGCCGGGTGGCGTCGGACATCCAGCACACCATGGCCTCGAGATCCTGGGTCACGGCAGGCTGGTTGTTGACCCGGCATACCATGTCGCCCCGGCTCACATCGAGCTCGTCCTCCAGCTGCACGACGACCGACATCGGCGCGATGGCCTGTTCGACCGGACCGTCGGGGCCGTGGATGGCCTTGATCCTGGTGCTGAATCCCGATGGCAGGACGGCCACCTCGTCGCCGGGCTTCATCACACCACCGGCCACCGCTCCGGCGTATCCCCGGAAGTCGTGGTGCTCGGTGCTCTGGGGGCGGACCACATACTGGACGGGGAAGCGGACGTCGACCATGTTGAGGTCGGATCCGATGTACACCTCCTCCAGGTGGTGCAGGAGGGTGGCGCCGTTGTACCAGTCCATGGTGGCCGAGCGGTCGACGACGTTGTCGCCGTGGAGTGCCGAGATGGGGATGAAGGAGAGGTCCGGCACGTCGAGGCGCGAAGCGAACTCGATGTACTCGGCCCGGATGCGCTCGAAGGTCGCCTGGTCGTAGTCGACCAGATCCATCTTGTTCACGGCCAGGACGAGGTGAGGTATCCGGAGCAGGCTGGCGATGAACGAATGACGGCGTGACTGTTCGGTCAGACCCTTGCGGGCGTCGACCAGAATGATGGCCAGATCGGCCGTGGAGGCCCCGGTCACCATGTTTCGCGTGTACTGAATGTGGCCGGGGGTGTCGGCGATGATGAACTTGCGACGGGGCGTGGTGAAGTAGCGGTAGGCGACGTCGATCGTGATGCCCTGCTCCCGCTCGGCCCGCAGACCGTCGGTGAGCAAAGCCAGGTTCGTGTGTTCGTCGCCCCGCTCGGCGGATGTGGCCTCGATCGATTCGAGTTGATCCTCGAAAATCGATTTGGAGTCGTAGAGAAGACGTCCGATGAGGGTGCTCTTGCCGTCGTCGACCGATCCGGCGGTAGCCAAACGTAGAAGATCCATCACGAGTCCTTTCGTCGCCCATACGTGGCGGTTTGCGAGCGGGGGTTTCGGCGGAAGCCGAAACTCGGGGTGAGGCCGTCCGGGCCGAGCACGTCCATTGCTAGAAGTAGCCCTCTTTCTTGCGGTCTTCCATGGCGGCCTCGCTGGTGCGGTCGTCGGCCCGGGTGGCCCCCCGCTCGGTGATTCGGGTGGCCGCCACCTCCTCGATGATCTTGTCGATCGAATCGGCCGGTGATTCGACGGCACCGGTGCAGGTCGCGTCGCCGATCGTGCGGAACCGGACTTTGCGGGTCTCGACCGTCTCGCCCTCCATCGGTTTGAGGAACTCGGTCACCCCGAGCCACATCCCGTCGCGCAGAAAAACCTCGCGGTCGTGCGACAGGTAGACGTGGGGAACCTCGATCTGAGCGTCACGGATGTAGTGCCACACATCGAGTTCGGTCCAGTTGGAGATCGGGAACACCCGCATGTGTTCGCCGGCGTTGTAGCGGCCGTTGTAGAGACTCCACAGTTCAGGCCGTTGACCCTTCGGATCCCACTGACCGAACTCGTCGCGGAAGCTGTAGACCCGTTCCTTGGCCCTGGACTTCTCCTCGTCGCGGCGGGCGCCCCCGAACAGTGCGTCGAAACGGTTCTTCTCGATGGCGTCGAGCAGGACGCCCGTCTGCAGTCGATTGCGTGACGCACGGGGCCCGGTCACGTCCTGGATCCTGCCCTCGTCGATGGCCTCCTGAACCGAGGCCACGACCAGGCGAAGGTTGTTCTCGGCCACCACTCGATCCCGGAATGCGATGACCTCGGGAAAGTTGTGGCCCGTGTCGACGTGCATGATCGGGAAGGGCAGCGGAGCGGGAGCGAACGCCTTCAGGGCCAGGTGAAGGACGATGATCGAGTCCTTGCCGCCGGAGAACAACAAGGCCGGGCGTTCGAACTCCGCGGCCACCTCACGGATGATGAAGATTGCTTCCGCCTCGAGATTCGCGACGTGGGACAGTCTGGTGGTCATACCTTCCTTTGATCCTTTGAGATTTCGGGCCTTTGCGATACGGGCCGACACCAAGGACGGACCGGAGTCCCGATCGGCGGAGCGGCGGTGCCCCCGACCGTGTGACGTGGAGTCATGTGGTGTTCTGGCCGATAGCGGCCGGGCGACGTTCCTCACCAGCGTAGTGCCGCCGGCTCTGCTATCGGATGGATGATATTCCCTCTTAGGTCGGACCGGGATCCGGTCGACGTTCTGAAGTATGGCGGTCACCCATCCGACCGGCGGTCCGGCAGACGCCACCGGCCTGGCCGAGTATCCGACCGGCGCCGATCGCCGGCGCACCATCGAGCGACGGGACGACGGCGCCGGGGATCGTGCCGACGGGCCTCCCTTCGAGCGCCGACGGCTCCTCTTCGTGTCCTCGGCCGGGGGCCATCTGGCCCAACTCCTCCAACTGAAACCGTGGTGGACCCATCACGACCGGCGCTGGGTTTCGTTCGACCTGCCTGACGCCCACTCGAAACTGGAGGGTGAGGACCTCGTCTTCGCCCACCACCCCACGACCAGGAACGTGATCAACCTGGCCCGGAACACGCCGTTGGCCCGGCGGGTCCTGAAGGACTACCGGCCCGACGTGGTCGTATCCACCGGTGCCGGTGTTGCGCTTCCCTTCTTCGTCGTGGCGAGGGCGATGGGTATCCCGACCGTCTACCTGGAGGTCTATGACCGCATCGACTCCCGAACCTTGACCGGGCGGTTGTGCCGGCCGTTCACGTCGCTGTTCTGTGTGCAGTGGCCGGAACAACAGAGCCTCTACGCCGGGAGCGAGCTCACGGGACCGCTCTACTGATGTCGACCGTCGCACACGGACCGTACGCCGATGCGGAGGTGGGGCAGGAAGCGGAGCAGCGGATCCGGCGATCGAGCGCCGAGGTGGTGGTCTCGGTCGGCACCGATCATCATCGTTTCGACCGCCTGATCGGCTGGATCGACGAGTGGCGTGATCTGCACCCCGAGGTGGTGGCGGTCGTTCAGGCGGGAACGTCGGCCCCGTCCCGCCACCACAGCCGGGAGCTGATACCGCACGGGGAGCTCCTGGAGTTGTTCCGGGGAGCGAAGGTCGTGGTCAGTCACGGTGGCCCGTCGACCGTCATGGATGCCCGTCTGTCGGGGCGGCTCCCGATCGTGGTGGCCCGGAATCCCGCCCACCATGAACACGTCGATGACCATCAGATGCGATTCGCCGAACACCTCGCGCTCCACGGGGTGGCGGTGGTGGTCGACGATCGTGAGGATCTGTTCGCCGCCATGGACCGAGCGATGGCCGAGCCCGACGCGTTCGCCGTGACCGCCGATCACGCCAACGCCGCCGGGGTGGTGTCCTTCGCCCGGGCGGTTGATCGGTTGATCGGGACCCGGACACCGGTCCAGCCGGCTCGTCCGAGCGCTCCAACCTCGGGTTCGACCGAATCGGTCGACGGCGAGCGCCGCACCCCGGATGTGGACCGCCGGTTCCGACCGGCCGTCGATCCTCTGTCGGAACGTCGACGGACGAACTCATGACGCAGCCCGACCTCACCACCGCACCACGGAGGCCGGCTCCCGGCACCGATCGTCGGTCGCCGATCACGTCGATCGGCGCTGACGCCGACGCCGACGCTGACGCCGACGCCGGCGCTTCCACGGCGCACCTCGCCGACCGCTCGGTGTCGGTGGTCATCGCCACCAGGGACCGGCCAGAGCTGTTGCGGCGGGCTCTCACCGGTGTGCTGGCTCAGCGCCACGACGCCCCAATCGAGATCGTGGTGGTGTTCGACCGCTCCCAGCCCGATCATTCCCTGGCCGGGCTGGCCACCGGCGAGGGCCACGGCGTCGACGTCGTCGTCACCACCAACCAGCGGTCCCCGGGTCTGGCCGGTGCTCGCAACAGCGGCATCGACAGGGCGTCGGGTGCCTGGATCGCCTTCTGCGACGACGACGACGAGTGGCTGCCCGGCAAGCTGCAGTCGCAGTTCGAGGCGTTGGCCGCATCGCCCGGCTGTCGGGCCGCCTGCACCGGCATCCTCATCCGCTACGAGGGCGCCGACACCGCCCGCATGCCCGATCCCGAACGGCTCACCTTCGACGGATTTCTCCGGGACCGGATGACCGAGGTCCATCCGTCGAGCTGGCTGGTGCATCGCCGGACCCTGGTGGAGCGGATCGGACTCGTTGACGAGGAGATCCCCGGCAGTTACGCCGAGGACTACGATCTGTTCCTCCGCACCGCCCGGCTGACCGGGATCGCGGTGGCCGGGCAGCCACTGGTGCGGGTGTGGTGGCACGGCGCGTCGTTCTTCTTCGAACGGTGGAGGATGATCGACGAGGCGCTCGGCTATCTGACCGAGAAGTATCCGGAGTTCGGCCGCCATTCCGACGGCCTGGCCCGCATCCGGGGCCAGCAGGCGGTGGCCCAGGCAGCCATGGGGGAGCGGACCCGGGCGCTGCGGACGATCGTCGCCACCGCCCGCCTCCATCCGACCGAGAAACGTCTGCCCCTGGCACTCGCCGTGGCCGCCGGTCTGAAGGCCGAGTCGGCGCTCAAGGTCGCCCACCGCTTCGGCAAGGGCATCTAGCCCTCTTCGGCGCCTGCGAACCCGGGCGGCCAACCGACCGTCCACCCGACGATCTGGCAGGAATTCCGTGCGCCACCCGCGCGCGAGTCCTGCCAGATCCGGAATCGGGCACAAGCCCCGCCCGCAAAGGGCTGTCTGCTTTGGCGCAAGGCGGATTAGACTGGCCGACGCTACAGCCCTCGTAGCTCAGGGGATAGAGCATCGGCCTCCGGAGCCGTGTGCGCAGGTTCGAATCCTGCCGAGGGCGCCACCAGATCAGACTCCTCCGGCTGCGGGGCGCCGAGGATGGACGTCGTTGGTGACCGGTATGCCGCAGTTCGGTCGTCGAGTGGGCATGACAAATGCCATGTCGACAGGGGTGACCGATTGGGCTGTTCCAACCGTTGGATCGTGCTCAGAGTTGTCGCATTTGAATGTGCATTTGCCTCCGCTGCTTGACCAAAGATGTTGCCTCTCCGCCTCCTGGAACGATCCGGGCCGGTGACCGGACGGACCTCGAGGCCGGGTCCGTCGAATTGTTGGCATTTCCCGGCCCGAACGGTGCCGGCAAAGCCTTCCCACCGGCAGCCGGATCGTGGCCGAAGGACCCGACGAACCGGCACGACGGGCGGCGGACGAACCGGAGTCGTCAGCGCCAGCCCCATGGCAGATGTGGTCGTCAAACGCTGGGTTCTGTTGGTCGGTGTTCGGAGCGGGAACAACTGCTCTGGGTAATATCCCTCGAATGCTTGATTCAATATTTAGGCACGACATAGCCTCACGTGGCACATCGCACAATTGTCAGGAGGGCATACATGAAATTCCGTCAACGCAGCAAGCTTGTATTCGCAGTATTTATGGTTGTCGCCGCGCTACTGGTCGGCACCGGTCCGGCGTCGGGTGAGCTCCAGCTCCTGCAGCCCGACCCGGCCGTCGGCGCGACATTCGTCGGTCAAGCCGCGTATTCGGCCGATGGGTTGGGTCAGAGCGGCCCGGGGGGAACGGTGCAGGCCGAGGTGCCGGCCGGGTCCACCGTGGAGCTGGCCTACCTCTACAGCAGCTACTTCGCGTCGTTGCCCGACGCCGCGGCATTGACCCTCGATTTCGACGGCACCGTCGTCAACCTGGCCCTCATCGGTTCCATCGAGATCGTGCCTGGGTTCTTCCTCAGCTCCGCTCGAGCCGATGTGACCGCCCAGGTTGCGGCCAAGGTCGGCGGTGGAGGTGGTATCACCGACTTCGCCGTCAACTCCGATCCCGTCAACATGGACGGCGTTGCGCTCGTGGTCATCTACTCCAACCCGTCGCTGCCCCAGGCCACGATCGCCGTGCTCGACGGTGCCCAGGTGACAACCGGCGACACTGCGACGTTCAACTTCGCCCAGCCGCTCGATACGACGGTTCCCGGTTTCGCCGCCCAGATGTCACTCGGCATCGGCTTCGGCTTCCAGTTCGACGGCATTGGTTCGGATTGTGGCACCGGGCAGTTTTCGGAGGTCGATGTCAACGGTCAACGACTGACGTCGTGCGCCGGCAGTTACGACGACGGGTTCGGCTCCAACGGGGGTCTCATCACCGTCGGTGGCGTCGGTGACAGTCTGGACAATCCGGCCGATCCGTTCGCTGTCGGGACGGGAACCGACGACGAACTCTACAATCTCGTGCCGTTCCTGTCGGACGGAGACACATCGCTGACGATCGAGACCCGCAACCCGTCGAACGATGACATCATCTTCCTCTCCGTCATCTCGATCACGGCCGAGGCGGTCGTCACGTCCGAGATCTGTGACGACGGCATCGACAATGACGGCGACGGACTGGTCGACGCCGACGACCCCGATTGCACCATCGACCCTCCCGACCCGGAGAACAGCGCCTACATGACCGGTGGCGGCTCGGTGGAGAATGCCACCCTGGGCTTCGTGGTCCACTGCGATGTCCTCCCCGGCGAGGCCAACAATCTGCAGATCAACTGGGGTTCACGTCGTGACCGCCACCGCTTCCACCTCGAGGAGTTGACCGACGCGGGGTGTGACGACGATCCGGAGATTTCGGAGGGTTCACCGGTGGCCGGCTTCGACACCGCCAGCGGCGCCGGAATCGGCCGGTTGGACGGTGTTGACGGGGCCACCGCAGAGTGGGTCATCGCCGACGCCGGTGAGCCCGGCCGGAACGACACCATCTCGCTGGTGGTGAAGAATGCCGACGGCGACGTGGTGCTTGACGTCTCGGGCACCCTACGCTCCGGGAACACCCAGGCACACCCGGCATCGGACTGACTCCGAACCGGCTCGACCAGTCAACGATTGCTCCGGATGCCCGGCCCGAGACCGCCGGCGTCCGGAGCAATCGGCCTCGAGCGGACCTCGAGCTGACCTCGGGTGGGGAACCCGGCTCCCGGCTTCCTGCGGATGATCGGCCGGTTCACGCACGCGGCGTTCGGCAAGGACAGGTCCGCGGATCAACGGAAATGCCGGTGGTCGATCAGACGCCGGCGAACTCCGAATCGGGCTGCGGTGTCATCCGCTCGTGCATCTTGACCGGTTCCCTGGTCCGCCGTCGAACACCGATGTTGAGCACCTCGACGAACACCGAGAAGGCCATGGCGGCATAGATGTAGCCCTTCGAGATCTTCTCACCGAGACCCTCGGCGATGAGGGTCATCCCGATCAGCAGCAGGAAAGCCAGGGCGAGCATCTTGACCGACGGGTGCCGATTGACGAAGCGGTAGATCGCGCTCGAGGCCACCAGCATGACCCCGACCGCGGCGAGGATCGCCACGACCATGACCTGCACGTACGTGGTCATGCCGACGGCGGTGATCACGGAGTCGATCGAGAAGACGAGATCGAGCAGCAGCACCTGGCCGACCACGGCGGCAAAGGTCGGTGCCACCCGGGCTTCGGCGTGTTCATCCTCGCCCTCGAGTTTGTGATGGATCTCCTTGGTCGCCTTGTAGATCAGGAACAGGCCACCGGCCAACAGGATCAGGTCCTTGCCGCTGAAGCCACGTTCGAACACCTCGAACAACTCATTCTCCAACGTGATGATCCAGCTGATGGCCAGCAACAGCAGCACGCGCATGCCGCCGGCGCCGAGGATCCCGACACGACGGGCCCGGTCCTGTTGCCCTTCGGGAAGCCTGTTGGCCAGGATCGAGATGAAGACGACGTTGTCGACGCCGAGAACGATCTCCAGTGTGAGCAGCGCCGCCAGGGCGCTCCAAGCTGCGGGGTCGGAAAGCCATTCCATTCCGGAGACGATAGCCAGGTCGACCCACTGCCGCGAACGTAGGCCCAGAGACGGCCGTCGACCGTTTCCCGGTGATCTACTGCATCTCAAGGCCTCCGTTGACCGAGAGCACCGAACCGGTGATGTAGCCGGCGTCGTCCTCGGCCAGGAACTTGACCGCCCGGGCGATTTCGTCGGGACGACCGAATCGACCGACTGGGATCTTGGCCACGATCTGCTCCTGGATCGCCTCGGGGATGGCCTGCATCATCTCGGTGTCGATGAACCCGGGTGTGATGGCGTTGACGGTGACGCCCTTGGACGCGTACTCGAGCGCCAACGACTTGGTCAGACCGAACTGCCCCGACTTCGACGCCGCATAGTTGGCCTGGCCGAAGTTGCCGGTCTCGCCGATCACCGAGCTGATGTTGATGATCCGCCCGGCACCCGACGCCACCAGATGCTCGAGCGCCGACTTGCACATGTAGAACGTGCCCGACAGGTTGACCCGCAGCACGGCATGCCAGTCGTCGATCGTCATCTTGCGCACCGTCCGATCGACGGTGATACCGGCGTTGTTGACGAGAATGTCGAGCTTGCCGAACGTCTCGATGGCCTCGTTGACCACCCGTTCGCAGTCCTCGGGCACCCCGACGTTGCCCTCGGCCACCGCGATGGCCAGCCCCTTGGCATCGGCCGCCTCGTAGAACGCCGCGGCCTTGTCCTTGCTGGTACAGCCGGCGACCACCTGCGCGCCGTCGGCGGCGAGCGCCTCGCTGATCGCCGCGCCGATACCGCGGGTTCCTCCTGTTACCAGAGCGACCTTGCCATCGAGTGTCATGTGCTGTTCTCCTTGGTTGGGATGGTTGGTGAAGTTCTGCGCCGTCGGCCTCGAACAGGCCACCGAAGGATCAACCGCCGAAGGCGGCCTCCACATCGTCCATCGATGAATGTGGGCCGCCGTCGCGAATCCGTTCGGGTGAGACAGCGGCCGTTGGTGCCGCCGCCACCACCTCCGGGGCCACGATTTCGGGGTCGATGGTCATGACCA
This sequence comes from Acidimicrobiales bacterium, assembly GCA_041594435.1. GTDB lineage: Bacteria > Actinomycetota > Acidimicrobiia > Acidimicrobiales > SZUA-35 > JAHELU01. Next base: position 9,487 of record JBFHME010000090.1, read on the forward strand.
GGTAACCACCGACTGCACCGGCTCCGAAACCCGGGGCGAAGATCAGGGATGGTCTGGTCACGACACCCTCGTGGACGGCGTCGGAGATGGCGATGGGAATGCTGGCGGCCGATGCATTGCCGACCTCGGCGATGTTGAAGTAGATGTCGGAAGCCGGGATGCCCTGGGGTTCGGCGATGTCGATGATCATCGTCTTGTTGGCCTGGTGGGGGATGATCATCTCGATGTCGTCCATGAGCGAAGCCCCCTCGGAGCGTCCGCCGCCGTCACCCGGCACCGCGCCGGTCACCGACGGTAGCGCCGTCAGCTCCGCCACCATCTGATCGAGGTACCGCTTGACCAGTGCCTTCACCTCCGGCCCGTACACGGTGATGTCGTGATCGAAATCGTGGTTCGGCCAGATGATCGAGTTGACCTCACTGAACGGTCCGCTGGCATAGGTTTGCACCACCTCGACGTCGCCCCGCTCACCGTCGGCCGCCGGGGCCACCACAACCGCAGCGGCGCCGTCGCCGAAGATCATGCGGGACGGACGGGCGCTGCCGATCTTGTCGGAGAACTTCTCGGCCATCACCACGAGCACCGGCCGCTCGACCTCCCGCAGCAGGCGGATCGCTTCGGCCATCCCGTAGGGAAAGCCAGCGCAAGCGGCCACGATGTCGGCCGATGCGTGAGTCTGGGTGATGCCGAGCTGGCCGGAGATCCAACACGCCATCGACGGGATCAACCGGTTCGACGTGCACGAGCACACCAGCACCGCGCCGATCTCCTCGGGCCGACGGCCCGAATGTTCGAGCGCGGCTCGGGCGGCTTCCAGTGCGATGTGTTCGAGCGTCTCCTCGGTGTAGCGCCGCCGCCGGATACCCGTCTTGGCCACGATCTCGTTCGCGCTCATCGGCGACCACGACGGCGGGGCGTTGCGGACCACGTCGTCGTTGGAGCACACCACCTCGCCCTTGCGAACGGCCAGCGACTCGACGCGGGGCTGCACCGGCGTCGCCGTCGGCACGACGACCGGGGGCAGCGGTCTGATCGGCTCGACCGGAGGATCGGGTCGGTCCTGTCGCCCGGGAAGCGAGCGCCCCTCCCTCACCCGGTTGATGAAGTCGAGGACGTCGCGGTTTCTCGGGTGGAACACGACGACCACGTCGTCGGGCTGGAGGGCCGGCAGCGATGCGAGCCTGGCCTTCGACCGGTCCCACGGGTGCTGGTTGTGGAGCACCATCGTCCATCGGCGCAACGATTCCAGCTCCGGCTGTTGCTCGCTCACATCGAGGATCTCGTCGACCGAATACCGCCGGTGATCCGGATCGAAGTCGTCGAGCACCGTGCACAATCCCGACTCGTCGGCCAGTGCCTCGGCGATCGTGGCCTTGATCGGAGGGAGTTCCGCCGCCAGGTAGAGCTTGTTGGAGAACACGTCGAACAGGATGTCGAACAGCTCCGACTCGGTGGTGTCGCTCCATCGGGCCGGCAAACGGCCCCAGGCTTCCTGAACGGCGTCGGCTCTGGACCGACGGTCCTTCCATGGTGTCATGAGCGGCACGAACACGTCGTCGCGGGTTCGTGGCACATCACGCCACCGGGTCGGTCGTTTGTCGTACATCAGAAGGGCGAAGCGGTTGGCCCAGAACAGGTGGAGGCCCAGGTCGCGTAGCAGCTCGTAGCGGTTCCGGTAGCCCCCGACCCCGGCCTTCTCGGCGATCTCGGCCCCGGTGGGGGCTTTGACCTCGAAGTCGCGGCGCACAATCGCCTGCAGATGGCCGAGATCGGACACGACGGAGAAGTCGAGATCCACGAAGATGCTGGAGGGGAACACCAGCCTCCCGCTGCGATTGAGTCGGAACGGCTTCACCATCCCCCCGTTCTTGGCTGTGGACCCGGCCCCGAAAACGGGGTTCCGAGTCGGGTTTCCGACCACGCCTTGACCGATGCTAGTTGTCGGGCCGCCCTGCGTTCCACTGCTGGCCGATTCGACGGTCGATCGTCGATCCGTGACCAAGGGCCCTATCGAAGCCTCGGGACGGGGCGAACACTGGACTCATGGATCACGAACAGCACGGGTCGTCGCTGGACGTCCGTGAGACCCATATCTCGCGGCTCTTCTTCACCCCTGATCGGGTCTACAAGCTTCTGAAACCCGTGGCGACCCCGTTCCTCGATTTCGTCGGTACCGACGACCGTATCGTGGCCGCCACCAACGAGTTCGAGCTGAACCACCGTCTTGCCCCCGACGTGTATCTCGGCACCGCCGACGTCGAGGAGAACCGTTCGCTCGCCGACCGGATGATCGTGATGCGTCGTCTCCCCGAGAGCCGTCAGCTCGATCGGCTGGCCACCGGACCCGACGCCACGATCCGTGTCTGGGAGGCGGCCAGACACATCGCCTCGCTCCACGCCGCCGAACCGCCGATCACCGACGACCGGTCCGATGCCGCCGCGGTCGAAACGCTGACCCGACGGTGGACGGAGAATTTCGAGGTGCTCGAACCGCTCGCCGGTACGGTGCTCGACCGGGACGAGTTCGACGAGACCAGGACACTGGTCGGTCGCTACCTCGACGGTCGACAGCGGCTGTTCGCCGAACGAATCGAGCAGGGCTGGGTACGCGACGGCCACGGCGACCTTCGGGCCGAGCACGTCTTCTGCCTCGACGAGGGCCCACGGGTCATCGACTGCCTGGCCTTTCGGGACGATTTCCGCATCGGCGACGTTCTCAACGACATCGCCTTCCTGGCCATGGATCTCCACCGGCTCGCCGGACCCGAACTCGCCCGCTCACTCATCCACGATTACTGTGAGTTCACCTACGAACACCACCCGTCGACGCTGGCCCATCACTACGTTGCGTACCGGGCCCATGTTCGAGCCAAGGTTGCCGCCTTGCGGTGGGCACAGGGAGAGGCGTCGGCGGCCAACGAGGTCGTTGCCTATCATCACCTCGTCCACCAGCATCTGCACGTGGGTCGGGTTCGACTGGTGCTGGTCGGCGGCGAAATCGGGGTCGGCAAGAGTACCGTCGCCAACGGCGTGGCCGCGGCGATCGGCGCCACATGGCTGCGGACCGACGAGGTGCGCAAAGCAACCGGCGACGGCCGGCCGCCGAAGTACGACACCGACGCCAGGGACCAGGTCTACAAGGATCTGTTGGATCAGGCGGAAGCCCTGCTGATCCGTGGGGAGAGCGTGGTACTCGACGCCACCTGGTCGAGTGAGCTGCGTCGAATCTGGGCCCGGGAGCTGGCCGACCGAACACACAGCAACCTGACGGAGGTGCAGCTGACGGCGCCGCTCGACGTGGCCTGTAAGCGTTTGGCGGTTCGGCGGTCGGTGAGCGACGATCCGTCCGACGCCACCCCCGAACTGGCTCGGCGACTGCATGGTCGATTCGAGGAGTGGCCGGATGCGGTTGCCGTTTCCTCGGACCGCACCATCACGGAAACGGTTGACGACGTGGTGCGAGCGGTGATCGGACCTGCGTCGACCGGATGGCCGAACCCGGGGTCGTCGACGGCCGGCCCGTTCCGGCACGGTGGCCGTCGAGCGGCTGATCAGCTGACGGTCGACTACGCGGCCGTTCGGTTCTACCTTCGCCGGGCCGGAAAGCTGGTGCCGGAAAGCTCCTACCTCAACGGGCCGGAACGACCGTGACGGGGCAGCGGGCGTGATGCACCACGTAGGTGCTGACCGAGCCCAACAACAAACCCTTGAACCCGCCGTAACCTCGGCTGCCGACGACCACCATGTCGGCGTCGTCCGAGAGGTCGATCAGCACTGACCCGGCATGTCCGTATGACACCACCGTCTCGATGATCGGGCCGTCGGGGTCGTCCAGGAGCGGGGCGGCCAGCTCGGCCACGAGTTGCTCCGCCGCCTGCTTGAACGGTGCCGGGTCGAGCAGCGGCGATTCGAATCCTGCCACCACCGGAAGGGACCAGACATGACACACAACCAGCGTGTCGTCGGGCTCGGCATGTTCGACGGCCCAATCAAGCGCATCTACCGCCTCCGATGATCCGTCTACGCCAACGAGGATTCGTGTCATGACTGAATCGTCGCAGTCCACGGCCGCGATCAGAAGGGACCTTGGCCCCTAGAGAGGCTGCCGGAACGTGGCGAGCATGGACCGGGTCCAAGGGCGGGTCGATCCCTCCGCCCTCGAAAGGAACCCAC
>JBFHME010000091.1:0-13529 GCA_041594435.1 Acidimicrobiales bacterium
GCCTCACGGTACGGGGGGTGATGGGCTACGAGGGTCACCTCATGATGATCGAGGATCGGGCCGAGCGGACCGAGAAGGTCGAGGAGTCCATGGCCGTTCTGGCGGCGGTGGCCGCGGAGGTCGGGGGCGACATCATCTCTGCGGGCGGGACCGGCACGTTCGACGTCAACACCGTGGCCACCGAGATCCAGGCGGGCAGCTTCGTGCTCATGGACAGTGACTACGCACGTCTCGACGGGCCATTTCGACCGGCCCTGTCGGTGCTGGCGACGGTGATCTCCGTCAATCCGAAGGGGTGGGTCGTGGCCGACGCCGGCATCAAAGCGATCGCCATGGATCACGGCAACCCGATCTGGGACGGTGGTGATGTGCTGTTCTGTTCCGATGAGCACGCCACGCTGGTTCCGCAGGATCCCGGGCTCTGGAACGTCGGAGATCGGGTGCGGTTGACGCCGGCCCACGTCGACCCCACCGTGGCCCGTCACGAGTCGCTGTGGCTGATCGACGGCGACCGGGTGGTGGATCACTGGCCCGTCGACCTGAGAGGATGGTGAGCCTCCTGAGCGACCCGGCCGCCTCGCAGCCGGGCCGGCTCCAAACTCTTCCTGAAGGATTCGCGCCTGTTGCGCGGATCCTTCAGGAAGAAGCAGGAGCGGGTCAGCCGAGCGCCCTCTTGTAGGCGGCGAGCGTCCGTTCCCGGGCGGCCCTGTGGTCGACGATCGGCTCCGGGTAGGTGTCGCCGAGGGTGACGCCTGCCGCCGCCAGTTCGAGCGGTCCCAACTTCGACGGTTCGTGGATCGCCGAGCGGTCGAGACCGGCCAGTTCCGGCACCCAGCGGCGGATGTAGGTGCCGTCGGGATCGAACTTCTGCGATTGGGATGTCGGATTGAAGATCCGGAAGTACGGTGCGGCGTCGGGTCCGGTCCCGGCGGCCCACTGCCAGTTGCCTCCGTTCTGAGCCGGGTCGCCGTCGACGAGGAGCCGCCGGAAGTGCCGCTCACCCTCCCGCCAGTCGATGAGCAGGTCCTTGACCAGGAAACCGGCGGTGACCATACGAACCCGGTTGTGCATCCAGCCGGTTTGGGCAAGTTGCCGCATCCCGGCATCGACGAGGGGATAGCCGGTGCGGCCCTCCTTCCAGGCCTCCAGCTCGTCGGGGGCGCTGCGCCACCGGATCCGTTCGTAGTCGGGGCGGAGGGCCCGATACGGCAGATCCGGACGTTCGGCGAGGGTGTGGGCCCACCAGTCCCGCCAGGCCAGTTGGCGGACGAAGGCGGCCCGACCCGGTGAATGGGTACCGACCACGTCGAGCACGGCCCGGGGCGACAGCGTGCCGAAGCGGAGGTCGGCCGACAGGCGGGACGTGCCCTCGATTCCCGGGACGTCGCGGCTGTCGGGGTAGTCGTCGACGTGCTCCAGCCAGGTGTTGAGCCGATCCCAGGCTGCGGCTTCACCACCGGCTTGATAGGGCTTGCCACCGTCGGGTTCCGGTGGCTCGGCGGTCGACACCACCATCGTCTCGGCCTCTCCTGCGGTGGGCCACGGGGTCATCGGGGTCTTCTCCCAGGTCCGGTGGAAGGGGCTGAACACCTGCGACAGACCGCCCGACTTCGTGAGCACGGCACCCGGCTCGTGGACGACGTTTCCGTGAAAGGCCTCGATCGCCATCGACTCGCGATCGAAGTTCGAGGCGACCGCCGCGGTGACCACGCCGTCTCGCCGCCGGGCGAAAGCCGAGTAGTCGGCGTTGTAGTAGAGGGCCGAGGCGTCGACCGTGTTGGCGACGTCGACGATTGCCGCGCCGGCCGGTTCCGGCCGGACGGTCAGGCGGCCACCACCGCCGACAGCGCTCAGTGACTCGTCCAGCGCCCGCAGATGGTGGAGGAGCTGCCGTCGGCGGTGTGGTCCGGCGGCGTTCAACAGATCGGGCTCGAGCACGAACAGGGCCACGACGCGGCGGTGCACGTCGGTCGCTCGGGCCCAGGCCGGGTTGTCCTCCAACCGGAGATCCCGGCGGAACCAGACGATCGCCGGTCGGTCAGGGTCGGGCGGGCGCCCAGGTGATCTGGAAGGCCGGCCGGGGAGCGGTCGGGCGGTTCTTGGTTCCGGAGTGGACGACATGGGGGAGAACACGAACATAGCACCGGCGAAGACGGGCGGGTGCCGGTTCGAGGTTCTGGCGATGGCCGTCTATGATCGCCACCGGATGCAACGGCCACAACCGAATTGCGGCCCGGGCCAGACGCGAAGGATGATGCGCCGATGACGACAAACGACTACGAGACGATCGAGGTGGCTGTCGACGGGGCCGTCGGTCGCGTCACCCTGGATCGTCCTGACAAGCTGAATCCGCTGAGTACGGCGACCCTCCTCGAGTTGGCCGACGCCTTCGCCACGCTGGATCGGGTCGACGGTCTCAAGGTCGTCATCGTGTCGGGCCGCGGGCGGGCGTTCTCGGCCGGCGCCGATCTGAGTTTCTTCGGTTCCCCCGAGGCCAATCAGGGCTTGAGCCCCCGGGCGGCGGCCGACGCAGGGCGACTCATGGTGGAGGCGTTGGAGCGTTTGGGCGCGGTCACCATCGCCGCCATTCGTGGCCATTGCGTCGGGGGCGGGCTCGTGCTGGCCGCCGGCTGCGATCTGCGGGTGGCGGCCGACGACACCCGGTTCTCCATTCCCGAGGTGGATCTCGGCATTCCGCTGGCCTGGGGCGGCATTCCCCGTCTGGTGCGGGAGATCGGGCCGGCGATGACCCGGGAGCTGGTGATGACGTGTCGGCCGTTCGGGGCCGACGAAGCGAGGGCACTCGGTTTCCTGAACCGGGTCGTACCGGTCGACGAGGTCGATGCCGAGGTCGACTCACTCGCCTCCGAGCTCGTCGAGAAGTCGACGCTGACGCTTCAGGCCACGAAGCGGCACGTGAACGCCGTGCTCGAGTCCATGTCCGGTGCGGTCAGGGGCTGGAACGACGCCGACAGCCTCGTTGCCGCTCTGCACGACAAGGAATCCCGAGCGGTCGCCGCCCGCTATCTGGAACGGGTCCGTCGCTGATCGGCCGACCGACGGGACGGTCCTATTGCAGACTCCGGGTGGCGCCCCCGTCGACGGCGAGCGCCTGACCGGTGACGAACCGGGCGTGTTGGGAGCAGAGGAAGGCCACGACCCGCCCGAAATCGGTCGGGTCGCCGAGGGCCTTCGCCGGTACCGTCTCGGCCAGAACGTCGGGATCCTCGTAGACCGACGTGAGTCGCTCGGTCAGGTGGAGGCCGGGTTGGACGGAGTTCACCGTGACCCCGTCGCCGGCCACCTCCCGAGCCGTGGTCTTGAGAAAGGCGGTGAGGCCGGCTCGGGCGGTGTTGGACAGAATCAGCCGGTCGATCGGTTCCCGGACCGACGTCGAGGTGATGGCCACCACCCGTCCCCAGCCCCGCTCCTGCATCGGGGGAACAAACCGTTTACAGAGATCGATGGCCGGCAGGAGGTTCAGGTCGACGGCGTCGGTGTAGGCCTCGAAGTCGGTCGAGGCGAAGTTGCCGGCCGGGGGACCGCCTCCGTTGGCGATGACGATATCGATGGAACCCAGTTCCGATGCAGCACGTTTCATCATGATCCGCCGCTCGTTGAGATCGCTGATATCGGCCGGGATCGTGATGGCGCCATCGGGGATGGTGTCGGCCGCCGCAGCCAGCTTCTCGGCGGAGCGTGACGACAGCGCCACCCTCACGCCTTCGGCGGCGAGCGCCTGCGCGCAGGCCAGCCCCAGCCCCGCCGAGGCTCCGGTGATCAGTGCCGTGCGTCCGTCGATTCCCAGGTTCATTGCCGCCGATCCCTTCCGGTTGCGTCACTCGACTTGCGGCGGCCGCCAGACCACCTCTCAGGATCGCTTGGCGGCCAGGTCGGCGGCGATCTGGATGATCTGGTCCTCCTGACCGCCGACGAGCTTTCGGTTGCCACATTCCAGCAGAATGTCGGCGCCGGAGACGCCGTAGCGTTCGGCCGCCCGGTAGGCGTGCTTCAGGAAGCTGGAGTAGACCCCGGCGTAGCCCATGATGAGCGACATGCGGTCGAGCACACATTCGCCGTCCATGACGGGCCGCACGACGTCCTCGGCGGCGTCGATCATCTTCAGCACGTCGAGACCGGTGCTGATCCCCATTCGCTCGGTGACGGCGGCCAGGGCCTCGCAGCTGGTGTTCCCGGATCCGGCGCCGAACCGGCGGGTCGAGCCGTCGACTTGAACCGCCCCGGCCCGCATGGCCGCGATGGTGTTGGCCAGCGACAGCGACAGGTTCTCGTGACCATGGAAGCCGACCTGGGCGTCGTCGCCGAGTTCGGTCACGACCGCGGCCACCCGATCCGATGCGTCCTCCAGGATCATGGCCCCGGCCGAGTCGACCACGTACACGCACTGGCAGCCGGCGTCGGCCATGATGCGGGCCTGTCCGGCCAGATGCTCGGGCGGCGAGGTGTGGGCCATCATCAGGAAGCCGACGGTCTCCAGGCCGATCTCCCGGGCCAGGCCGAAATGCTGCTCGGAGATGTCGGCCTCGGTGCAGTGGGTGGCCACCCGCACGATCGACACGCCGATATCCGCGATGGCCTTGATGTCGTCCTTGGTGCCGAGCCCGGGAAGCATCAGGGCGGCGATCTTGGCGTTGGTCGCCTCGTCGACGGCGGCCTTCATGAGGATGCGCTCGTCGACGAGCGAGTGGCCGTAGTTGTACGACGAGCCGCCGAGGCCGTCGCCGTGGGTGACCTCGATGACCGGCATGCCGGCGTCGTCGAGTGCGGCGACGATCGAGCGGACGTGTTCCTCGGTGAACTGGTGCCGTTTTGCGTGGGAGCCGTCACGCAGGGACGTGTCGGTGACCCGGACGTCGAGGGTGTCGGAGTAGGTGCGGGGGAGTGCGGTCACGGAAGCGGTCATACCAGGTCCTCCTAGGACTGGGGGTGGACGAGGGACTTGGCGATCTCCTCGCCCACCTTGGTGGCGGCTGCGGTCATGATGTCGAGGTTGCCCGAGTAGGGCGGGAGGAAGTCGCCGGCGCCCTCGACCTCGATGAAGATGGCCACCCGGCCGGTGGTCTGGCCCGGTTCGGGCGGGTCGAACTGGGGCTCGGCGGTCAGGCGGTAGCCGGGCACGTACGTTCGGACCTCGGCGGCCACGTCGGTGATCGAGTCGCTGATCTTGTTGGTGTCGGCGTCCGCCGGGATGGAACAGAAGATGGTGTCGCGCATGATGAGCGGCGGCTCGGCCGGGTTGAGGATGATGATGGCCTTGCCCCGGCCGGCGCCGCCGACATCCTCCACCGCTCGTGACGTCGTGCGGGTGAACTCGTCGATGTTCTGGCGGGTACCCGGTCCCGCCGACTTCGAGGCGACGGTGGCCACGATCTCGGCGTAGTCGACGGGCACGACCCGGGACACGGCGTGGACCATCGGGATCGTGGCCTGGCCGCCGCAGGTGACCATGTTGACGTTCATCTCGCCCAGATGTTCGGTGAGGTTGGCCGTCGGCACGACGAAGGGGCCCCGGGCCGCCGGGGTCAGGTCGACGGCCCGGATGCCCGCCTCGCGGTAGCGGGGTGCGTTGCGAACATGCACGTAGGCCGATGTGGCCTCGAACACGATGTGGGGCAGCTCGCTTTGGGCCAGAAGCCAGTCGACACCCTCGGCCGAGGCCTCCAGGCCCTGGTCGGCGGCCCGCTTCAGTCCCTCGGACTCCGGGTCGACTCCGATCATCCATCGCGGCTCGATGTGGTCGGACCGCAACAACTTGTACAACAGGTCGGTGCCGATGTTGCCGGATCCGACGATGGCCGCCGTGGCTTTGGATTCGGTCATGATTGCTCCAGGTACGTGGTCACGGTGCCGAGAGGGCCGAAATCGGCCTCGATGGTGTCACCGGGACCGATCGGTTTCATGGCCCCCAGGGAGCCCGTCATCAGCACGTCACCGGCCCGCAGCGGGATACCTCGTGCCGACAGCGTGTCGGCCAGCCAGCGGGCGGCGTTGAGCGGGTGGTGGAGGCAGGCGGCCCCGATCCCGCTCGTGGCCTCCTTGCCGTTGATCGACATCGTCATCGGCACCGTTCGCAGATCGAAGCGGTCCAGTCCGACCGGGCGGCCGCCGAGCACGTAGAGGCCGCAGCTTGCGTTGTCGGCCACGGTGTCGACGATGGTGATGTCCCAGTCGACGATGCGGGAGTCGACGATCTCGATGGAGGGAAGGGCGTACGCCGTGGCGGCGATGATGTCGTTGAAGGTGTGGCGTCCCTTGTCGAGATCACGTTCGAGAACCAGGGCCACCTCGGCCTCGGCCCGGGGTTGGATCAGCCGTCCCGGTTCGATCGGTACCCCGTCGCCGTACTCCATGTCGGCGAACAGCGTGCCGAAGTCGGGCTGATCGACACCGATCATGTCCATGACGGCCTGGGCGGTCACCCCGATTTTTCGGCCGCACACCCGCCGCCCCGAGGCGATGTCGATCTCGGTGTTCAAATCCTGGATGGCGTAGCCGACGTCGATATCCGTGTCGGTGCCGACGATGTTTCGGATCGGATCGATCGGGGTGAGCGAGGCCGCCGCCTTCCGCAGTGCGAGCGCCGCCTGCTCGATCAGGTGCTCGTCAATCATCGGTTCCTCCGTTCGACGACGGTTCATCGGGGCCGGCTCGTTCGGCTGCGAGCCGTCGTTGCCTGTCGGCCAGTAGTTCACCGCCGGCCATGTAGTCGAGATTCGACATCTCGGTTATCCAGACTCGCACCGAATCGCGGGGAGCGTCCAGTGTCTCGACCACAGCGTCGGTTATCGCCGCCATCAGCGCCTTCTTGTGCTCGGCGCTGCGGCCCTTGGCCATGTGTACGTTCACGAGAGGCATTGTCGGGCTCCCTGGTCGATCGGGACTCAGACCGCGGTGACGGACACGTCGCCGAGCACCGAGTAGCGGGCGGTCGCCGTGGTGGACGGCGTGAAGGGCTTGGCGTCGGTGACCGCTCCGGCCAGGATGTGCCAACCCGCTTCGAGCTTGAGGCCGGCACGGCCGACGTGGTTGGCCAGGTGGGCGACGCAGGTCGCCGGATCGCCGAGCAGCGCCGCGCCGGTCGCCTCGCCGACCTGTTCGCCGTTGATGTCGAACCAGCACTCGATGGCGGCCAGGTCGTGGCCCCGCGGTCCGATACCGTCGGTGCCGAGCACGACCCGGGCGGCGGAGGTGTTGTCCGCGATCACGTCCGGCAACGTGAACGAGAACGCTTCGTAGCGGGAGTCGATGATCTCGATCCCGCCGACCACCTTGTCGGTGGCGTCGAGCACATCGTCGGCGGTCACGCCCGGCCCGGCCAGATCCTGAGCCAGCACGAACACCAGTTCCGGTTCACAGCGGGGATGGATGAGCTCGTCGAGAGCGATCGTTCCGCCGTTGGCGACGACGGTCGAGGCCGGCACCCAGCCGTAGCACGGCTCGCTGACCCCCATCTGCTCCTGTTTGGCCACAGACGTGAGGCCGAGCTTGGCCCCGGCCAGGCTGTCGCCCCGACCGAGCTGTAGTTCGAGCAGAGCGGCCTGGACGGCGTAGGCGTCGTCGATCGACAGTTCGTCGACCTGCTTCGTGATGGCCTCCAGCTCCCGCCGGTCGTCGGCTCCGGCGGCGAGGTAGGCGGCCCAGCGGGCGTGGTCGATTGCTTTCATTGGTTTGCCTTTCGATCCCATACGAATGATCTCAGCGGACGATGGTTCGCCGTCCGGTGAAACTCGGTGAGCCGGGCCTCCGGCACGGCGACGTCATGAATGCTCCGTTCCCGGCGGGAGCCGAAGATTTCCGTGGTGATCTGGTTTGCCGAGGGTCGCTGCATCAAGCCCCGGACAGCTCCTGCCGGTTGGCTTGGGCGTCGCGGTGGAGCCGCTTCATGGAATCGGCCTGTGGGCTGTAGCGCATCGAGCCGTTGTCGATCCAGTCGATGGCGAACTCGGCTCCCCGGCCGAACTTGGATCGCTCCAGCGGCAGCTTGATGACGTCATGGGGCTCACGAACCACTGACACCGGCGGATCCTCGCCCCGTTCCACAGCCTCCATGCAGTCGCGGAACATGCGGCGGCAGGCCACGACGCCAACATCGCTCTTGGTCAGCTTTTCGGCCGTGCGATCGGCGATCTCACCCTGAGTCACCCATGCCATGATGTCCTGGCCCTCGATGTAGTCGACGATGAACGTGCCGTCGTCACGAATCCACTGATACTCGTAATCGACGACCGGTGGATCCTCCGGCAGCTCGGCGCCTTCGGGAGCATGCACCGTGTAGAACAGCATCCAGGTGTGCGTGTCGTCGACCGGCACCCGGATCTGCATCTGGTAGACGCCGTTGCCGCCGACCCACATCTGGTAGGGGAAAACCAGCGGATGACCGATCTTCCAGTCGTCGTCGTCCTCGCTCTGGCCTTCCAGCAGGCGGCGTTTGATGATGCCGTGTTCGAAGGCGTCGAAGGCCACCTTCTCGTGCTTGTTCCCGCCGAACGAGCCCGGCATCGGTGTGCCCTGCTGATCGGCGATGAACTCGAAGTAGTTCCCGTGGAGTGCCTCGACGTGATACGGGTCGACCGCGTTCTCCATGATCTGCAGCCAGCTGCAGGGCAACAGCGAGTGGCCGATGTCGCGCACCCCGTCCATCACGTAGGCCTCGTAGCGGGGTAGCTCGGGTGCCGGGTCGGGGCCGACGTAGGCCCAGACGAGGCCGCCCATCTCCCTTGCCTGGCCGGAGGGAATGGAGCAGCTCTCCCGGAATCTGGGTGACGAGTCGGGTTCGGCCAGGATGTCGGTGCAGTTGCCGCCGGTGTCGAACTTCCAGCCGTGGTAGCCACAGCGCAGGCCGTCGGGTTCGACGATGCCGTAGACCATCGACGCACCGCGGTGCGGGCATCGTTCGTCGACGATGCCGTAGGCTCCGTCACCGGTCCTGAACACCGCCCAGTTCTGACCCAGGAGGCGGGCCCGTTTGACCGGGAACTCGTCGAGTTCGCGGGTGATGGCCACCGGGTACCAGTAGCGCCGCAGCAGCTCGCCCATCGGCGTTCCGGGTCCTACCTGCGTGAGCTCGTCGTTCTGTTCCTGTGTGAGCATGTTGGCTGTGCCTCCTGGGTCCGTGGGTCAGTCGAGAACGGTGACCGTTCCGGTGGAGCCGTCGACGCGGATCATCTGACCGTTCTCGAGCTCCGAGGTTCCGAACCCGGTGCCGGTCACGGCGGGAATGCCGTACTCCCGGCAGACGATGGCGGCGTGGCTCATCATCCCGCCGATGTCGGTCACGCAGGCTCGGATCTTGGGAAAGACGGGGGCCCAACTCGGAGCGGTGATCGGGGCGACGAGGATCTCGCCGTCCATGATGTCGCCGATGTCGTCGGGGCTGAAGACCAATCGGGCGGGCCCCTCGGCGATCCCGGGAGAGGCGGCCATACCGCTGACCGCGCCGTCGTCACCGTCGGAACCCAGCCAGCCGGCCACCGACTCCGAGGTGATACCCCACAGCATGATGGTGAACGGTTCGGTCACGATCTCCGGTGGCTCGCCGAGGGCCTTCGGTGGTTTCCAGTCCTTCAGCTTGGCCACGATCTCCCGCCTTCGGGCGATCTTCGGCGGCCAGTACTTCGAGCCGCGGCTCGGGGCGTTGACGGCCCACGCCGAGTAGACGTCGAACAGCACCTCGTCGATCTCGTCGCGGCGGAAGTAGAAGACGTCGTCGATCTCGAGACAGATACCCGCCTTGACGAGCGTGTCGCCCAGTTCCTTGAGCTTCCGCCAGATGAGCGACATCGTCCAGTGCTCGATGTAGAAGTTGTGGTTCTCGACGTACGGGAACACGACTCGGGCCAACCCCAGCTTCTCCTGGAAAGCCTGGCGGTCCTCGTCGGTCTCCAGCAGCTCGCTGTACTCCGAGACCACTCGGTCACGCTCGGCGGTGATGGCCTCGATCGGTCGGCTGATGTCCTCGCCGGCCTCGATCTTGGTGATGTAGTCGCGTATGAACGCGTACGGGATCTCCGGATAGTCGATCCATGTCTTCTCGTAGTGGTAGAACCCGGTGCCCGAGCTGAAGTTGAACCAGGGGTCCGCCACCTCGTTCCAGTAGGCCTCGAGTTCGGTCCCGGCCAACCCGGCCTGGATGGCGCTCACGTTTTCGGGATCGTCGAACAATCGGGCAAGGCCGGCGTCGATGGCCTTGTGGGCGATGACCTTCAGTTCCTCGTTGGGGCGGAAGAGGTCGACCTCGACACCGGCCACCATCTTGGCGATGCCGAGATCGGGGATCGACGGGAACACCTGTTTGCAGAATCCGAAGAAGTCGAGGTAGGCGGCGTAGCCCAGGTTCAGGAACTCGAAGTGGTACTGCCAGACCTGGAGCACGAGGTCCTTGAACCGGTGGTAGTCGGCCTGGAGCCGTTGACCGGAGCCCGTGCCGATCCCGTCGGTGATGACCGACAGATCCTCCATCTCGGGTAGCGGCGAGAAGTCGGTGGCGTTGATTTCGTCGATCGTGGCCTTGATCTTGCCGAGCCAGTTGTCGTACAGCTGGTCCCAGTTCATGAAGTAGTGCCCCGCCCGCTCCACGAAGTCGGGTACCCGACTTTCGATGCGAGCGCCGTCGTCGATCGTCACCGGTGAGAAGTAGGGGTAGCCGTAGAGGACCCGGAAATCGATGCCATCGGCCGGTGGAATGCGATAGTGGCGGGAATTGAACTGGCTCAGGCTGGCGATTGCGAGTTCCAGGAACGCCGAGTCCCAGGGCGTCATGGCATAGCCCCAATGCATGGAGTCCCAGAACCAGAACCGGTTGTCCTCGTACTCCTTCAGGTCCTCGGAGAAGACCACGCTGTAGGGGTACAGCTCCTCCCAACCTTCCACGCCTTCGGGCCCCTCGACCTCGAATGGGCTCGGAAATCGTTTCGCTGACTGTGACTCGGACATACGACGATGCTCCCCTTTTTCTTGCTGTGGGCCGCTCAGGACGGCTTGTTGGACTTGTTGTGCATGGGTGACAGGAGGGTGGACACGATGGATCTCATCGGATCCCCCGTCTTCACTGCCACCGGTTTCTTCGGTTTCCGCGACCACACCGTCTCGGGCCTGGACTGCAGCATCACGACATTCTCGCCGGCCGGCAGGTGCCGGTCGATTGCCCACTCGATGTCCTGGGGGCAGCCGTAGTGCTTCTCGGCCCGACGGGCCAGCATCGTGATGGCCAACAGGTCTTCATCGGTGACACACGGGCTCTTGCGGCGCTCGGCCTCGACTTCCATCTTCTCCACGACACCACGCTCGGTCAGTCGGTATTCGACGTGTTTGTCGGAGATCTCCCGGTGGACCACTTCCCGGAGGACTTTGTCGATGAGGAAGTTGTCGGGGGTGACCTCGCCCGACACCACCGCCTCGCCGAGACCCCAGGAGGCGTCGACGGCAACCTGGGAGCGGTCGCCGTTGGTGGGGTTGAGTGTGAAAGCCACCCCGGAGGCAACCGGATCGACCATCTTCTGCACGCCGACCGACATGGCGATCGCCTCGTGGAGATAGCCCATCGAGTACCGGTAGGCAATGGCCCGGTCGGTGAACAGCGACGACCAGCAACGCTTCACGTGCTCGACGACGTCGTCGGCACCCCGGATCCACAGAAAGGTGTCCTGCTGGCCGGCAAAGGAGGCGTCGGGCATGTCTTCGGCGGTGGCCGACGAACGCACGGCGACCGGTACGTCTTCGACATCGCAATGGCGACAGAGGGCGGCGTAGGCCTCGACGATGTCCGAGACGACGTCGTCGGGTATCGGATGTTGCTCGATCCGCGATCGGATCTTGGCCGCCGTCTCCTGGTTGGCGGCCAGGTCGTCGTGGTCGATCGACCGCAAGAGGTCGTTGACGTCGTTCACCAGGCTCTCGTCCGACCAGATCAGCCCGTAGGCGTTGGTCGTCAGGGCGAAGCCCGGTGGCACCGGCAGCTCGGCCCGCATCATCTCCCCGAGACTCGAGTTCTTGCCGCCGACGAAGGGCTTCTGTTCGGGCTCGTAGCGATCGAACCACACGATGTGCTCAGTCATGGACGCGTCGACCTTTCTCGCGGTAAACGATCGGACGGTAGGGAGTTCTTTGGCCCAGTCGATGACCGGGCAT
Organism: Acidimicrobiales bacterium; assembly: GCA_041594435.1. Taxonomy (GTDB): domain Bacteria; phylum Actinomycetota; class Acidimicrobiia; order Acidimicrobiales; family SZUA-35; genus JAHELU01. The sequence continues at coordinate 12,148 of JBFHME010000091.1, forward strand.
GCTTCGCACATCGTCGTCTCCGGTTGTTCCATTCGTCGGGGTCATCGCTGCGGTACCGGTCGGGTCAGCCCCGACGGGTCGGTGAATCCGGCCCAGTCGTCGTGGACCGACCACTGGGGCAGCTCATCGATTCTGGGGACCTTGATCTCCTGGACCCGGTTTCGGTAGGCCACGGTGGCGTCGGTTCCCGCTCGGGTGTGTTCGCCGTCGGAGCGCGCCGGCGGCGCGTACAACTTGATCCGCACGTGCTCGGTGTTGTAGGGCTCTCCCGGGTCGTAGCCGAGCGCCGACACGGCGACAGCCCGGATACAGCCGGAGTGGGTGGCCACCATGAGCCGGGCGCCGGGGAACTGCTCCGACAGTGTGTTGATCCCGGCCCAGAAGCGGCGGACGCACATGGCCGGCGGTTCGAAGTGCATCAGGGGGATGGTGAGCCAGTGCTGGATCGGATCCCCACCACCCTGCTGGGTTCGCCAGAATCGATCCATCTCGACGAGCCACAACGGACGATCACTCCGAGCGGATCGTTCGTAGTGTTCGAGGAGGGCGTGATACTCCCGGAAGGCGGCCGTGACGTCCTTCAGGCCGTCCGGCGACACGAACTGGAAGTTCCGGAACTCGTTCATCGGTTCCGGCTCGATGACCGTGATCTCCTTCTCGTACTGCTGGAGACCGTCTCCCAGACCCCTGCGAATCTGATCCGCCGTCTCCCGGGCCCGGTTGGTGGGGGCGTGGCGGAACACCACCGTCTCCCCGGCACGGACGCGGCGGGCCAGCGTCCGGCCGTAGCTGTGAGCCTGCCATGCACCCTGTGGAGTCAGGCCGGAGTCCGTCGAGTAGCCCTGCGTTTCGCCGTGGCGGATCAGGTAGACGTCGTTGGTGACCTGGCGGTAGGCCTCGGCGGGGGCCGAGATCTCCTTGTTGCGATTGTCCTCGGTGAGAGCCTGCTGAGTGCTGAGATCGGCCCGCTGCCAGAGGGGTTTGTCGGTGTCGATCGACGTCGGTTCGGTGCCGCGCTGCCGGAACCGCTTGAGATAGAGGGGCGTCTCATCGTCGCTCGGAGCGATCGGGCTCGGCGGGGACGGATGGCCGTTGGTCTGGGGATCCGGTTGGCGTTCACGGTAGCGGGCCAGATACATCGGCGCCTCGTAGCGGTCGGTTGTCCGCTCGCGGCCGCCCGCCGGTCGGGACGGTTGCCCTCCGTCGGCGGTGGATTCAGTTGGCTGGTTGCCAGTGGCCATCGTGATCTGTCCCCTCGCGACGCTACGAATGCACCGTCATGAACCGCTGGTCGACCTGACCACGGTAGGAGAAGACGGCTCGGCCCATCTCCGACTCGGTCCAGGTCGTCGGCTCGTCGTCCGGATCGAACCAATAGCCAC
>JBFHME010000092.1:0-13371 GCA_041594435.1 Acidimicrobiales bacterium
ATCTGGCTCGGGAAGTGGCCGGGGAGGCTGCCGGTGCTGTTTCCGGGCAAACGGCGGCGGCGGGTTCGGCCGAAGGATCCTGATCCGGAACTCGTTGTGAGTCCCGGTGACGATCAGACCGTCGACATCGACCTGACCGCGCCCGCTGACGACCGCGTTTCGACGCCGCCCGAGCCCGGACTGGCCGCTGCGGGCGACGGCGACATTCCGGTTGCGGGGTTGACGTCGCTCGATTCGCTGTTGGCCGACCCGACACCCGACCCGCACTCCCCCACCGGTCCACCCCGAGCCCTTGATGGACGAACGTATGTTCGGCAGAGTGTGGGTGTTGGCGAGGTGCCCGAACAGCGGTCGGAACCGGTCGGGTCCGGTCACGGTGCGGGATCGGATCACCCGCCGGTGAGTTTCACGGGGAGTTCGAGTGGCTTGCTGTTACAGATTCCGGTCGACGCGATCCAACCGAATGTGTTCCAGCCCCGCCGTCGGTTCGATGAGGATGCCCTGGCATCGCTGACCGATTCCGTTCGCGAGCTGGGTGTCCTCCAACCCATCCTGGTTCGCCGCGTGGCAACGCCCGGTCAGGGTTTGGACTCGACGATCGAGTTCGAGCTGGTCGCCGGGGAGCGCCGGTGGCGCGCCGCGCGACGAGCGGGGTTGACAAAGGTGCCGGCGATTGTCCGCGACGTATCGGATCTGCGTTCGCTCGAAGAGGCGATCGTCGAGAACCTGCATCGCTCCGACCTGAATCCCCTCGAGGAGGCCGCCGCCTACCAGCAGCTGATCGACGAGTTCGGGCTGTCGCAGGCCCAGGTCGCACAGCGGGTGGGAAAGAGCCGCAGTGCCGTCGCCAACACGCTGCGGCTGGTACAACTGCCGGTCTCCGTGCAGCGGCTGGTGGTGGCCGGCGATCTGTCGGCCGGTCATGGCCGAGCGGTACTGATGGTACCGTCGTTCGACCAGCCGGAGTTGGCCACGCGTATCGTGTCGGAGCAGCTGAGCGTCCGCCAGGCCGAGGAGTTGGCCCAGAACTGGTCGGAACGCCGCCGTGGAGGCTCGCCGGGGAAGGATCGTGCGGGCGGAAGATCGTCGAACCCTGACGGCGGAGCCCGCAGTGGGCGGGCGCTGAAACGCCGTTCGTCGGGCGCGCTCGAGGTGGAGCAACACCTGGCCAACCGCCTCGACACCCGCGTGCGAGTCGAGGAATCGGCGAAGGGCGGCCGGATCGTGGTCGACTTCGCCGATCAGCACGACCTCGCCCGGATCTTCAGCTTGCTCGGTAGCGACGAGAGCGACACGGCAGAATTCGGGTGAGGGGCCTTGTTTCACGTGAAACAGGTGGTTGAAGGCCGTCTTTTGGCGGATCAGGCCGGATAGCGAGACGTTACGCCGTACGGGTGGCGTTCAAACAGCCGTACGACTGTGCACAAGGATTTGCACAGCCTGTGGGTGAGGGGACAATGATCTCGATCGGTCCGCCTGGGCCTGTCGGACGTGGGGGGAGTGGTTCGTTCGGAGGATTCGGGCGTCTGTCGAGGGACCCGGGCTGTGCCCGTGTGAGCCCGGTCGCTCCCCGAATCGGCCCATTTGCCACCCGCGTTCAGGGATGAAAGGGTGATAAAACGGGTAGATAATGGTGATGTAGTGGGTATGAACGGTGGGTGAACGGGTGAGGAGGGGTAATCGTGATGGCCTGCGGTTCGGGTTGTGAGTTGTGGGTGGTGTGGCACGTGGGCGCTCACCGAAAGAGGATCGAGCGCGGGCCGCGGGCGGTGGGCATCCGCCGCAGCCGTCGAGGGCCGCGGGCGGTGGCCCGGCCGTCCTCGGAGGTCCCCGGCGGTCAGGGGCTTGCAGCGAGCCGCTGAGCGGTTGAATCGCCGGTACCGGCGGTGTTCGGTCGCGACGGTGCCTGGAGGCGCCTGGGAGGCTCGAGTGAGCCCTGGCCGCCAGGTCCGGCGGTCGGTGTCAGGTGGACCGACCGCCGGCGAGTCCGACAGATGGCAGCCCTCCGACGAGTGCTACACCCTGATTGCCGGCGAGTACTCCCCGCCGTGGGCCCGAACTCTCCCCCGATCACCCCACACTTGTACCCGGGCGCGGGTAACGAGTTGGTACGCCACGGGTAGCAAGCTGAGACGGTGGGGGGCGCTGCGGGTATGTCTCTTGCAAACCTCGCACGTCGGAGCAACGTCGTCTTCGCCCGGACGTGCCGTCGACAGACCGAGGTTCCGGCATCCGCGCCCGCAAACCCGGACCGTCCGCATCGCCACCCGTATCGCCCCGTGATATGACCCATCATTGGGTATAGAGCGGGTCGGCAGCGGGGAGAAATGGGGGATGATGTGGGATCGTCGGGGGTCAATCGGTGATGGTTTCCGATGGCAGGAGATCAAGTGCAAGCAGGACCGCCACCGTCTCGGACCGATTCCAGCCCCTGGCCTGCCCCAGCCTGGTGAGCTTGTCGAACTCGGCATCGGAGATCGACAATCGAAGACGACGCCGGCCCCGGGAGACCAGCCGTCCACCGGTTCCCGCATAGACCGCGTCACCGTGTTTCCGGTACGCCGACATCACCACGTCGGCAGGATTGATGCCGGTCTTGTCGACGGCCTCCGCGATCGGGATCGGAACCGACAACTCGCGGCGGGTGCGTTGGACACCCGGCACCACGGCGCGATGCGGCGTCACCGTCTCGTCGACGACTCGGGCGGCCGCAACCGCCGAGTCGGGCATCACATCGGAGTTCGCCGCCTCCTCGGCGGCGGCTTCGGCCCGCGTCTGGCCCGCACGGCCCCGGCCCCGAGCGCCTTTGAAATCGGAGGGATCGGCGATCGAATTCAGCCCGCGGGCCCGTCCCAGCGTCTTGTCACTCATCGACCACCCTCCAACAGCCGCTCCGCCAGAGCGATACGATCGTCCACCTCATCGGCCAACGAGTAGAACTCCCGTGCCAAATCTGAGAGATTTGTTGGAATCTTGATTCGACCTTGGATCTGATTCCGCACCGAGATCGTCGAGGCCCACTCCGCGTACTCGTGGAGGAAAAGACCTGCCTTTCGGGAATCGTCGTAGGCGGCACCGGCCTCCCGGATGATCGTCTGGAACGGATCGGCAACGCCGGCCAGGATCTGCGCCACGTCACGTTGGGCCTCGGCCCGCTTTCTGGTGGCGCCGGCCGAGATCTTCATCAGCACGACTCCGAGCAGCAGAATCTGCGACTCCAGCTCGTCGAGTTCGCCGGCGAGGACCCGAAGGCCTTCGATGTTGTCGACGCCGGCGCTGGTCGGGACCAGCAGATACTTGCCGGTCTGCATGGCCATGTCGGCCAGCCGGGACGAACCGGACGGCGGAAGATCGAACACGATCCGGTCGAAACGACCCGACACCATCAGTTTCTCGAAGGGAAGTGCGAACGCCTCGGCCGGCCCGCTGGCGGTCACGAGATGATTCGACAGCGTCTTCGTGTGCCGTCCGGCCACCACCACGTCGAGGTTGTCACGGGCCTTGACGGTCACGAGGTCGTCACCGTACATGATCGAATCCATGAGATGACGCCCTGCGCCATGCTGGTCCGGATCGAGCCCCACGACCTTGGTCGCCGAAGCCTGCATGTCGAGATCGGCAAGCAGGATGCGCTTGCCTTCCGACGCCCAGATTCCACTCAACTGCGTGGCCAGGGTTGTCTTACAGCTTCCGCCCTTACCGATGCCGACGACGATCGAGTCGGGGATGGTGCGCATACAGAGTCCTCCACAACGGGGCCGTTTACCCCTGCGACCAGCGTGCGTGGAAACATACTAACCCGGACGGAGGGGAAATGCGGGCAGAAACGGGCCCAGCCGTAGGACAAACTGTGGAGGTCCGGGTACATCGTGGGTATAAACGGGTGAAGGGTTCCGCCGGCAAACCGGGGCGGCGACCGTTGCGCCGTGCTCATCCCGATCGGGCGGCGACGTGTCGGTCAGACCAGGCGGCCGTTGTCGAGCACGAGGAGTTGATCGGCCCGGTCGAAGGCGACTTTGCGATGTGACACCGCGATCACGGTGATACCGGCCGCAGCCAGGTTCGACCACAGCCGTAGCTCGGTCTCGACGTCGACCGCGCTCGACAGGTCGTCGAGCACCAGCAGCTCGGGTCGTTGCACCAGGGACCGAGCAGCGGCGACTCGCTGCCGTTGCCCACCCGACAACCGCAGGCCGCGGGGTCCGATCAGCGTGTCGACGCCGTGGGACATCCTGGCCACGTCGGAGTCGACCGAGGCCACGGCCAACGCCCACCACAACGGGTCGAGCTGATCGACCTCACCGGCGGCGCCACCATTGGTGCCGGCGACCGCCCGGTCGACCTCCGCTCCCAACAGGATGTTGTCGGCCAGCGAGTCCGACAGCAGCTGGGGAACCTGCGAGAGGAACGCGGCCTGGGGCGGCACGAAGAACGCGGCCCGGTCCGAGACCTCGGTGCCGTTCCACAGCACCCGGCCCGACTCGTGTTCGGCCTGCCAGGCCAGACCCAGCAGGGATCGAAGGAGTGTGCTCTTGCCTGCGCCCACCGGACCGGTGATCACCGTGAACGAACCTCGGGGCACCGTGAACGACACGTCGTGGATCCCGGCCTCGCCGTCGGGATACACCGCGGTCAGTCCGTCGACCCGAAGCTCGTGGAGCGGCAACCGATGCGGCAGCTCCCGTTCCACCTCGCCGGACCGGGCCACCGGCAGGTTCCGGTGGCGCGCCACCCACTCCGGGTCCTGTCGGGCCACGAGGTGACGCATGCCGTTGAACGCCACGGTCGCCTGGTTGAATCGGGCGATCGTGCGTCCGATCATCCGGGGGAAGAATCCGAGCCAGCTCAGGTAGACGGTGAAAAGGACCAGCTCGCCGAGGTCGAACCGGCCCGAGGCGATGGCCCCGGCGGCCACGATCAGCACCAATCCCATGGCGACGTCTCCCGAGCCGGTCGTCACCGACTGGAGCGCGTCGTCGAACACCCGATCCCGGGTGGCGGTGTGGCGACGGACGTCGACCAGTTCCCGCAGCCGGGCCAGTACGGGATCGACGGCGTCGTTCACCTTGACGGTGGTGGCTCCTGCCATCACGTCGCCGACCAGACCGGTCACGGCTGCGGTGGCCTCACGGTCGGCTCGCCGGTAGTACTTGATCCTGGTGTCCAACGTCTTGGTCACGAACGCCACGAGCACCATCGGCACCAGGACGACCGCCGTGGCGGTGGGATCGATGGTGGCCATGATCCACAGCGCGATGACGGCGAAGACGAAGGCACCGCTCACGTCGAGCCAACCGTCGACGAACAGGGCGACGTCCTCGGTGTCGTCACGGAAGCGGGTGACCGACCGTCCGGCCGAACCAACGGGTTGACCGGCGTCGTCGCCACCGGAGGACACCTGACCGATCAACATGTTGCCCTGCATCAGCGACTTCATCAGGTACCAGCACCGGGTGAAGGTGACGGCACCGTAGTGGAGGATGGCGAGGCGGGCGATTTCGGCCGCGGCCAGTGCGCCTGCCATCCAGTAGAGACGTCGCGTGTTGCCGTCGGTGAGCGCGTCGAACGCCTCGCCCAGGATGAAGCCGATGAGCGCGGGGAACGTGAAGAACAGCACGAATGCCAGGTACGAGCCCCAGAACTCGCCGCGACGCTCCTGGCTGATCATCCAGGCCAGACGCCACACCGGAACCGGGACGCCGTAACCACCTTCGATGTCGCCCCTGCCGTCTCTCCGGTCACCACCGACGTCCGTCATGACAGCGCGCCTTCGGCTTCCTCGGTTCTCGTCCCGGTCTCCGCCTCGCTGTCGGTCTCGCTCTCGAGGGCGAGATCGAGGAGACGGCGGAATCGGCCGTCGGTGTCGGCTTCGAGGTCGACCCGGCGACCGTGTTCGAGGATCCGACCCTCGTGCACGACGACGATGTCGTCGACCTCCCGCAGTGTCGAGAGACGGTGGGCGATGATGATCGCCGTGCGGCCCTCCAGCAGTCGAGCCACCGCCACGTGGAGGCGGGCCTCGGTGTCGGGGTCGATGCGGGCCGTCGCCTCGTCGAGCACGACGAGGTCGGGATTGCGCAGCCACACCCGGGCCAGGGCCAGCAGCTGCGACTCGCCGGCCGACAGGCCCGAACCCCCGCCGGTCAGCGGGGCGTGAAGACCCGTCGCACGGTTGCCGTCACCGGCATCGCCGTCACCACCATCGGCGCTGTCGAGCAGTGACTCCAACCCGACCTGGCGGATGGCGTCGGCCACCTCCTCATCGGTTGGCTCGGGGTCGAACAGCGTGACGTTGTCGCGGATCGTGCCGTGGACCAGCTGCACCTCCTGGGGAATCAGCGCCACGCGGTGACGCAGTTCGCCCAGGCCGATGTCGGTGATCGGCACGTCGCCGAGTCGCACCGTGCCCGACGTGGCGTCGACCAGCCGCAGCACGAGGCGCGACAGCGTGCTCTTGCCGCCGCCGGTTCGGCCGACGACGCCCACGGTCCGGCCGGCGGTCAGCTGGAGATCGATACCGGTGAGCACGGGCTGGCCGTCGCCGTAGTCGAAGTCGACGTTCTCGAAGCTCACCGACAGCGGTCCCGGGGGAGGGGAGACGGGCTCGGCCGGATCCACGATCGACGGCTGCTCGGCCCGCAGCTTCGCCACCCGGACCATGGCTGCGCTGGCCTTCTGCACCATCTCGATCCGGTCGACGATGTCCTCCATCGGCCGCCGGATGATCTGCACGTACTGGAACAGCACGAAGGCCGAACCGAACGTGATGGCGTCGATCGACACCAGCCAGCCGCTCATGATGAGGGCCAGGACCGCCCCGCCCGCCACGGACCCCTGAAGCCCCCACCACAGCCGCATGAAGGCGTGCTCCTCAGCGACGTGATGGTGGAGGTTGGCCGTGGCGTCGTCGACGAATCGGCGGATGGCGTGAGCCCCGGCACCGTTGCTGCGCAGGTCCTCGGCCGCGGTCAGCCGTTCCTCGATACCGCCGTAGAGCCGGGCCGAGGAACTCATCGTGCGCTCCGTTTCGGCGATCGCCCCGTCGCGCAGCAGCACGATCGCCGCCGCACCCAGCCCGGTGTAGCCGATCATCATCAAGCCGAGCCGCCAGTCGATCGCGGAGAGCACCACGAGCACACCGACCACCGTGAGGACCGCGGCCGCGATGTTGGCCAGGACCCGCCCGAGGAAGTCGGATACCGAGGTGACGTCTCCGTCGATCCGCTGGATCAACTCGCCCGGGGTATGGGTCCGATGGAATTCATGATCGAGGCCGAGCACGTGGCGGGTGAGGCTGAGCCGCAGGTTGTTGGCCGTGCGCCAGGCGATCGTGTTGCCATACCAGGTGGTGCCAACCGAGATCAGCTGGGCGAGGACGGTGACCGCCAGGTACCCCAGGCCGTAGCGGACCACCGTTCCCGGTCCGGCACCACCGGCCACGTCGTCGACGATCCGCCCGATGAGGAGGGGTCCGACCAGGGGCAACAACGCCGTGGCGGTCACGGCGAGCGACAGACCGGCATAGCGCGTCGACTCGGGCCGAACGAGGTCGACCAGGGCACGCCAGTGGTTGTCGGTCGGGGTGGACACCACTCCATTTTGCCTCAGGCCGGCGACGGTGACCCTCGAATTACCCGAACCGGGCCGTCTCGGCCACAGGCGGCCCGGGCGGTCTGCTCGGCCGTCCGTCGTTGCTGCGTTCGGCTCCGGCCGCCTACGCCTTGTCCTGTGCGTACTCGACCACCCGGGCCATCGGTCCGTCGCCCGCCTTGGCCACGCTGCCGGCATCGAACGGCGGTTGGGGGTCGTACTCGATCATGAGTTGCATCGCCTTGGCCGCCTCGGTGTCGACCAGCAATTCGGCCAACCGCAACGCCATGTCGATACCCGATGACACACCCGCTGCAGTGATGATGCGACGGTCGAGATGCTCGACGACCCGTTGCTCGGTGGCCCTGGCTCCCAACCGTTCGAGAATCTCATAGGCACCCCAATGGGTCGCGGCGCTGAGCCCGTCGAGCAGGCCGGCCGCGGCGAGTACCAGCGATCCAGTGCAAACCGAGGTGGTGTAGCGCGTGGTGGGATGGGCGCCCTTGACCCACGTAACGAGGGGATGGTCGTCGATCTCGACGACGGCCCGGGTTCCGATGCCGCCCGGAACGACGATCACGTCGGGGTTGGGGAGCTCGTCGAAGGTCTGGTCGACGATCAGTCCCAGAAAGCCGTTCTCGGTTCGGACCTCGCCCCTGGTCTCTCCGACGAAGTGCACCGTCGCCCCGGGGAGGCGTTGCAGCACCTCGTAGGGTCCGATGCCGTCGAGCGCGGTCAGCCGGTGGAAGAGGGGAATGGCGATCTGCATGGTCGGGGTCCTTTCGAGGAGTTGCCTGTCAACGGCTCGGCCGACGGCGGCTCCGTTGGCGACCACCGGTTTGGCGCTGAACCGCCGGCCCACGAAGCCCGACCGCGTCAGGCGGTCCTCCTTGGGCTCGACGATGACCCATGCTACGGCCGCACGATCGTTGCGCCGGCCGACGGGGGAGTGGGGTAGAGACGGAGCCGGGCGACAGCCGGCTGATCGAGCGGGGCAACGTAGCGGGCGTCGACGTCGGCGCAGAACGACTCGACCTCGTCGGTGGCCACGAGCGCGATCGCGCCACCGGCGAATCCGCCGCCCGTCATGCGTGCCCCGTAGCAACCGATGCATTCCAACGCCGCTTCGACCACGGCGTCGAGCGCCGGGCCCGAGACCTCGTAGTCGTCGCGCAGGCTCACATGGCTGGCGGTCATCAGACGGCCGAGCTCACCCAGTTCGCCGGCCGCCATCGCCTCGACCGCGGCCAGGGTTCGGGCGTTCTCCGACACCACGTGCCGCACCCGCTTCACGGCCACCGGATCGGTCAGACGATCGAGGTCGTCGAGTGTGGCGTCGCGCAGCGACGGGAGTCCGAGGGTTCGAGCAGCGGCGGCACAGGTGGCCTGGCGGTCGGCGTACTCCGACTCGACCAGTTCCCGTCGGGTCCCGGTGTCCAGCACGACGATGGTGGCAGCCGGCGGGAACGGCACCGCTCTCGTCGACAGATCACGGCAGTCGATCAAGGTCGCGTGCCCGGCATGCCCGCCGGCCGAGGCCAGCTGATCGAGCAACCCGCTGGGCAGACCCATGATCTCGTTCTCCACTCGCTGCCCGATGCGGGCCAGATCGGCCACCGAGAGTTCGGACGGGGAGCCGGCCAGATGATGGAACAGCAGGGTGGCCGCCACCTCGATGGCCGCCGACGATGACAGCGAGGCACCGGCCGGGATGTCGGTGGCGATGGCGCCGTCCCATCCGGTGAGCTCGACGGGTTTGTGGCCGCCGTCGGGTGCCTGCGCGCGGAGATGCTCGGACAACGCCCAGGCCACACCGTGCAGGTACCGGGCCCAGCCATCGGTGGATCGAGGGTCGTCGTCCACGGTGAACATGGCCCGACCGAACCCCTCGGACTCGACGATCACCCGCCGGTCGGTGCGGGGTCGGGCGGCGATGGCGGTGGTGAACGGCAGCGCGATCGGGAGCACGAAACCCTCGTTGTAATCGGTGTGCTCACCGATGACATTGACCCGCCCCGGCGCCTGTACCAGCACCGGGGCGGAGTCGTTGAAGGATGTGAGAAACGTGGCGGACGCGCGGTCCGCAGCTGTCTGGTTCGCCGTCATCACCGTCGATCGTAGTGGCTACGGGTCGAGCTGATGGCAGGCGGAGCTCCCGCCTGTCTAGAGGCCGAGCTCCTCCATGAGCATGGCCTTCGGCTTCGAGCCGACGATCGACTTGGTCAGTTCGCCACCCTCGAAGACCAGCATCGTGGGGATGCTCATCACGCCGTAGCGCTGGGCGATTGACGGGTTCTCGTCGACGTTCAGCTTGGTGATCTTCACCCGGCCGACCTGCTCATCGGCGATCTCGTCGAGAATCGGGGCGATGGTTTTACACGGACCGCACCACTCCGCCCAGAAGTCGACGACCACGGGCTCGGCGGTGGCGTTGACGACCTCGTCGAACGTGGATTCGGTCAAGGCGGTTACGTTCTCGGACATAACGGTTCTCCGGAGTTGAGTTGCAAATGGGGGAGAGGGGTGGGCTCTTGATGATACGACCCGGAAGATGCAACCGGCCAACTGGTGAAGTTATTCCGGGTGCCGGCCGGGACCGAGCCGGCCGTTCGATTCCCCTGCTGAAACGCATGATTGGGACTCGCCTGTTGCCACTGGGGCTTCCGGGATGGGAGGTGGTCGACGGGTCAGGATCCGTCCTGCCGCTCTTGCGGGCGCCAGTCGGGGTGGTCGACTTCCACGCCGTGTTCCTCCAGGAACCGTTCGGCGTCGATGGCCGCGGTGCAGCCGGAACCGGCGGCGGTGATGGCCTGACGGTAGTAGTCGTCCTGCACGTCGCCGCAGGCGAACACACCTTCGACGTTGGTGCGGCTCGAGGGATGCTCGGTCACGAGATAGCCGCTGTCCTTCATCGCCAGCTGACCCTTGAAGATGCCGGTGTTGGGCCGGTGGCCGATGGCGACGAACATACCGGTCACGGCGAGGTCGGATCGTTCACCGGTCTTGGTGTTTTCGACGACCAGGCCTTCGAGCTTGGTGTCGCCCTTGAGTTCGACAACGGTCGAATCCCACAGGAACCTGATCTTCGGGTTGGCGAAGGCCCGGTCCTGCATGATCTTCGACGCCCGTAGTTCGTCGCGGCGATGCACGATCGTGACCGACGAGGCGAACTTGGTGAGGAAGGTGGCCTCCTCGATGGCCGAGTCGCCGCCGCCGATCACGGCGATGTCATGGTCACGGAAGAAGAACCCGTCGCAGGTGGCACACGTCGACACCCCGTGTCCGGTCAGCTCGGTCTCCTTCGGCAGGCCGAGCATCAACGCCTCGGCCCCGGTCGACACGATCACCGCCTTGGCCAGGTAGGTCGGTTCGGCCGCCTCGGGGTCGCCCACCCAGACCTTGAACGGCCGCTCGCTGAAGTCGACCCGGGAGGCTTTGACGGTCTCCATCTTGGCCCCGAACCGCTCGGCCTGGGCCTTGAAGTTCATCATCAGCTCGGGGCCCATGATGCCCTCCGGGAAGCCCGGATAGTTCTCGACCTCGGTGGTGAGCATCAGCTGACCGCCGGGTTGATCACCGGTCGACGATGGCTCGCCCTCCAGTACGAGCGGTTCGAGCGAGGCCCGGGCGGTGTAGATCGCGGCGGTGAGCCCGGCGGGCCCGCTGCCGAGGATGATGACGTCGTGAAGCGAAGCGGACATGGTGCTCCTGGTCGAGTTCTGGTCGAGGTGAGCCGGAATACGTGCCGGCCCTGGTCTGGTTACCGATCTTTCTTACGCCAAAAGAAGAGCCCGACACCCAAAAATATTCCGCCGAGCACGTAATGGGCCAGCCACGACTCGTTGGGCTCCACGAATGGCAGCAGCTCGCCCGACACCACCACCAGGAAACGGAACAGCAGCAGCAAGGCCACGATCAACAGCACCAGACCGATGAGCCCGATGGCGAGCATGTAGACCGCCGTACGCGACGCCACCAGCGCCGGCCCGGTCGTCTTGTCGCGAACCTGCCCGACGTACTGTGTGATCGAACTGGTGGCTCTGGCCGCCCAGTCGTCGTTGATCGGACTGTCGAGGAACTGCTGCGTATCGTACGGTTGTGTTTCCGGGTCGCCAGACATCCCCTTGATCGTAGCGGATCGGCGTTGCGGTGCCGTTTGGACCTGTGCCGGTCCGGCCGCCCAAACCGTCGACGGTCTACCGCTCCTGGAGCTGTCGTTCCTTTCGGAGCAGGCGCTGGTAACGGGGGCTGGATTCGTCGTCTTCGCCGATCAGCATTGCGGCGAGGTGGAACGCCAAGCCGATTCCCCAGCTGATCGACACCCAGTAGGCGAAGTCCAAACCGCCGTTGAGCAGGTCGATGAACCAGAGGAACCCGTTGATGATGACGTACGTCGCCACATGCCACAGGAGTCCGTTGATGTCTTTCAACCGGCGTGCGGCCCGCTCCTCGGGCGTGGTGAATGTGTCTCCGGCCATCGGTCCGACCTCCTCGGATGAAGCCGCGCCTTCGCCTCGATTCTGCTCCCCGGGGACATGAGAGACCAGGGACCTTGGACCCGGTCCGTTCAACGCCGCGACAGCCGTTCCGGTTGCCCCTGCGACTCGTGTTCGTCCAGCGCTCGACGGATCAGGTAACGGCGTCGGTGGCGGTGTCGACCGCCGAATCCACGGCCTTGCGAGCCTTCTTTGCGGCCCGTTTCGCCTTGCGACGACCGAGGAAGCCCACGGCCTTGGCTGCACCCTTCGCTTCGGCCCGACGGTTGCGACGCTCCAGCTTCTTGTCGAGCTTGTGCTGAACCTTCTCGGCCTTCTTCGCCCGCTTGGCCGCCTTGCGGCGCCGCCGGCGAGACGACTCGAGTGATTCCTCGACGCCGGCCAGCTGCTCGGCGAGGTTCTCGCGGGCCGCCCGCTCCTTTTCGAGGAGTTCCGTCTTGCTGTTCCAGTTCACCAGACCGAAGGTGGCAACGGACAACGTCTTGCGAATGGCTCCCATACGCATAACCTACCGCGACGGCGACCCGGTAAACGTGGACCCACCCGGTCAGGCCACGATGTTGACCATCCGGCCGGCCACGACGATCACCTTCTTCGGTGTCGCCCCGTCAAGGGTGCGGGCCACGTTCTCCTCGACCAATGCTGCGGCGGTGATCGTGTCGTCGTCGGCGTCGGCGGCCACGGTGACCCGTCCCCGTACCTTCCCGTTGACCTGCACCGCCAACTCGACCAGATCGTCGACCAGCAGGACCGGGTCGGCCACCGGGAACGGCTCGTAGGCCAACGACTCGTTGTGGCCCAGCCTCGTCCACAGTTCCTCACCGAGATGAGGCGCGAACGGGGCCAGCATCAACGTCATCGCCTCGATCACCGATCGGGGAACCGTGTCGAGCTTGGTCACGTGGTTGTTGAGCTCGATCAGCTTGGCGATCGCGGTGTTGAACCGGAGTTCGTCGCACTCGGTGGTGACCGCGTCGATCGTGCGGTGCAGGAGTCGGGCGGTGTCGGGGTCGGGTTCGACGTCGATGACGATCAGCTCGCCGGTGTCCTCGTCGATGGCGTTGCGCCAGAACCGCTGGAGGAACCGGTACATGCCCACGACGTCGCGGGTCTCCCACGGCCTCGACTGGTCGAGCGGCCCCATCGACATCTCGTAGAGCCGCAGGGTGTCGGCCCCGTACCGGGCGTACATGTCGTCGGGGCTGACCGAGTTCTTCAGGCTCTTGCCCATCTTGCCCCACTCGCGGGTGACGGGCTCGCCCTCGAAGAAGAACTCGCCGTCGCG
>JBFHME010000093.1:0-13189 GCA_041594435.1 Acidimicrobiales bacterium
GACTCCCGGTCGATGATGCTCGTCATCACGACCGGCCTCTTGTTCGCGGCCTACACCATCGCCTTCAACCTGATCTTCGGCAGCACCGGTCAGCTCTTCCTGTGCACGGGGGCGCTGGCCGGTATCGGCGGATTCGGCTCGGCCATCGTCAGTGACCGCTACGGCGTCCCGTTCGTCATCACGATGGTCGGCGCTGCCCTGCTGTCCGGTGTGTTCGGCGGTCTGCTGAGCTGGGTGGCGGTCAGCCGATCGCTCGACACCATCTTCACCGGCATCGTCACGCTGGCCTTCTCGTTGTCGTACGAGAACTTCGTGCTCGGTAGCCGTGACCTGACCGGTGGCGAGAACGGGCTGCCGATCACCGCCGGTGGCGACAGTATCATCGGTGGACAGACGGCCCCCTACTACGTGTTCCTCGGTCTCGTCGCCGTCTACCTGATCGTCTACCGACTGATCCAACGCTCCCACATCGGCCTCGCCTTCAAGGCGCTGCGGGACGACGAGGTGGCGGCCGAGTTGGCCGGTGTCGACGTGGCCCGCTACCGGATCATCGCCGGAATCATCGGGTCGATCATGCTCGGGCTGGCCGGCGCCTGCTTCGCCCACTACCGGGGATTCATCGGCGACACCACCTACGGGTTCGGAAGTGTCGACGTCCGGGTCCTGGTGATGCTGGCGTTCGGCGGTATCGGTTCGCTCGTCGGTCCGATCATCGGGGCCTTCATGTTCACGGTGCTCGACGAGCTGCTGGTCGACTACGCCCAGCTCCGCGAGGTCCTGTACGGCACCGTCACGGTGATCCTGTTCCTGAGCTTCCGTCAGGGTGTCGTCGGTGCCATCACCAACTGGTTGAGCCGCCGTCGGGCGATGGACCCGGTGGTCTCGGGACCGGTCGATGAGGACGAGGTGGTTGACGCGGCCGGCGAAGCCGTGCCGTGACACCGGGGGATCACTCTCAGAACAGCTCGCCGTACTCCCGGTGCTCCCAGTCGGTCACGGTGGCCAGGAACCGGTTCCACTCGGCCTGTTTGATGCCGACGAGGTAGTCGACGAACGTGGTGCCGATCGCCGCCCGGTAGATGTCGCTGTTCGCGAAGTGCTCGATGGCCTGGCCCAGGTCGGTGGGAAGTCGGGGGCCGGCCTCCTCGCCGTAGGGGGAATCGGCGCTCGGCGGTGGCTCCTCCTTGGCCTCGAGCCCGAGCCGGCCGCTCACCATTTGGGAGATCAGGTACAGGTAGGGGTTGGCGGCCGAGTCTCCGACCCGATTCTCGATCCGGGTTCCGCGGTCTCCCGGCCGGCCGATGACGCGCAGCATGGCACCGCGGTTCTGTGACCCCCAGGAGGCTCGCAAGGGCGCCAGCGACTCGGGTCGGTACCGTTTGTAGCCGGTCACCGTCGGCGTGGTCAGCAGGCAGGAATCGGTGGCGTGGCTCAGCAGGCCGGCGAGGTAGTGGCGGCCACGTTCCGAAAGGATCGCATCGCCGCCGGGGCGGCCGGACTCGGCGTCCGATCGGGCGAACAGGTTCGTGTGGTCGTCGTTGTCGGTCAGCGACTGGTGAAGATGCCAGCCCGAGGTGAACGAACCCGGTACGTGGGGGCGGCTCATGAACATGGCCATCAACCCGTGTCGGGCGGCGATCTGGTTGACGGCCGAGCGGATGAGCACCGCCTGGTCGGCTACCTCCAGTGCTCCGGCCGGCGAGAAGGTCATCTCGACCTGTCCGGGACCGAGTTCGATTTCCAGTGACCGGGGCGGCAGGCCGAGGGCCGTGAGATTCGAACGGAAGAGTTCGAGAACTGGTTCGATGGAGTCGAACCGGTTCTCGCCCAGATACATCCAGCCCGGGTGGATGGGGGAGAGGTTGCGGTCGCCCGGCTCGCCGTCGGTCGTGTCCGGCGTCGTCCCCGATCCGGCGTGGCGGTGATAGAGATGGAACTCCATCTCCAGCCCGGCCACGAACCGACGGCCGGTTTCCCGCAGCTCACGGTCGACGGTGGCGCACAGGCCTCGGGTGCTGTAGTCGACCGGATCGCCGTCGGGGGTGAACAGGTCGCAGAGCAGCCACCCGGTTCCCTCGGCCCACGGCAGCACCCGAAAGGTCGTGGGGTCGGGCAACATCACCATGTCGCCGGCTCCGGTCAACCACCGTTGGTCGAGCCCGCCACCGGGGGCCCAGACCGGGTAGACGTTGTTCTGGCCGGTGTCCTTCATCAGCAGGGCGCTGGTGATGCCGACGCCCTCGGCGAAGGCATCGGCCACGAGATCGGCACGGATGGTCTTGCCCCGCAACACCCCGTGGACATCGGCGAAGGCCAGCCGGACGCTGTGAAGACCTCGGCTCTCCGCCTGATGAACCACATCGCTGACCCGGTCGCGATGAGCACGACTGTCGAGGCCCGCCCGTTCGACCAGCCGGTTGTCACCTCCTGCCCGGTGGCTCACCGCCCGGTCGTGGCTGCGGGCCATCAGTCGCTCAGTTCGCCGGCCCACGGCGCGGCCGCCCGTCGTTTGCCCTCTTGGTCCCGCCAGCAGGCGTCGAGTTCGCTGCGTTCGGGTCGATGCCCGGGTGGTGACGACTGCCAGTGGGCGACAGCGTCGACGGCCGCCGGTCCGGTGAGCTCCGCCGGGGCGGCGGCTCCCACCAGGGTCTCGGGTGACGGTTCCTTCATCGCCGCCAGCATCATTCTCCGCTGCGTGCGGATTCCCACATCCGAAGGGCTCAGATGCTCTCTGGTGCGGTCGTGAATGGGGCCCGGCGATTCGACCGCCCACTGATCGTGCACGTTGATGTCGAGCCCCAGGCCGGTGTAGGTGGTGGCCGCCTGCTCGGCAGGGTCGTGGTTCCAGTTGTTGGCCCGGTTGGTGCGGGGCCGGTACTCGGGGAGCTCGACGGCGTCGATGCGCTGAGACCGCATTCGTTCGGCGTCGACCGGGTCGCCGTAGCTCACGAACAGCGAATACCAGTAGCAGGAGTGATCGTCGATCGGGACGTGCCATTGGGTGATGGCGATCTCGGCACTCAGGGGAATGGTGATGGCGTTGGGGAAGAGGCAGTTCGTGATCCGAACGTGGGTGAACAGCCGGCCGCCGTCGACGCCGTAGTCCCGCAGCGTCACCAGGCGAAAGCCGAAACTCGTCGGCTCGACGGAGATGTCGGGGTTCGGGACGTCTCGCATCAAAACGGTGGTCGGCACGCCGGTGTCTCCGATGGTGGCCCGGAACTGTAGACCGTAGTCCTCGTCGACATCGCCGAGAAAGCGGTGGAGAAACGAGGCGTGGCTGGGGTCGATGCCCACCTCGTGGGCTTGCAGCCAGTTGCAGTCCCAGAGGCCCTTGAAGGCGAAGACCTGCTCGGGTGGGGCGGCGAGGGCGTCGATGCCGGGCAGAGGCGGCGGATCGCTCCCGTCCATCCAGGCCCAGACGATGCCGTTGCGTTCGGTGACCGGATAGGCGACCTGGCGGACCCGGGTGCAGAAGGTACTGCCCACCGGTTCAGCCGGCGTTTCGAGGCAGGCACCGGTGTGATCGAACAGCCAGCCGTGGAACGGGCACCGGAGCCCCCCGTCTTCGAGGCGGCCGAAGGTCAGGTCGGCTCGACGGTGGGCGCAGGCCCGGCCGAGCAACCCGTAGTCGCCGGGCTGTCCGGTGGCGTCGGCCGGCTGCCGGTAGAGAACGAGATCCTCGCCGAGGAGGCGAACCGGTACGACCGGCCGGCCCGTTTCGGCCTCGGCCCGATCGATCTCCTCGGTGAGTGCCGCGGGCTGCCAGTAGGACCGCAGCAATCGCCCACCGGGCGTGTCGGGCCCGGATTCGGTCAGGAGCCGGTTTTCCTCGGCTGAGATCATGCCGGATCACCTTTCCGGTCGCGGCCGACGCATCCATGTTCGAGGGATTCGGACATTCGTACTGTAGGTCATGGGCGGAGACGTCGGGGAGTCGATGGCGATGGGCCAATCGTCGCGAACGGCCCGTCCGGTCGAGGTTCTCGTCGCGCTCCGTTGAAGTTACCTTGCGGTAACTCATTCTGGACAGCCACCAGACGTTCCACTACCGTCGATGGGTAACCTCACCCATCACCCGATGGATTGGCCAGGTGGCCCGCCGTGGCGCCGACGCCGGTTTCCCCTTGGAAGCCGGGCGGCCGACCAACCCCGCCGTACCCCAGGATTCGGAGAATTCGTCCATGAAGAAGCCTTTCACAGTCACCGTGTGTGCCGCGCTCGCACTGCTCGTTGCGACGCTGGCTCCCACCGCCGCCGGGGCCGCGCCGCCCCAGAAGGTCGATCTGATCGTCGTGCTCGACGCCGGCACCGATTCGAATGCATCGGCCAACGCGGCCGCCCGGGCAACCGGTGGCAACGTCGGACACATCTACCGTCATGCCCTCAGAGGCTTCTCCATCTCCGTGCCATCCCGGACCGCCGACCGCATCGCCAACCTGCCGAACGTGGCGTACGTCGAGGTGGATACCGAGGTGCAGCTCGCCGCCCAGGATGTTCCGACGGGCATCGACCGGACCGGGGCCACGACCAACACGAACATCGGCATCGACGGCAGCGATGACTTCCGAGTCGACGTCGACGTGGCCGTGATCGACACCGGCATCGATCGGGAACACCCCGATCTGAACGTGGTCGACGGCGTGAACTGCGCCAAGTGGACCGGTTGCAGCGGGGACGGCGACGACGATCACTACCACGGCACCCATGTGGGCGGCACCATCGGGGCCATCGACAACGATGTCGGGGTCGTCGGCGTCGCTCCCGGAGCGCGCCTCCATGCGGTCAAGGTGCTCAACCGCCAGGGATCGGGCTATACCTCCTGGATCATCGCCGGTATCGATTGGGTGACGTCCCGGGCCGGCACCATCGAGGTCGCCAACATGAGCCTCGGCGGCGCCGGCTACAGCCAGGCCGAGTACGACGCCATCCAGGGTGCGGTCGACGCCGGCGTGGCCTTCGCCGTTGCCGCCGGGAACGCCTCGGCCCCGGCATCCGGCTACAGCCCGGCCGCGTTCGACAACGTGTTGACCGTCAGTGCCCTCGCCGACTTCAACGGTTCGCCCGGCGGCGGAGCGGCCCCCACCTGTCGGTCCGACGTCGACGACACGCTGGCCGACTTCTCGAACTTCGGCTCGGCTGTCGACATCGCCGCTCCCGGCGTCTGCATCCTGTCGACCTATCCGCTGGAGCGGGGTTCCTACAACACGATCTCCGGCACGTCGATGGCCTCACCCCATGCCGCCGGCGGACTGGCGTTGCTCGCCAGCACCGCCAACCCGAACAGCGCCGGTGACGTGTCCTCCCTCTACAGCCGGCTGATCCGCGACGGCAATCTCAACTGGACCGACGACAGCGGCGACGGTATCAAGGAGCGCCTGATGGACGTCTCGGGGTACACCCCGGCGCTGATCGAAGGCGCCAGTGGTGATCCCGGTGACCCCGGTGACCCCGGTGGCGGTGGCGAGTACACCACGAGTTCGACCAACGACGGCAAGACCTGGACCGCCACGATCACCTATTCGGGAGCCGTCAACGAAACGGTGAGCGGAGAATGGTCGACGGGCGCCGGCGGTTCGTGCACGGTGGCCGCCTCCGGGAGCTGCGACTTCACCCTGAGCGGGATCCGCAAGAAGTCCTCGTCGGTCACCTGGACCGGTTCCGACGGCACGACGGTCACCGTCAACAAGCCGTAGCCGACGGCACACGATCACCCCCCCCCGAGTGGGTGCAGGCAGGAGGCCGGGGTGTACCCCGGCCCTTTGCCGGTCGTGGAGATCGTGGGAGACTGGTCGTCATGAGCGAGCACGACTATCACCAGGAGCGTCCGGCGCCACCGCCGCCTCCGCCCGGGTGCCCCGTGCATGATTCCTGGAGCCCGCTCAACCGTGACTATCTGGCCGATCCCTATCCCATCGCCGCTGAACTGAGCGCCGAACACCCGATCTTCTACGCCGAGGAGCTCGGCTGTCTGGTGGTCACCCGGATGGAGGATCTGGAGGCGGTCTTCACCGACCATGAGACCTTTGCGTCGGTGAACGTCCAGGATCCGGTGTTTCCCCTGGCCCCTCAGGCGCATGAGATCCTTGCCGCTCCCGACTTCGATCCGGTGGCGGTGATGTCCAATCGGCCCGAGCCCGATCACGGAAGGATTCGGGTCTACACCCGGCAGGGGTTCTCCAACCGTCGCCTCAAGACGCTCGAACCATTCATCCGCCAACGAACCCATGAGCTGATCGACCAAATGCTGGCCGACGGCTCACCGGCCGAGTTCATCGAGGCCCTGGCCTTCCCGCTGCCGGGCGAGACGGTTTTTCGTTTCATCGGCTTTCCGTCCTCCGACGACGAGCTGCTGAAAGGTTGGTGCGGAGATCGCAAGGCGTTCTCGTGGGGCCGCCCCACGCCGGCCGAACAGGCCGAGATCGCCGAACACATGCTGGCCTACTGGCGGTACTGCCGCGACTTCACCGCCGCCAAGCGGGTCGACCGGGGCGATGACCTGGCGTCGGAGCTGATCACGGCCCAGGAGGAGAACCCGGACGATCTCACCTATCGAGAGGTCGAGTCGATCATCTACGGACTGTCGTTCGCCGGTCACGAGGCGGTCACCGCGCTCATCTGCAACACGCTGCACTGCCTGCTGCCCCACCGCGACGACTGGGCCGCACTCGGCGCGGACCCCGGGCTGATACCCAACGCCATCGAGGAGGTACTCCGGTTCAATTCGAGCCAGATCTCCTGGCGGCGGATCACCACCACCGACACCGAGATCGGCGGTTACCATGTGCCGGCCGGAACGCCGATCTTCCTCAACTTCGCGTCGGCCAACCGGGAGGCCGAGCTGTGGCCCGATCCCGATCGGTTCGACATCCGCCGTCCCAACGCCAACCGGCACATCTCGTTCGGCAAGGGCGTGCACTACTGCCTGGGGGCGAAGCTGGCCAAGCTCGAAGCCCAGATCGTCACCGAGATCCTCTCCCAGCGGGTGCCGTCCCTGCGGCTCGTCGAGGCTCAACGCTTCGACTACTTCCCCAACATCACCTTTCGAGGACCGAATCGATTGTACGTTGCCTGGGATGGGTAGACGTCCCCCGACCGAACGTCGACCCCGCCACCACGTAGGATCGTGACAATGGTGAGCGACAGGACCATACGGGTGACGGCGCGTGGTCTGGCCGCCTGCGCGGTACTGGTGGCCACGCTTGCGCTGCTCACGTCGCCGGCCGCCGCCGACACCGCCGTCGAGGTCGATACGCCGGTCGCCGGTTTCTATCGTCCCGGCACCGAAACGGTGTTGCTGGTCACGGTGGCGGCCGATCAGGCCGTGACCGGAACCATCCAGGTGCTGGTCGAGGGTGAAGGCATCACCGTGGCCACCGTCGGCATCGAGGTTCCGGGCGGCAGTGCCAAGACCTTTGCGGTGCCGGTCACCCTGTCACCGTGGGGCGGGGGTCCGTCGGTCCGGGTCGAAACCAGTGACGGACAGACCCGGCGCCCGGTCGTCGGCCTCCAGCAGGTCGGTGACGCCGAACCGGTGGCGGTCATGCCGTCGCTCATCGCGCCCGGTCTGGTCGAACGCGCCGAGATGGTCGTCGGTCAGGGGCAGGCCCGGCTGGTCCCCTTCGATCCGGTGCTCCTCGATCACGGCTCGGCGACACTCAATGCGGCCAGCGCCGTGGTGGCCGACGGCGCCGACGTCGTCGACCTCAGTGAACCGCAACGGGCGGCCCTGTTCGGTTGGGTGTCGGCCGGTGGCAACCTCTACATCGACGGCTCGGTCGCCGAGTTGGAGTCGGGCGTCGTCGGCGAGGCGCTGTCCGCCGCCGGTGTCTCCTTCGAGCCGGAGGACGATTCGAGGACCGGGATCGAAGGCCGGGCCTGGTTGGGCTCCGGTGCGGTGTACGCCACCGGTGACACACTGCGGGCGGGCCGCTTCGACGGTCTGATCCAGCCCCGCTTCTCGACGAATGTGGAGCAGGAGGTCTTCGTCGATCCCGGCGAGGTTCTGAGCGATCTGTCGATCGATGCCGGGTTCACCACCCGTCCGATCGGTCCGTTCGTGGCGGTGCTGCTGGTCTACATCGCACTGGTTGGTCCGGTGCTCTGGTTCTTCCTGTCGCGATCGCGACGCGAGCCGCTGATGTGGCTCGCCATCCCCGGTCTGGCCGCGCTCGTCAGCGTCGCCATCTGGGGCTCGGGTCAGTTCTTCCGGCAGGGCACGACCGGATCCCACGTCACCGTCATCGGCAGTTACGGCACGGCGACCCGCACCCTGAGCGACTACATGGTGTCCTCGTCGCGAGGAGGGTTCACCGGTGTCGAGTTGACCGACGGCTGGTCGGCGTCGAGCAACGGCTTCAGTCCGTGGGACTGGCGGTTCCAGCAGGCCGGGTTTGCGACACCCACGGTGCAGGGGACCCGGGTCGGCGCCGATGTGCCACCGGCCGGCGTCGTGGTTCTCGGCGCGGCATCGGAGACGTCGCAACGGCCGGCTTGGGACGTCGAGCTGACGGTCGACGGATCGAGCATCGCCGGTGTCGTGACCAACAGGACCGACTACCCGCTGTCGACTGTGACGGTGTTCTCCGGCAACCGATTGGCGACCGTCGCCGACGTCGCGGCCGGTGGATCGTCCGAGTTCAGTCTCGACGGCATCTCGGCTCCGCCCATCTGGGAGAACCCCGTGCAGATGCAGCTGTCGCGTCAGGGCGGACGGAACAGCGCGGCCAGCCCGGCCGCGTTGAACCGGTGGATGGCCGCCGCCGGGCTCGAGAGTCGAACCGGTCAGGTCACGGTCATCGGCTGGACCAAGGAGGCCGCGGCGCCCCTGTCGACCCTCGGCGGCTCGGCGGTGACCCGGGGCCGCACCGGCTTCGTGTCGACGTATCCGATCAGCCGGCTGGCCGAAGGCGGTCCGGTCAGCCCGGCGACCGTCCGGAGCCGGATCATCGACTGGCGCTGGTCCGGTGACATCGGCGGCGGCATGGTGGCGGAGGCCCGGCGGCGTCAGATGGAGGGCGACGTCCAGACCATCTCCTACGGCCTGCCGCCGGGCGCCGAGGTCGAGTCGCTGGTTCTCGAGGTGCCGGCCGATGTGTCGGCCGTCGACCTGTGGAACGGTGAAACCTGGATCGATGCCGGAGTCGGATCGGCTGAGGCCGGCGTGGTCCTGGTGAACCTCCCGCCGACCGCCGTCTACGGGGGCTCGGTCTACATCCGGGTGCTGGTCGACGGCCCGTTCAGCACTCCGTCGGTCCGTTCGGCCTCGGCCGGCGAGTTGGCCGAGGCCATCGTCCCGCCGGTCGCCGGCGCCGGAGCCGACGAAAACGGAGTGGCCGGTGAGACCGACGGGTCCGGGGAGAGCGACGAGGGAGGGGCGTGACATGACCGAACCGAATCCCCAGATCAACGGGGCACCACCGCCACCGCCGTCGCCCCAACCGCCACCGCCGCCGTCAGCCGAACCGTCACCACTCCCGCCGCCGCTGTCCCCGCCGCCGGTCGACCTGGCCACGCTCGCCCCACCGGGGCCCGGCGACGCCGCCGAGTTCATCGGACCCGGCGAAGCCCGTGACGACCTCATCATCGAGGCCCGGGGTCTCACCAAGCACTACGGGAGTCTCAAGGCTCTCGACCACGTCGATCTCGAGATCCCCAAGGGCTCCATCTTCGGCATCATCGGTCCGAACGGGGCCGGCAAGTCCACGGCGTTCCTCATCCTGGCCACCGTCCTGACCCCGACCGCCGGCTGGGCCCGGGTTTGTGGCCACAATCCCATGGCGGAGCCGGAGGAGGTGCGGCGCCGGATGGGTTACATGCCCGACGTCATGGGTGTGTACGAGAACCTGACGGTCAAGGAATATCTGGAGTTCCACGCCGCCACGTACCACATCGAGCGTTCGGAGTGGCCATCGCTTGTCGACGGGTTGCTGGAGCTGGTCGACCTCGACGTGAAGCGCGAAACCATCGTCGACGACCTGTCGAGGGGCATGAAACAGCGGCTGTCGCTGGCCCGGGCCCTCGTTCACGATCCCGAGCTCCTGATCCTCGACGAACCGGCGTCAGGTCTCGATCCCCGGGCCCGGATCGAGCTGAGGGAGCTGCTGGTGCAATTGCAGAGCATGGGCAAGTCGATCGTGATCTCGTCGCACATTCTGGCCGAGCTGCAGCAGATCTGTGACTCGATCGGTGTGATCGAAGCCGGTCGGCTCCTGGCGTCGGGTCCACCCGATCGAATCCTCGCCCGGCTCGGGATGGGCCGCTCGGTGCGGGTTCGTTTCGGTGACGGTTCGGTCGAGGAGTTCCCGATTGCCGGTGATGAGGAGCAACAGGCCCTGCTCCGGAAGCTGATCATCGACGATGATCGATCGGTGCTCGAGTTCACCACCGTCGACAGGAACCTCGAAGACCTGTTCCTCCAGATCACGCAGGGGATCGTGCAATGAGTGTGCTGGGTGCCGTTGCCGACGTCCGGCCGGTCCTCGATCGTGAACTCCGGCAGCGATCGCGCACCGCTCGCTCCATGGTGGTGATGACGATCTTCCTGCTCCTGGCGCTCGGCGTGGCGTTCATCACCTACACCGGCGAAACCGCGTCGTTCAACGGCGAGTTCGGGGTGATCCGGCAGAACGTCGGCCGGTCCGTGTTCGAGTGGGTGTTGATCCTCGAGCTCGTGCTGCTGCTCTTTGTCGTGCCCGGGATCAGCGCCGGGGCCATCACCGGGGAGCGGGACCGGCAGACGCTCATCCCGCTGCAGGTCACCCTGATCGGCCCGTTCGGCATCTTCTTCGGCAAGGTGCTGGCTTCCAGCGCGTTCGTGTTGCTGTTGGTCGTGGCCACGGCGCCGATCCTGGCCATGGCCTACCTCCTCGGCGGGGTGGCCTTCAGCCAGATCGTCAGTGGCATCCTGGCCCTGATGCTCATCGGGTTCCTCCTCGCGGTACTCGGTGTGGCCTGCTCGGCGATGCTCCGGCGAACGGCGGCGGCGACCCTGATCGCCTACGGGGTGATTCTCGCGCTGTGTGTGGGGACCGCCGTGGTGGTCGCTGTTCTGCTGATCCTGTACGCCGTCAGCAACAGCGGCCGGCCCGACAACATGTTGGCGTTCCTCACGCCCTTCTACTGGAACCCGTTCGTCCTGCTGGCCGGCGCGGCCGGCGAGGTGTCGGATGTGAGCGGTCCGTGGCCGCTTTCCGGGATCCGCGCCGGGTTCGTCGAAACCCAGGACGTGAACCAGCGCATCGTTCAGGATGTCATGTTCGAGGGTCCGGGTTTCGACCCCGATGATCGACCCGGCGATCTGGCGCTGATACCGCTGTGGCTCCGGTCGACGCTGGCACTGGTGTGGATCTCGATCATGGCCGCCCTGTTCGGCGTCCGCCGGCTCCGGACCCCGAGTCGTTCGGTGAGACAGTGAGCGATCCCGCCGGTCCCGGGGTCGACATCGAGACGTCGTCGACCGCTACGCCGGAACCGGAGCCCGGGACCGCCGTGGCTCGTCTGCTGCGGGCGATGCGAACCAGGCTGCGGCTCGTCTGGGCCTGGGCTGTGGCCTCCCTGCTGGCCCCGGTCCTCGCCGCTGCCGCCCTGCTGCTCGTGCTGATCGGCCGGTTCCGTCCGTGGGCCTGGCCCGAGCCGACAGCGCTGGCCGTGACCGTGTTCGGCGCGTTGGTTTTGGCGGCGTCCGCCGTCGGGCAACCGCTGTCGTGGCTGGCCGCCGCCCGGGCGGCCGACAAAGGCCTCGGGGCTCGTGACATCTTCACCTCGGCGTTGCAGTTTCGGAACCTCGACGACGAGTTCGGGGAGCAGATCCGATACCGGGCCGAGCGGCTGGCCGAACACGACACACCGTCGGCTCAGGCCCGAACAGCGGTTCCGTTGCCCGGCGGTCGGCCGACCTGGATCCGCTGGGCTGTCGCCGCCGCGCTGGCCGTCGTCGCGGTCGCGCTGGCGGTCATGGCCAACCCGCAGGACGCCGAGCGCCGCCGAATCGAGCTGGTCGACGCCCAGACCGAAGAGCTGGCCGAGCAGGTCGAGGAACTGGCCGAAGAACTCGAAGATTCCGGGGGCGCCGATCCGGCGCTGCTCGCCGAGCTGGCCCAGCTGGCCGAGAACCTGCGTCGGGTCGACAGCCTCGACGAGGCGGCCGAACTCCTCGACGTGCAGGTCGGCGAGCTGGCCGCCGATCGGTCACCCGACTTCGCCTCGCAACAGGCGGCCGCCCAGGGCTTGGAACGGAGCCTGGCCACCAGACCGCTGCCCGGGGAACCGTCGGGTTCACCGGCCGAGCAGTTGGCCGAGCTGGCTGCGGGGCTCGACGAACTGAGCGGTTCCGAGCAGCAGGAGGATCGCGAACGCCTGGCCGAGCGTCTCGCCGAACTGGCCGAGGCTCAGGCCGCCGGCGACCCCGCCACCGCGGCGGCGCTGGCCGAGGCCGCGCAACAGCTGGCGGCCGGGGACGTGGCCGGCGCGCAGGCTTCGCTCGGTGAGGCGGCACTCGCCCAGGGGGCCAATGCCGCGTCGGTCGCCTCCCAGCAGGCCTCGGCTCGAGCCTCCGCACAGCTCTCCAACCTGGCCACGCAGGCCCGCACCGGTCAGCGTGCGTCCGGTGCGGGCGAGGGGCAGGGATCCGGCGAGGGATCGGGAGAGGGTGCCGGCGAGGGATCGGGAGAGGGTGCCGGCGAGGGATCCGGCGAGGGTTCGGGCGAAGGAGCCGGTGAGGGTTCGGGAAGCGGCAGCGGCTCCGGTCAGGGCTCGGGCGGCCAGGGCGGCAGCGGGGCCCAGGGCACCGTCGGCGGTGCGGCGGGAGGCTCGGGTCAGGGACAGGGCGGTGTCGGACGACCGGGCGGGTTCGATCAACCCGACGTCGAGGGCGACAACTCGGGATTCACCATCGTCGACCCGTCGGCACTCGCGGGCGGCGATCCGCTTGAACTGGGCGGCAGCCTGACCGGCGACGGGCAGACCGAAACCGTCGGCCGGGGAGAAGGGCTCACCACGACCGGCCGGTCGAGGATTCCGGTGTCGGACATCATCGGCGATTACAGCCGGCGAGCCTCCGAGGCCCTCGACCGGAACCGGTTGTCGCCCAGCCAGCAGGAACTCGTCGGCAACTATTTCGATCGACTCACCACGGGAGGCCCCTGAGATGGATTCTGTGCAGCCAAGCCAGGACTCACTACCATCCGAC
>JBFHME010000094.1:0-13032 GCA_041594435.1 Acidimicrobiales bacterium
CAGGTGCCGTGTACGCATGGTTCACGCAGTCGTAGACGCGGCCGAGTCCGATGGCGGCACGGCGCCCGGATCCGAATACGCTCGGCCACCCCTTCTTGGCTCCGCTCGTCAGAAGCGCCGACCATTTGGTCAATCCGGCGACGCCGACGTTCGATGTGAACTGCGGCACCGGCGGCCGATCGAAGCCATCGACCGCCTCCGCAACCGCGGATTCGAGCACGGTGGCCCAATCGAGATCGTCGGGAACCGAATCCACCACCACCATCCGGTGTTTGCCGGCCCGGTGGGCGGCACGGGCGGCGTCGAACGCGGCGCGGTCCACGGGCAGTGGTTCGGGGGACCGGTCGTCGAGCCACAGCGAGCCTGAATCCGGCTCGACGCCGATGACGCCGACGACGTGGGGGGCCATGCCGGATTCGTCGTCCGGTAGACCGTGGTAGGGCAGACGGCCCGCACCGACGGTGCACAGTGCCGGACGGCCTTCGGACAGCGCTCGATCGAGGGTGGTCGCCGCCTTCCTTGCGCCGGTCGTTTCGGTGACGGTGGTCGTCGCCCCGACTCGATCGAAGAACGCCTGGCAGAAGGGGTCGGGCATCGACTGATTGCGGGCGACGATGGTCATCGTCGGGGTGTCGCCGTACTCGAACACGCCGTAGAGAAAGCCGACGCCGCCGGCCAGGCCGAAGGCCAGCGCTTCGCTGATCGGTTGCCCGTCGGAACCGACCAGTCCGGTGTTGACGCACAGGTTGCGGGCCGCAGCCAGGTCGGCTTGCGAGCCGCCGACGTGGCGGATCCCGGACAGGACGCCGGGTGCGGCGGCCCACGGTGAATCGGCGCCACTGTTCGTTGCGCCGCCACCGGCGGCCACGACGTGGGCCCGGGCCGTTGCGTAGCGCTCACCGGTCTTCGTCATACGTTGACGGACCAGGGTCTTGAAGTCACGGTTCTTGGTCATGATCGATCTCCGTTCGTCTCCGCACCGGAGCCCACGCTTCAGCCACCCCTGAGCTGAGCCTCGATGCGGGGGTGACGCGGCGCGCCACTCCTCGAAGTTCGATTGGTGAAACCAGTTGTCTGAACCACCTGAGCGGAAGAGACGGCTCTCCTTTGCCCCGCGGACCGGCTCGGGTGGAAGCCGCAATGGGGTTGGGCGACGCTCGTCGCCAACCCCACTCTACCCGATGTTTGCCGCCTGGGCAGGGTGGGTGGAGACCGGCGCTACACCAGGAAGGGCACCTCGAGACGCTCGAACAGATGGCCGACGAACCGCAGGGTGAGACCCCACAGGATCCGGTCGTCGTCATCGAGTCGAACCGCCGGGAACGATGTCTCCGCCGCCGGATAGTAGTAGTCGATGTGGCGGGCGGGGTCGGCGAGATCGGGTAGGGGCACCCAGACGGTGTCGGCCACCTCGTGATTGGGGGAGAGGCGAGGCGGCTCCCCGTCGACCCAATAGGCATGAGCCGACACGAGGACCAGACGATTGGTGGCCCGACCGCCATCGAGTTCGGCGAGCGTTCCGATGGCGTGGTGAGGTGCCAATTCGAGACCGATCTCCTCCCGGGTCTCCCGGATGGCGGTCGACTCCGGGCTGGTGTCGCGGGGTTCGGTTCGGCCGCCGGGAAAGGCCATCTGACCCGACCAGGGGTCTCCCAGGCGTTCGGCCCGTTGGATGAGCAGGAGTTCGGTTGCGTCGACCCCGGGGCGGAGGATGGCGGCGACCGCGGCCCGGTGGATCGGTTGATCGAAGGGGACCGATGGCTGGTAGTCGGGGTCGAGCAGGTCCCGGAGGCGTTCGCGGCTCACGGAAAGGACGTCGGTGCCTGTTGCCGATCCCTTGGTCATGGTCGTGTTGCCGCCTCCCCGAGCACGCTGAGCGTGGTCTCGATGCCGTCGGCGGACACGTCGAGGTGGGTCACCAGACGCGATTGTCGACCCGAGATCGCCAGCAGGATGTCGTTGGCGGTGGCCGCCTCGCCCATGGCGTCGGCGGCCGGCCCGAGGTCGGCGAAGACCATGTTGGTGTGGTGACCGTGGACCGTGACGCCCGGAAGCTCGGCCAGCCCCTCGGCCAGACGCCCGGCATTGCGGTGGTCGTCGGCCAGCCGGGGGAGATGGTGGTCGAGGGCGTGGATGCCGGCGGCGGCCACGATGCCGGACTGGCGCATCGCCCCGCCCAGCATCTTGCGGACCCGGACGGCCCGGTCGATCAGCTCCTCCGAGCCGGCGAGCACCGATCCGACGGGGGCGCCAAGACCCTTGGACAGGCAGACCGAGACGGTGTCGAAGCCGTCCGCCACCTCTCGGGGCGAGACCCCCAGTTCGGTGGCCGCGTTCCACAATCGGGCCCCGTCGAGATGGAGTGACAGGCCGTACTCCGTGGCGAAGTCGATCACCTGCTTGTGGTAGGCGAGCGGAAGGGCCATGCCGCTGTGGGTGTTTTCGATGCACACCAGGCGGATCGGGGCGAAGTGGGGGTCGTCAGGCGTGATCGACTCGGCCAGCTGGTCCAGATCGAACTGCCCGTTCCGACCAAGCGCAAGGGGGTGAGGGTGCACGCTGCCCAACACCGAGGCCCCGCCGGCCTCGTAGTGGTAGGTGTGGGCCCGGAGCCCGACGAGAAACGAATCTCCCCGGTCGCAGTGCGCCATGATTGCGCACAGGTTCCCCTGGGTTCCGGAGGTCACGAACAGGGCGGCCTCCTTGTCCAGGAGTTCGGCGACCTTCGCCTCCAGCGCCTTGACGGTCGGGTCGTCGCCCCACACGTCGTCTCCGACCTCGGCGTCGGCCATTGCCGCCCTCATCGCCGGCGAGGGTCGTGTCACGGTGTCGGAACGAAGATCAATCACCTCTTCATCCTGGCAGCAGTTCGTCGTGATTCGGACCCGTGGCGGTACTATCCGTGCCCCCTGACCGGACCGGTTCTCCGGGTGTCTCGGCGGCTCCGCTGGGCCTGCGGCCCGTGCCCGCTGCATGGTTAGCAAATGGTTAAGGTCAATTGTTGGTTTAGAAAGGTGAAGCGACAAGCAGACTCAACCAAATAGCGGACTGGATAAATCACCCAATTAGTTGTAAACAGCGAGAGCTACTACTAGAAATGTAGGAGCGGGTGGGATGTTTCCGCCGACATCCCTCCCGCTCTTACAGCCGCAAGTGTGGCTGTTGCCGCCGCTCCTGTGGGTGCAGTCCTTTCCCCCCAATCAACCGGACTGCACCCACAGGAACATCCTCCCCCGGATTGCTCAACCGGCGGCAGCGGCGAGACCGCCCCACCAGACGTAGTCGTCGACGGCGTGCAGGGCCGATCGCAATGCTCGGGCCCGGTGCTCGACGTAACGACTGTCGATCTCCGCGTAGACAGCGGGGGATCGGCGGTCCGGAGCCGTATCGGACGGCTGGTCGAGCCCAATTCGGCTCATGGCCTCCCCGATCGCCAAGGCTTCGGCGACAACGGTGAGCGCCAGGTCGGCCGGTCCGGTGGAATGAGACGATCCTGCATCGCCGGTGGTCCGGATGCCGTCGATCCGTTGCCGGAGCCCTTTCAGGAGCTCCGGCAGGTCCGGTTCGGACGCCGCCGGTTGTTCCGAAGCGGTGGAGGGGCAGCTGCAGAACCGCTCGCGTTCGGCGTCTGCGGAAAATATCGTCATGGTGCGCCTCCTTTTTCGGGAATTCTCGTGGCGTCCGTGGTCAGTCCGTGCGCTCCAGTATGACGACGACCTGTGACACCGAAGCCAAACGATCGCAGGTCGTCGCGCAGAGTCGATCGCCACCGGAGTAGATTGCGTTCATGGCCACGGTCCTCGTCTTCCATCACGCCCTGGGTCGAACCGAGGGGATCCTTTCCTTTGCCGAAAGCCTGGAGGCCGCCGGGCACCGTGTCGTCGTGCCCGATCTGTTCGACGGCTCGGTCTTCGCCTCGATCTCCGATGGCGTCGCCCACGCCCGGTCGGTCGGCTTCGACCGGATCGTCGATCGGGGCATGGCGGCCGCCGCCGAGGTCGACGGTTGGTTCGTCGTCGTCGGCTTCTCACTCGGTGTCATGCCGGCGCAGAAGGTGGCTCAAACGGCTCACGATTCCGTCGGGGGCGCCGTGTTGTTCCACAGCGTCGTTCCCCCGGAGTTCTTCGGTTCGCCGTGGCCGACCGGTCTGCCCCTGCAGATTCACATCGCGCCCCATGACCCGTGGGCCGAGGACGACCTCGGCGTGGCCCGGGATCTCGTCGAGTCGGCCGGGGCCATGCTGTTCGAGTACCCGGGAACGGGCCACCTCATCGCCGATCCGGCCAGTGCCGACTACGATCCGGACGCCGCGGATCAGATGATCTCACGCGTCCTCAACTTCCTGGGTGCCATTCCAACCCATCACGCCCCGGCGACGTAGGCCGCGGCCGGCCGGAGACGCTACCGGCGATTGCTCAGCAGGATCTCGTAGAGTTTGCGGTTCTCCTCGTCGAAGCAGGCGAAGAGAACCTCGACGTAGGGATGATCCGGTGTCGACTCGAGCCAGTCGATCACCGCGTCCAACGCCACCGAGGCGGCCAGCGGCTTCGGGAACCGGTACACCCCGGTGCTGATGTTGGGAAAGGCGATGGAGCGCGCCCCGTGCTCCATGCCGAGCTGCAGGCTGCGCCGGTAGCACGACGCCAGCGTGGATTTCATGGCCTCCTCCCGGACGGGATCCCAAACGGGTCCGACGGTGTGAATGACGAGTCCGGCCGGTAGCTCACCGGCAGTGGTGACCACGGCGTCGCCCGGCGCACACTGTCCCTGGGCGGCGACGATCGCCTGGCAGTCGGCGAGGATGGTCGGTCCGCCGGCGCGGTGGATGGCTCCATCGACACCGCCGCCTCCCATCAGTGACGAGTTGGCCGCGTTGACGATGGCGTCGACGGCGAGCGTGGTGATGTCGTCGGCGGTGACCGAGAGCGTGGGACCCGAAACCCCGTCCATCTCAGGCGGCGACCGGGAGCCCGAGCGCGTAGGCGTCCATCGAGAGGGATCCGGCCAGGTAGCCGTCCACGATCGGCGTCATGGGCTCATCGGCCGCGGCGGCCAGTCCGGCGGTGTAGACCATCGGGAGATAGTGGTCGGGGGTGGGGACGGCGAGGCGATAGTCGGGGGAATCGTTGACCGCTGCGATGCGCGACGGATCATCGGTCAGGATGTCCCGCACTGCCTCGTTGAACCGGATCGCCCAGTCGAACCCCACGGCGCCCAGTTGGAACTGAACGGCCGGCAGATTGTGCACGATGTTGCCGCTGCCGACGATCAGGACGCCGGCGTCGCGCAGCGGAGCCAGGCGTCGGCCCAGGTCGAAGTGGTAGTCGAACGATTTGGAGGCGTCGACGGCGAGCTGGACGACGGGCACGTCGGCCTCGGGGAAGGCGTGGACGAGCACCGACCAGGTGCCGTGGTCGATTCCCCAACTGTCGACATCCGCGCCGATCCAGGTCGGCTTGACCGTCTCGGCGATCTCGTCGACGAGCTCCGGCATGCCGGGCGCGGGATATTGGACGGCGAACAGCTCGGGTGGGAAGCCGAAGAAGTCGTGAATGGTCTTGGGTCTGGCCATCGCCGTCACGGCGGTGGCGTTGATGTACCAGTGGGCGGACACGGCCAGGATGGCCCGGGGACGGGGGACGCTGGTCCCGAACACGCTGCCGAAGGTTCGCCATGCTTCGGTGTAGCGGTTGGTTTCCAGAGCGTTCATCGGGCTGCCGTGGCCGAGAAAGGCGGCGGGCATGGTGGCCGTGGGACTAGCCATCGGTCACCTCCTCGTACGGTTCCCAGCTCACGTCCCTCCCCTCCGCGTAGATGTCGTCGACGACGTCGGGCGCGATCATCGACCGCCAGTCGGGTTCGCTGTCGAACACGCCGACCGCGGTCAGGGCCGCAACCTCGGCGCCGAGACGATCGGCGTCGATCTGGCCGAAGCCTTCCCCCGCGGGCGTCAGCGACACGACCAGATCGCGTTCGACCTGCCAGCGAGGGATCTCGGTGTAGTCGCCGAGGAACGAGCCCTGGTTCGTGGCGATTCGATCGAGCGCGTGCTGGACGGCGGCCTCGGGATTATCGACGGCAAAGGCCATACCTCGCAGCGTGGCCCGCATGAAGTCGACGACCACCTCGGGATTGTCGGCGAGGAATTCCTCGCCGACCACGAGCATGCCGAACGACGCCGGCACGTCGGCATCGAGCGGATCGAAGACCCGGTACTCGAACCCGGCGCTGGCGAGTTGGATCGGCTCGTTGCTCTTGTAGACGGGGAGGGCGTCGATGCCGAGGTCGAAACCCGCCACGGGATCGAAGGTGTCGAGCAACAACTCCTCGAAGCTCGACCGGTCGACGCCGGCCTCGCCGAGCATCACCTGGAGGGAGAAGGGAAGATCGCCCTTGATGCCGACAACCTTGCCCGACAGATCATCCAGTGTTTGGATGTCGGAGTCGGCGGGCACGACAAGGGCTTCGATGGCCGTCTTGCCGTAGTGGGCGAGCGCCACCAGGCCGGCGTCTCCGTCGACGTTTGCCTTCACGACCTCGCCGAACGAACCGGCGTTGGCGAACTGGGCCTCACCGGAGGCGACCAGCGTGTGATTCTGCGGGGCGAATCCGGGTTGGATCTCGACCTCGAGGCACAGCTCGTCGTAGTAGCCCTCGGCCTCGGCCACGATGGGATCGACGATCCCGGGCGACGCGGCGAAGTCGAACCCGGTGACCACCGTGATCGTGCCGACGGCCGCGTTGCGCTCGCAGGGGTCGCCGGTGCCGGCGGCGTCGCCCGACGAGGCATCGTCGGTGCAGGCCGTCACACCGAGACTCAGTGCCAACGCACAAGCGACGATCGTACGCGCCGGTATCCGGCTCCGATAGCTCATTGATTCTCTCTCCTGTACGCCGGATGCCAGTGCAGCACCCGACTCTCGAGGGCCAAAACGGTGAACGTCCCGACGATGCCGAAGCCGGCGAGAATGACAATGCAGGCCCAGGCGATTTCGGGGTTGATGCTGACGAGGGCACGTCGGAACTGGTAGCCCAGACCTGACGTGCTCCCGCCGTAGAACTCGCTGATGACCGCCCCCACCAGCGAAAGCGAGACACAGATCCGGCCGGCGGCGAACGTGTCGGCCAACGCATGGGGGATGCGCAGGCGGCGGTAGACCTCGAAGCGGGAGGCGTCGACCGACCCCGCGACATTGAGCAGATCCTGGTCGACCGAACGCAGCCCGGTGAGCATGTTGGTGGTGAACGGTACGAACACGAAGAGGGCGACGATGAGTGCCTTCGGCCAGATTCCGAAGCCCAACCAGATCAACAGGATCGGGGCCAGCACCACGATCGGGGTCGACTGCAGGATGATGATGCCGGGCCACGACAGACGCTCCACCAGTGAGCTGTGGGCCATCAGCGACGCAGCGACGGCGGCTCCGATGAACCCGATGAGCAACCCCAACCCGGCCTCGGCCAGGGTGACCCAGGTGTTCGAGGCGAAAAAGCCGGGGTCGGCGGCGATGGCGGCGAGGACGTCACTGGGCCGGGGCAGTGCGATGGCCCGAATGTCGAAGATCCGGGTCGTCAGGTCCCACAGGCCGAGAAGCCCCAGGACGGCGGCGACCGGGGCCGCCAGTCGCACGGCCGAACGCCGAGCCATCGGGGCGACCGTTCGGGCCGTCGACTCGCCTGGGCGGGTGGCGGTCATGGGCGCTCCCCTCTGGCTCCACCCTCGAGCAGAATACGGCGGATGGCGGCTGCGTGTTCCCGGAACGCGCCGCTGTCCTCGATGCCGCTGCGGCGCGGTCGTTCCAGTTCGATCGGAACGTCGGCGGCGACACTCCCGGGCGCTCCATGTAGCACGACGACGCGGTCCGAGAGCTTGATCGCCTCGTCGATGCTGTGGGTCACGAAGACGACGGTGGGCCGTCGCAGCCGCCACAGGTCGACGAGGAGTGTCTGCATGTGATGGCGTGTCACCTCGTCGAGTGCGTTGAAGGGCTCGTCCATCAGCAGCAGCGATGGTTCGATGGCGAAGGCTCGGGCCAGCGCCACGCGCTGCTGCATGCCGCCCGACAACTGGTGGGGCAGGAGGTCTCCCTCGCCCGGCAGCTCGACCCGGTGCAGCCATTCGGCGACCGTGCCGGCATCGAGCCGTGGCCGCTTCCACGGGCCCAGGCGGTCGAGTAGCGCAACGTTGTCGGCCACCGATTTCCACGGGAGCAGCGCCGGTGACTGGGGGACGAGTCCGATCACACCCCGACCCCGAACAACATCGGGGCTCTCTCCTCCGACGGTGATGGTTCCGCCCGTTGGCGTGTCGAGGCCGCCGATCAGACGGAGCAGCGTGGACTTGCCGCAGCCGGAGGGCCCGATGATGCTGAGGAATTGAGCGGAGGGGACGGTGAGGTCGACGTGGTTGAGTGCCGGCCGGGGACGGTCCGACTTGGTGGTGAAGACCCGGCTCACGTCGAGCGCTCGTACCTCCGGTGCCGTGGCCACGCCGGGTAGATCGTCGGATCGACGCGATATGGAGATTGTTTCGAAGGTGGCGGCTGAACCCGAGGCATCCGACGACGCGCGGTCGACCGGACCCTGCTCCTTTGTGTTCGGTGTCGGGTTGGCTGTGTGGGTCATCGGCTGCACGTGCTGCTTCGTCGGAAGCTTGCTCTCGCTGCGGGTCCGGGCAGGAGCGCACGGCTGAGCCGGCGCCCGACCCACGGGAAACCCGAGGGCGACCGGGCGCGCCCAGCAGCCATACGCCCGCTCGCTCTCATCCGGACTCTCACCGTCGGCATCGGAATTCCACCGATTCGGCCGAGGACCCGGGTGCCGATCCGTTACCGACGAATCGGTTGGATCAGCTTGCCGGGACCAGGGTTCGCGGACTTTCACCGCCGGTCAGGACTTTCACCTCAACCCCGCGAGGGGCAATCTCTTCAGTTGTCGAACTAATTGTTCGTCATCGTAGAGCCGCCAGGTCCCGCTTCCAAGTCAGGCGGACGCCCGTGCGGTTGGATGACGGCGGACTCGATGTGCCGGTCGGGCCTGACCGCCACGTCGACCATCAGGTCTGATGCCACGGCTTCGAGGATCTGTTGGAGAGTTCGCAGCGATATCGACTCGGGTGTCCCGACCACGGCGTGCGCCACGAACATCTCGCCTCCCATGGGCGCCGGTACGACTTCGGAACTCAGTTCGTCGATGCTGCAGCCGTTGGTGGCCAGAGCATGGGAGATGTCGTACACGATGCCCGGATGATCCTGCCCCGTCAACTCGACGTCGTAGCTGTTGCCAGGGGACCGATCAACCGATCCCGCCGGCGCGATTTCGATGTTCAACAGCCCGGAGGCTTCGATCTGTTCGAGGTCGGCCGTCAACGCCTCGACGGACGACGGCTTCACCGAAACCAGCACAACGCCGGCGAACTTGCCCGCCAGCTCGATCATCTCGCTGCGTTCCCAGTTGCCGCCGTTGCGGGTGATGGCGCCGGACAACGCATCGACCAAGCCGGCCCGATCGTCGCCGAGGACCGTGATCACCATGTGCTGCATCAATTCAGCGTAACCCAGAGCGACCGGACGACGCCGATCGATGATCGTAGAATTGTCGACATGGTTGGTCGCATGGTTCGGGAAGCCGTTGAGAATCTGATCGACGACGTGAAGGATTCGATGGAGGCGCAGGCTCGGGAACTCGAGCGGCAACGACAGGTGCAGGTGGACCGGCCCAAGCCCGACCCGCTACCTCCACCGCCCGCCCGTCTGCCATCGCCGCCTCCATCGTCGTCCGCGTCGCCCACACCCGAATCGCGCCCACGCGAAGCGCCGGCGCCCGGACCGGCCCGATCGGAGTCTCCGCCCTCCGAGGCGCCGCCACCGGCCCAGTACGACGACACGGTCGACGATGTCGACGATGTCGACGAGAATGCCGAGCTCGACGCGGTCGTGGAGGCCGTGACGGCCCCGGAGAACCTGGCCGTGCCCGAGGTGGTCCTGACCCGGCTCGAGAACGACGTCGAGACCGCCCGTGATCTCTATCGGGAGGCCAAGACCGAGCTGCGTGAGGGTCGTCGGGCCGCCCGGCTCGAAGCGCGAGATCGCCGACGGGAGCAACGCTACGATCGGCGGCTCCGTCGTCGGTTCGACCCCGAACACTGACGTCGCAGGTCGCCGACGCAACGTGACGGCGATCATGCCACGGTTCCCGCCTGTCCGACGTCGTGCCTGAACCCACCGCTCAATCCTCGACGACCGGCGGTTCGAACACGAAGTGCTCGACGATCTGCTGCTCGTTGCCGTCGTCGTCGATCCGCGAGCAGTTGCCACCCCAGGCCACGATGAACGACGGCGTGCCGACGGCCTCGGTGTTCAGCGCGCACGACTGGGGTGTCGTCAGCGTCCGCCGGACGTCGAGTCCGTCGGCGATCCTGACCCACCGCAGCTCGGCCCCCTCCATGAACGCCACCCAGCCGTCGGTGTGAACGAGCGGGCGGACCTCGGAGAACCCGGTAGCCGAGCCGGGGAAGTCGACCTCCACCGCCAGCTCCCGCCACGCGGCCAGGGTGGCCGGGTCGGCGGCCATCTCGGCGTCGTCGTCGAGCACGAGCACCCTCACCGCGTCGCCGGCCCGGCGGCCCGGCTCGGGCGGCGAGGCCTCGGCCCACAGGATCAGGCGTCCGTCGGCTGCGACGGCGTTCGACCGGTCGGCCCCGTCGGGGAGGTCGGGGAGCGGAATGTCGGTCAGGGTGCGTGAGTCGGGATCGAGGTGGCTGAAGCGGATGACACCCTGGCGGTCGACCCACAGCAGGTACACCGCATGATCGGTGGCCACCGTGGTGAGGGCGTCGCCGTCGACCGCCGCCGTCGACCAGGTGTCACTCGCCAGGTCGTAGACCCCGATGGTGCCTTCGTTGCTCTGTTCGGGGGTGGAGCCGCCGGTCACGATCACCGTGCCGGCGAACATCGTGCCCCGGCCCCGAACCCTGGCCACATCCGTTGGACTGTCGGCCAGCTCGCGCCAGGTGTCGGTGCCGGGATCGTAGGCCGCGGCGGTGGTCATGAGCCCGTCGCCGACACCGAAGGGCACGGTTGTTCCCGACCACACGAACAGCTCGTCACCGGTCCACACCGCCGTGTGGCGGTTGCGGGGCGGGCCCGGTGGCGACTCGATCGCCCGCACGCCGTCGGTCGGATTCCAGATGAGCGGTTCATCGACCAGCTCGCCGTCGGTCATGTCACCACCCGCGCCGCCGACGACGAGGATGTCGTTCCCGGTCCAGGTGAGAGTGTGATCGAACAGCGGATACCGGGGCGCGTCGCCGATGTCGTAGCCGTCGACCGGCGGTATGCCGTCACCCGTTCCGCAGGCGCCGAGTAGGCCGATGAGCACGGCGATGGCGAGCTTGCGTATCACGCCGGCATGGCGCCGGAGTGGAACCGTCGGTCGGCCGGACCGAGCCCGTGGATCTCCTTGAGCCGTCGCAGGCGGCTGTGCACCTGATCCCGTTCGATCGAGCACAGCCTCAGGTGCCGGCGGCCCTCGACGTCGGCTCCGAAGTCGGTGCGGCCGTGAAGCACCCGCTGGTTGTCGACCACGATGGCCTGCCCGCCGATGAGCTTGTGCAGGAACTGGTTGTCGGGCGAACGCACACCGGCGGCGAAGGCCCGGAATGCCAGGTAGTAGCGGTCGACGACCGCCGGATCGAGGTCGAACACCCCGGTCGACCGCTCGTGGAAGCGGATGCCCATCACCTCACCGCCGGCGTCGGTCGTGATGACCGGAGCGTACGCGATCATGTGCACGTCCTCGCCCTGGTCGACCGCGGTGGTGCGGTGGCGGACATAGGGGATCGAGATCGACGCCAGCAGGTCGAAGGCTTCGGGATCCGAACGGCGGATGTCGTCGGCCACCTTGAAGCCGTCGACGAGGATCGACTCGCCGCCGCCGGTTGCCGCCCGCCGGCAGTGGAGAATGGTGAAACCGCTGGGGGTGTAGCGGTAGGGGTCGTCGTTGTGAGGATCCTGGCCCAGGCTCGACTGCGACAGCGTCCAGGCCTCCGGCTCGGTGACGATGTCGAAGACCCGGCCGAAGTCCGTGTCGCGGATCCGGCCGAACAGCCGGGCCAGCGTTTCGGTGGCGTCGTCGGAGGCGGGCAGGTTCTCGACCAGCGCCATGCCCTCGATGGCGACGGTGTCGAGGAGATCGTGATGGGCGATCGAACCGGGTGCGAGGGTGTCGAGGTCGAACCGAGCGGGACGGTGGGTGGCGTCGAACCGTCGGGGCGGTGGCAGGGCGGGTCGGCGGCCCTGCCCGGCGTCGGCCAGGGCCATCAGGTGCTCGACGTCGAACGTACTGCGATGGCCGTCGCTCCAGTCGACGACGAGGTTTGCCCCGTGGACGGCGGCGGTGTCGACGGCCAGATCCTCGGGCAGGGTGGCCACCGAGAAGGTCCGCAGGCCCGACTGTTTGGTCGGCAGGCTCGGGCAGAGGTCGCGCAGCCAGAAGCGGTTGAGGGTGACGCGGTGCTTGCCGTCGACGAGGGAGACGCTGTGTGCGTCCGACGAGATCTCGGCGGTGAGGGACGGCGACGATACCTCGGTCATGAGGCGGATTCTACGACGGCCGGTGCGGTGTCGAAAGCGGAGATTCGTCCGACCCGTCGCACGCACGGCCGGCGGAGCCGAGTCGGATTTCGTCTAACTCATTCAGATAGGTCTTGATTCTCGAACATATGTTTGTTAATCTGATGGTGTGTTGGTTGGCGGTACCGATCCATCATCCTCTGGCTGCGACCTCGCCGGTTTGGAGGAAGCGCTCGAGCAGTCGCTTGCGGTGCCGTTGACATGTCTGTCGGCTGTGGCGCTGGCCGAGCGGGCCTGTGAGTTGGAACGGCTGGCGGCTCGGTTCGAGGCACTGCGCTGTTCGACGTTGGCTGCCGCAGCCGATGCGGTCGAAGGTCCCGGCGCGTTCAAAGCGCTCGGGTTTCGCCACGCCATCGACCACGTGGCTGCGGCCACGAAGGCCGATCCTCGAGTGTTGCGG
>JBFHME010000095.1:0-12949 GCA_041594435.1 Acidimicrobiales bacterium
GTTGTAGGTGTTGCCGGCCGTGCCACTGTCGTCGGTGCCGATCACCTCATAGGCACCACCGTCGACCGAGACCGCGAAGGTGACCTCGGCATAACGGTCATCGAGCAGGTCGGCGCCGACCTCGGCCCGGCCGACCACCTCGGATCCCTCGGCCGGTGCGGTCATGGCGATGGCCAACCCATCGGCGGATGCTCCGGACGTGATCGGCGAGTCGGCCTGGTAGACCACCCAGCTCAACGCCGGGACGGTCACGCTCAGGTTGCCGTCGGCGTCGGAGGTGGCGGCGGCTGCGGACGACGGAGCGACAGCGGTCCAGCGCGATGAGGCCGTGTCGGTGGCGAACGTGGCCGACTGTTCCGTC
The DNA here is from genome assembly GCA_041594435.1 of Acidimicrobiales bacterium. GTDB lineage: Bacteria > Actinomycetota > Acidimicrobiia > Acidimicrobiales > SZUA-35 > JAHELU01. Next base: position 362 of record JBFHME010000095.1, read on the forward strand.
TCGGCGTTGTTGATGGCCACCAGCACCTCGTTGCCGCCGCCGCCCGGCTCGATGCGGCTGAAGGCGAAGATGCCGGCCGACCCCGACGACGAGCGGGTGATCTGGGCCCCGGTCTGGAGCGCCGGGTGGGCGTCTCGCACGGCGGCCAGATCGGCGATCGCGGCATACAGCGGGTGGGTGGGATCGAAGTTGTCGTCGGCCGTGGTGGCGTCGGTGCCGATCAGGTCGTCGTCGTTGTAGGTGGCGACCTGGGACGGCATCATGTCCTGCCGGGCGTCCTGGTCACCGCCGTCGCCGACAAAGCCCTGCTCGTCGCCGTAGTAGACGACCGGGATGCCCCGGGTCAGCCAGTTGAGGGCCTGGGCGATCTCGAGGCGGGCGACGAGTTCCTCGTCGGTGGCGCCGCCGTTGATGTTGACCACCTCCAGCGCCAGGCGGCCGATGTCGTGGTTGCCCATGAACTTGGCCAGGTCATGCGCGTTCGAATCGGTGTCGGTGTACCAGTCGTCGGTGGCGAAGAAGGCGGTCAGCTCGTTGGTTGCGGCCGAGTTGGCGGCGAAGCGGTAGGCGTTGCCGTTGAACCCGAAGTCGAGCGTGCCCGGGAAGTCGAGTTCGGTCGAGTAACGGGACCGGAACTCATGCGTCTCGCCGAACACCTCGCCGAACATGACGAAGTCGTCCTTGCCGGCCGCCGAAGCGTGATCGAGCACAGCCGGAACCCAGGCCTCCCAGAATCCGTCCGAAACGTGCTTGACGGTGTCGACCCGCATCCCGTCGATGTCGAACGTGTCGATCATGGCGGTATGGATGTCGATCATCCCGTCGACGACGTCCGGGTGCTCGTGGAACAGGTCGTCGAGGCCGAAGAAGTCCCCGTACTGGCTGTTCTCCCCGGCGAAGGTCGAGTCGCCCCGGTTGTGGTAGTAGATCGGGTTGTTGAGCCAGTCGGGTGCCTTGGTGGCTTCGGTGACGACCGGCGTGTACGGGAAGCTGGTGGCCGGGTCGAGCTCGGGGAAGGTGCCGGTGCCCTCGAAGTCGCGATCGTCGAACTCGGTGCCGGTGGCGTCGCGGTAGGGGAAGTCGGCCTTGTTCCGGTACAGGGTCGAGCCCTCGGCGTAGTCGATGAGGTCACCGGTGTGGTTGAGCACCACGTCGAACAGCACCTTGATGCCGCGGGAGTGGGCGTCGGCGATGAAGGCCTGCATCTCGGCGTTGGTCCCGTAGTGGGGGTCGATCCGGGTGAAGTCGATCTGCCAGTACCCGTGGTACGACGACGACACCTCGGCACCCGGTCCCTGGATGTAGTCGTTCTTGAACGGAGGGGTGATCCAGATGGCGCTGACGCCGAGACCCTCGATGTAGTCGAGCCGGTCCTGCAGACCGGCGATGTCGCCGCCGTGGTGGTAACCCTTGTCGGTGGGATCGAAGCCGTTGACCAGCCGGTCCCCGGGTTCGCCGGCGGTGTCGTTCGACGGATCGCCGTTGGCGAACCGGTCGGTCATCACGAAGTACACCGACTCGTCGGATTCGGGACGGACGGGGGCCGTGACCAGCGCCTCGTCACCCGGCTCGATGGTGTCGGAATAACCGCTCGAACCCGACGAGATCGTGAGCACGTTGGTGGCCGAGTCGAACGAGAACGTCACCGCTTCACCGGCGCCGACCGTGAAGGCGATGTTGCTCCCGTTTGCCACGCCGCCGGCTCCGTAGTTCTCGTCCCAGCTGCGGTTGACGGCCGCCTTGGCCTCGTAGGAGCCGGCGGGAATGGCGGTGGTGGTGAACGTGTAGACGTCGTCGCCGTCGGGGTCCTGCATCCAGGATCGCATGCACTCGGGCTGCCAGTCACCGGGGCAGCCGATGGCGGCCTGGTAGCTGCCGGGGGCGGTCACGATGCGGGCGTTGACGTCGTCGGTGATCCAGTGGGTGTTGTGCGAGTAGTAGAACGTGACAGCGGTATCGGCGGCCAGGTCGAGCGGAATGTTGGCTCCGTCCCGGGCGGCGTTGGCGCCGTAGTTCTCGTCCCACGAATCGTTCAACGGGGCTTTGTATTCCCAGGCACCGGCGGGCACCGTGAAGGTGCCGGACCAGACGTCGGAGTCGGCCTCGTAGGCCAGATGGGTGACGGCGCACTCCGGCTGCCAGTCACCGGGGCAACCCAACTCCTCCTGCAGACTGCCGGCCACGGTGACCGACGTCGGCGCCGGCGTGTGGTCCGCAGCGGCGGGGCCGAGAGGAACGGCGGCCGCACCGGTGAACATCAGCGTGAAAGCCAGGACGGCAACACGAGCACGATTCAGCGACATCGATCCCCCTGCTTGGTGATTTCGGCGTGATCGTGACGCTACCCGGCGAGATCGGACACGGCAAATACCGATGCGTTATGCTGACCGGTCCATGGTTGTCTCGCTGCTCGGCGTGCCTTATGACGCGCACTCGTCGTTCCTCCGAGGACCGGCGACGGCTCCATCCCACGTTCGTCGTGTGCTCCACGCCGGGTCGGCCAACTACTGGACCGAGCTGGGTGTCGACGTCGATCCGGCCAGGTGGAACGATCTCGGTGATCTGGATCTGCCGGAGGAGGTGGAGACCACGCTCGACCTCATAACCCGGGCCGCATCCGATGCCACAGCCACCGCCGGAGATCGCCTGGTGTCGATCGGCGGCGACCACATGGTCACCTGGCCACTCGTTCGCGGTGTGGCCGCCAACCACCCGGGCCTGACCATTGTCCACTTCGACGCCCACCCGGATCTCTACGACGAGCTCGACGGCGATCGTTACTCCCACGCCTGCCCGTTCGCCCGGATCATGGAGAGGGGGTTGGCCGTTCGTCTCGTCCAGATCGGGATCCGGACGATGACGGCACATCAACGGTCACAGGTCGAGCGGTTCGGTGTCGAGGTTCATGAGCTGCGGACGTGGGACGGTCGACTGCCTCGCGACTTGGCAGGCCCCGTCTACGTCACCATCGACGAGGACGCCCTGGATCCAGCCTTCGCTCCGGGGATCTCCCATCACGAACCGGGCGGCATGACCAGCCGGCAGCTCATCGACTGCCTGCACCAGTTGGCGGCCATGACGGCCGCCGACGACATCGACGTGGTGGCGGCCGACGTCGTCGAGATCAACCCCCAGCGCGACGTGCGCGACATGACGGCCATGGTCGGAGCCAAACTGGTGCGGGAACTGCTCGGCCTCGTCCTCCCGCCGCCCTCCCCCACGTTTCCCTGAGGAATCCGCGCACTATGCGCGGATTGATCAGGAAGAGTTTGGGAGGGGTCAGGTGCCGCAGAATGTTCGGAAGGTGCGGTCGAAGTCCTCGGGGGCCGGTTCGGCGTAGCGGTCGAGGCCGCCCCGTTCGGTGAACGGATCGGCCAGCACGGCGAGCAGGGCGTCGAATTGGCCCATGTCGCCGGATTCGGCGGCGGCGAGCGCCTCGTCGACCAGATGATTTCGGGGAATGTAGATCGGGTTGACGGCGTCCATGGCCGACGCGACCTCACGGAAGTTCCGGCCCTCGGCCACGACCCGGTCCCGCCACGACGCCGCCCAGTCGGTCGCCTCGGTCGGCACCGCGGCGTCGCCCCGCAGCGACCCGGCCAAGGAACGGAAGAACGACGTGTAGTCGAGACGGTGTTCCTGCAGCATCTCGACGAGCGAACGGAGGAGATCGTCGTCGCCTTCGGCGGCCTCGGCGAGACCGAGCTTGGCCCGCATACCGTCGGCCCACGTCGAGCGGAACCGCTCACCGAAGGTGTCGAGCACCTCGCTGACCGCCGGGATCAGCGAGGTGGGTTCGACGCCGGCATCGGTTGCCATCACCGGCAGCAGCGTCTCGGCCAGGCGGGTCAGGTTCCAGTGGGCGATCGTCGGCTGATTCCCGAACGCGTACCGCCCCTGGTGATCGATCGACGAATACACGGTGCGCTGGTCGTAGCGGTCCATGAACGCGCACGGTCCGTAGTCGATCGTCTCGCCCGAGATGGCCATGTTGTCGGTGTTCATCACGCCGTGGATGAACCCCACCTGCATCCACCGGGCGATCAATGACGCCTGCGTCTCGACCACCGATCGCAGCAGCTCCACATACGGGGACGGTCCGCCGACCAGGTGCGGGTAGTGGCGGTCGATGGCGTAGTCGGCCAGGCGCTTGACCACGGACCGGTCCTCCAGGCGCACCGCATACTCGAACGTGCCGACCCGCAGGTGGCTGGCCGCCACCCTGGCGAGCACCGCACCGGGCTCCGGCTTCTGGCGGAAGATCTGCTCGCCCGTGGTGACGACGGCGAGGGCCCGTCCGGTGGGGACACGAAGCGCGTGCATGGCCTCGGCCATGAGATACTCCCGCAGCATCGGACCGACGGTGGCCTTGCCGTCACCGCCGCGGGAGAAGGGCGTGCGTCCCGAGCCCTTCAGATGTATGTCGACCCGATTGCCGGCACTGTCGACCACCTCGCCGAGCAGCAGCGCTCGCCCATCACCCAGGCGGGGCGAGTACGAACCGAACTGGTGGCCGGCGTAGGCCATGGCCACGGTTTCGGTACCGTCGGGAACCGTGTTGCCGGCCAGAACGGCCACTCCCTGCTCGCCGGCCAGGGCGGCGGCGTCGACCGAGACCGCGGCCGCCACCTCCCGATTGAACGCCACCAGTTCGGGGACCGGCACCGCGACCGGCGGCCAGGGCAGCACCAGCTCGGGCAACGCCTCGGCGAGCGTGTTGTCGAAGTCGAACAGCTTGGTCACGGTTGAGGTCATGGTGTATTCAACGTAACCGTCACCCTCGATGGATATTCCATCGGCGACCACAGCCGGCCCGGTTTGGGGGCCCGCCGACCCCGGTTCCGGGGCCGGCGAACCCCGGAACGGGGCGATGGAGGGTTTTCGGGGTCGGGATGGCCGGCCGGGGATCCGCCTACCGCACGGGTCCGAGCTGTTGCTCTTCCTCCGGGACCTGCATGGCCCCGGTCATGATGGCCACGGCGTCGTTGGCGGTGTGGGACTGGGGTGTGACGACGGCGGCCCGGCGACCCAGGCGTTGCACATGGATCCGATCGGCGATTTCGAACACCTGGGGCATGTTGTGGGAGATCAGGATCACCGGCATCCCCTTTTCCCGCAGGTCGTGGATCAACTGGAGAACCCGAGCCGACTCCCGCACCCCGAGCGCCGCGGTGGGCTCGTCGAGGATGATCACCTTGGAACCAAACGCCGCAGCCCGGGCCACGGCAACCGCTTGCCGCTGACCACCGGAGAGTGTCTCGACGGCCTGCGTGATGTCCTGCATGGTGGAGATACCCAGGTCCTGAAGCTGCTGCGCCGCCTGGGCCCGCATCTGCTTCTTGTCCATCATCCGGAAGAACTGACCGACTGGACCCGGTTTGCGAAGCTCCCGGCCGAGAAACAGGTTGGTGGCGATGTCGAGAGCCGGCGAGACGGCCAACGTCTGGAACACCGTCTCGATACCGGCTGCCCGGGCGTCGTTGGTGCTGCGGAAGTGGACGGGCCGACCCTCGACCTCCATCGTGCCCGCCTCCGGAACATGGGCGCCGGAGAAGCATTTGATGAGGGTCGACTTGCCGGCGCCGTTGTCGCCGATGACCGCCAGCACCTCCCCCGGATACAGGTCGAGGTCGGCATGGTTGAGACCGACCACGTGACCGAAGGTCTTGACCAGGTTCCGGCCCTTCACGATGGGCTTGACGTCTACCGCTGTGACGGTGCTCACGCTTTCACCTTCCGGATCCACTGGTCGAGGGAGACGGCGGCGATGACGAGGAGGCCGACGGCCAGCACCCGGGGGGCCTGGTCGTAGCCGGCGAGCGCCAGGCCGTTCTGGACCACGACCACGATCATGGCCCCGAGCAGGGTGCCGATCATGGTGCCACGACCGCCGAACAGTGACGTGCCACCGATCACCACGGCGGTGATGGTGTCGAGGTTGATGTCGGGAGCGACGTTGGGGCTGGCGGATCCAACCCGGCCGATCGTGATCCAGGCGGCAATGCCCATGATCAGACCGGACACGGTGTAGACGCTGAACAGCACCCGGTCGGTGTTGATGCCGGAGAGTTCGGCGGCGTCCGGATCGTCGCCCACCGCATAGATGTGCGTGCCCCACGACGTGCTCCGGAGGATGTAGGAGAAGAGGGCGTAGAGCCCCAGCATCGCCAGCACCCCGGTCATCACCTGAAAGCTGCCGATGCGGAATGGCGTGGTGCCCATGAACCGCATGAACTCGGGCAACTCACCACCCTGGATGGTGCGGGCCTTGAAGAAGATCAGGGTCAGGGCGGTGAACACACTCAACGTGCCCAGCGTCACGATGAAGGGCGGCAGCTTGAGCCGCACGATCAGGAAGCCGTTGAAGGCTCCGGCCAGCGTCGCAATGGCTACGCCGATGATGATGGCTATGGCCGACGGAAGCCCGAAGTTGGCGGCGTTCGACGCCCCCTGGGCGGCCATGTTGGCCATCATCATCTGCCCGAAGACCATGATGGCGCCGATACTCAGATCGATACCCGCCGTGAGGATGATGAGCGTCTGGGCGATGGCCAGCGTGCCGACGATCACCGCCTGTTGCGTCATCAGCGACAGGTTGGTGGCCAGGATGAAGCGTTCGTTGAGAATCGTGAACACGATCATGGCGATGATCAGCACGGTCAACGGGCTGAGATACGGGTAGCGGTGCAGTATGCCCTGGATCTTGGAGACGATGCCCGACGGCTGGTCGAACTCGCCACTCAGATCCACGGCCCCCACATCCGGTGTGACGGTTGAGCTCACTGGTGATTCCCCTTCAAGTCTTTGCTGGTGTTGAAGAACGTACGTTACGGATTGCTCGGAGGCAAACCCCCCCTCCGCCCGAGTAGCAAAAGGGTGGTGACCGAGCCGGCCACCACCCTTTCTCACTACCTAGGGTTTCACTGCGCCTGTTCGACGATGCATCGCTCAGGGCTGGAGTGGATCAGCCCCAGGCGTTGTCGATGCAGTACTGGGAGCCCTCCACGGGCGCCACGGTGACGGTGTCCATCGGCTCATCGGTACACAGGGTGACGCCGGTGTCGAAGAACGTTCCGTCGTCGGAGGTGTTCTCAGGCGGAGCGCCTCCCGTGGCGATCTCGAAGATGGCCTCGACACCGAGGCTGGCCATGCGCAGCGGATACTGCTGCGAGGTGGCCTGGATGCTGCCACCCTGGACAGCCTCGACACCTGCGAGACCACCGTCGACCGACACGATGATCACATCTTCACCGATGACCTTGCCCTGGGCTTCGAGCGCCGCGGCGGCACCGAAGGCGGTGGGCTCGTTGATGGTGTAGACGACGTTGATGTCGGGGTTCTGCGACAGGCAGGTCTCCATGCCGGTCCGGCCGCCTTCCTCGTTGGCTCCGGTGGCCTCGAGACAGGCGATCTCGTACTCGCCACCGGCACCGGCGGTGTAGTTGCCGGTCTCGGGCTCGTCACCGATGACGGTCAGGTCGCCGATGTCGATGCCCATGCCCCGCAGGAAGCCGTTGTCACGGCAGTAGTCGACCGACACGGTGCGGTCGTCGAAGATGATGAGACGGGCGATGATGGCCTTCTCACCGTTCAGCTTGCCGGCGGCCCACTGACCGATGGCATCACCGGCCTTGCAGTTGTCGGTGGCGAAGGTGATGTCGACCACGTCCGGCGGATCGGTCGGGGTGTCGAGGGCGATCACGAAGAGGCCGGCCTCGCGGGCCTTCAGGATGGCGTCGTTGACGTTGACCGACATCGGGGTGATCAGGATGCCGTCCTGGCCCTGGGCGATGGCGGCCTCGATCAGCTCGATCTGACCGGCGTCGTCACCCTCGGCCTGGCCGGAGCCGATGCTGATCTCGATGCCGAGCTCGTCGGCCTTCTGCTGAGCACCTTCCTGCATGGCGACGAAGAACGGGTTGGTGGAGTCCTTGGTGATCAGTGAGATGGAGACATCGCTGTCGCCTTCCTCCATGGCCTCATCGTCTTCGCCTTCGTCTTCCTCGGCCTCATCGTCGTCGGCGGCGTCGTCGGTGCTTTCCTCCGCCGAGTCGTCCGCACCGGCGTCGGTGTCTTCATCATCGGATCCACACGCCGCCGCCACCATGGCGAGAGCGAGTAGAAGGGCCAGCAGGCGCCAGCCAAGAGAACTTTTGGACATGTGGGTCTCCCCCTTGTGCAACGGATGTGTAAACAGCGACCTGGAGGTCGGCTTTGATCGTTGCGACCCTAGCCGACACCACCTGGGACATTGAACGTTTGCACTCTATTGCAGCATGACAACGTTGTCAAATAGTCAAACTGACATTGACAACGTTGTCATCAGATGGCAACATACGTGACGACTGGTCCAGGCCCTACGGGAGCCACGAGACGGAGAACCATCTGCGACCACCGAGTCAAGACCCAGGGGGAACCACGTGTCCGGCAGCCGGCGTCCAACACTGAGAGATGTCGCCGCCGAAGCCGGTGTCAGCTTCAAGACCGTTTCCCGAGTGGTCAACGGCGAAGGCGGCGTCTCCGAACTCCTGGTCGACCGGGTCGAGGCGGCGGTGGCGCGGTTGGGCTATCACCCGGATCAACGAGCCCGCCTCCTCCGCCGTTCGACGTCGGCCCCGACGACGATCGGTTTCGTGCTGGTGGACGTGGCCAACAGTTTCTTCAGCAACCTCCTCCGGGGCATCGAGGAGGTGGCCATGAGCCGGCAATGCCTCGTGCTGGCCGGTAGCACCGAGGGACTGGTCGAACGGGAACAACAGCTGGTCGACGCCCTCGTCGAACGGCGGGTGGCCGGACTGATCGTCGTCTCGTGGGATGCGGAAGCCGAAACGCTGCGGTCGGAGTTGACCAGGGGAACTCCCGTGGTCTTCGTGGACGCCGAGCCCGACATCCCCGGCGCCGATGTCGACGTCGTTCGCAGCGACCACCGAGCCGGGGCGATCGCCGCCACTCGGCACCTGCTGGCCCACGGGCACACCGACATCGCCTACTTCGGAGACAACCCGGCCATCTTCTCGGCGAGACTTCGACTCGACGGGTTCAGGCGGGCCATGGCCGACGCCGGGCTTCCGGTGGCGTCCGGCCGCGAGGTCACCGGGTCCCACTCCCACCGCGAGTGGAGCGCGATCATCGATCGCCACCTTGCGGTCAGCCCACGACCGAGCGCCATCTTCACCGCCCAGAACTTCGCAACGTTGGGCGCCGTCCGGGCCCTCCATCATCGGGGGCTGCGCGACGCCGTGGCCCACATCGGTTTCGACGACATCGACCTGGCCGACGCCCTCACGCCGGGGGTGTCGGTGGTACCGCAGGATCCCCGCGACCTCGGGCGACGGGCCGCCGAGCAGCTGTTCAAAAGGCTCGACGGCGACGACGGCCCCGGCGTCCGTCAGGTGATCGCCTCGGCGGTGATCCAACGTGGTTCGGGCGAGATCCGGCCCGACCCGACCGGGTAGCCGCCTGCTCACCGGGCTCAGCCGACGAGCTCCCCGATCGAGGAGATCCAGGCGTCGGCGCCGTCGGCGGCAGGCGACCCGTGACGGGAGCCGTCGGCCGGTACCGCTTCGGCCACCACGGCGATGAAGCGGATACCGGCTGCGGCCGCGGTGTCGCGATCCTGCTCGGAATCACCGACGAACAGGAGCTGGACCGGTTCGAGCTGCCACTCGCCGGCCAATCCCCACAGCACCTCCGGGTCGGGTTTGACCGGACCACCGTCGTCGCCGCACCGCAACGCGGTGATGTGCTCCGCAATGCCCAGTTGGTCGAGCTCGTCGAGTGTGTTCGCTCGGTTGTCGGACGTGGCGACACCCAGCAGGTGGCCGGCGGCCAGCGCCTCGACCGTGGAGGCCACGGCGCCAAGGGGAGCGAGCGGACCGAACGTCGCCGCCTCCAGACCCACCCCGATCGAGGTGATGGCCTGTTCGGCCGTCCAGCCCCGCCCGAGAAGATGGTCGAGGGCGATCGTCATCAACTCCGACTCGGTTTTCACCGCAGCGGGGCTCCCGGGCACGATGTGATCGACACCGACGCCGAGGCATTCGGCCAGCGTGTGCTCGGCCTCCGGATCCCCACCGTCGGTCGCCGTGGCGGCGATGATCGATCGGAAGAACGTGACCCAGCGCGAATTGAGTTCGGTGAGCGTGCCGTCCTTGTCGAACACGATCGCCTTGACGGGCGCCATCAGCCGGCGACGTAGATCCGGAGTGAGGCGCGGTGCCGGCATGGGGCCAATGTAGGCCCCTGCTCGACGCCTCCGTCGGTGTTGCCGTGAGACGTGATGAGGTCGGTCAGTCGGCCGGGATTCGCCGACCGGTGATTTCGTCGGCCTCGATGCGCAGGAACCGGAACTTCGGAGTGTCGGTCCACGGTGAAATGCCGAGCGACTCGGCGTAGAGGATGTCTTCCAGTTTCTCGACTTCCTTGGCCACGCCGTGGATCACCACACTCCAACCCTGGCGGGTCGACTCGTCGAGCTCGTCGACCTCGAAGGCCACGGCCCGTCCCAGTACCGCTCCAGCCAGCTTGGTTCCCGGCACGGTGTGAATGTAGATGGACCGGTCGTCGAGTTTGTAGTTCACCGGGAAGATGTCGGGCCTGTTGGCAATGGACACGACAACGCGGCCAACGCCCCGGCCGGCCACAAGATCCCAGCACTCCTGCTCCTCGACGATCTCGAGACCGGTGCGTTGATCGATCATGACAAACTCCCTGCGTTGATTCGTGTCGCGTCGTTTCCTGTCGTCACTCTAGAGCCTAGATCGATGCCGTGTCGGCGAGTGGGGCCTTAGGTCCCGATCGGATCGAGCGCCTGCCGGTCCGGGCTCACGGAGTCCCGGTTACAGCCCGTGGCGGATCTCCGTCCGCCGGCGGGGACACGGACCCACATGCCCATGGTGGCCGTGACCGCCAGAGCGCCAGCAGCGGACCGCTGTCCGGGCAGGCGCGCTCGGCCACGCGACTCAACGCGGTCACGGCGAGGCAGCTTCGCCAGGTGTCATCGTCGATGCCCGACTCGTCGAGCACGGACTTCATCTGCTCCAGATAGCGGCCTCGGAACACATCGAGCAGTTCGACGGTGGCGCCGGGGAGATGCGGGGTGTACGTCGTTCGCGCACCGTCACCTCCGTCCATGGCGAGTTCCTGCTCGAACTCCGAATCGAGCGAGCTCATCAGCAGGTTGGATCTGGCGATGTCGGTCACCGGCGGCCCGACCGAGGCGTCGTACCAGTCGATGATGACCGGGCCCGATTCGGCCATGATCACGTTGTTGGGATGAAGGTCTCCGTGGAGAAGGCACCAACCGGTGCACAGGCTGTAGGCGAGTTGTCGGCCGGCGCGACGCTCCCCCTCCGTGATGGCGTCGACCAGGAGGATCTTGGCGGCCAGTCGATCCGCGGCCGAGGGCATCCCAGGGGGCGGCTCGCAGGCGAGGACCTGCCGGTGGATGTCGGCCAGCAGGTCGGCGGCGTCGGTCACGGCCATGTGACCGGCGATCACCGCCGTCTGCATCGACGGTCCGTCGACCCTCTCGAACACCACCGCTTGGCGGCCGCCGAGGTCGAGCACCGCCCTCGGCTCCGGTGTCGGCAGATCGAGGCCGTGGATCCGACGGGCCAGGTCGAACTCGATCAAGGCCCACTCGCCGGGCATGCTGTCCCGCAGGACCTTCGCCACCGAGTCGTTGCCGTAGGCGAAGATGTCGGCCGTCCGCCCGGTCGCCAGCTGCCGACCGAGCGTCCTCACTGCGGCTCCTTGTGCACTCGTCCAGTCTGCCCGCTGGGGGCAGCGCCGTCACGTCGAACGACGATCCCCGAATCCGTCGATCTGGAGGGTCGTGGGACGACGGCCGGGGCGGTCAGCGGAGCTGGAAACCGAGGCCGAGCTCGTCGTCGGGTTCGAGCACAAAGGTGTGGTAGCCGCTGAGCGAGGCCCGGCCACCGACCTGGGTGATGACCCCATCAGAGCCGGCGGAGACGACCCGACCGGAGAACAGGCCACCGGCGATGCCGCGATGGGACAACACCTCGTCGACGCCCAGCTTCCCCTCGTGATGCAGGACCGCAAGTCGGGCCGACGTCCCCGAACCACACGGCGAACGGTCGACCGACCCGTCGGCAAAGATGGTGATGTTGCGCTGTCGGAGTGTGGCACCGTCGACGCCCGGTGCGGGGTCATCGTCGAAGAAGATCACGCCGTACAGGCCCGAAAGACGGTCGTCGGTCGGGTGTTCGGCGGCCGGATGCCCGGCGAGCGCGGCCTTGATGGCACGGCCGAGGTGGATGAACTCGTCGACGTGGACCGGCTCCACCGCCAGGCCGACCGCGGCGGCCGCCAGCACGGCGTAGTGGGCACCGCCGTAGCCCACGGTGACGTCGACCTCGGTTCCGTCGTCGAGACCGACGACGACGTCGGCGCCCCGAACCTGAGCGGCCACGTTCGTGAACCGCACCTCGCCAACCCGACCATCATTCACATCGGCCTCCACGGCCAGACGACCCGACGGTACGTCGAGGTTGAATCGGGCCACCGCGTCCCTCGCCTCGACCTCGATCATGCCCGTGTCGATCGCCCAGGTCGCGCCGGCCA
>JBFHME010000096.1:0-12913 GCA_041594435.1 Acidimicrobiales bacterium
CACCGGCTGGCGATGGTGACGATCTCGGGTGGGATCGTGTCGGCCAGCATCACGAACACGGTCGACGGAGGCGGCTCCTCCACCACCTTCAACAGCTTGCCGATCGCCTCGGTCTGGATGGCGTCGACCCCGTCGACGATGATGACCTTGCGCGATCCCTCGATCGGGGTCCGCAGCCCGGCCCGTATGATCTCCTCGGCCTCCGGCACCCGAAGAGCCGCTCCCTCGGGTCGGAAGACCATGAGGTCGGGGTGGTTGGCGTCGAGCGCGAGTTTGAGTGCCCGGTCCCGACCGGCCTCGTTGTCGCCCTGGTCGACCGACGCAGCCAGCACCAGGCCGGCGAATCCCAGCGCGGCCTGATGGGTGCCATACCCCCGTCGACCCAGCAGCAGATATGCGTGCACCGGGTTGACCGCCGCCTGTTCCAGGCGGGCCAGAGCCTCGGTTTGACCGACGACGGCAGCCCAGGGATCCACCCTCGGGAGTCTATGAGTGAGTTGTGACAACGTGACCGTTTCGCCGCCATTGGATCTGATCACTACCATCGGTACATGGCCTTTCGACTCTCCTCCGAGGAGGCGATGGCCGACGCAGTCCGACGGGTAGCTCATCGAGAAACGGCTCATGCCCTCGACCGTCTGAGTAACCTGGAAGGCGCGCAGGCCGCTGCCAACATCCACGACTGCCGCAAGCGCTGCAAGAAGGTGCGCGGCCTGATTCGGCTGGTCAGGCCCGCTCTCGACAGGCAGTACCGGGCCGTCGACCGTACCTTCCGTGACGCGGCGCGGGAACTGTCGCCGTACCGCGATGCCCAGGCACTGCTGGCCACCTTCGATCGACTTGTCGACCGATCCCCCGACGACCTTCCCGCCGGCGGCCTGGGCCCGGTTCGAGCGCAGTTGGTCGAGCGGGCCCAGGCGGCGACGCAGGCGGTGGCCGACGACGCCGACCCGATCGGCCGGGCCCGTCACCTTCTGACAGGGGCCCGCGCCGGAATCGACAACTGGACTCTCGACCATCGAGGTTGGGAGGCCGCCGCCGAGGGCGCGGCCACAACCTATGGTCGGGGCGTCCAAGCCCTGGCTGCGGCCAAGCACAAGCCAACGCCCCACCGGTATCACGAGCTGCGTAAGCGGGCCAAGTACAGCTGGTACCACGTGAGCCTCCTCCAAGACGCGGCACCAGCAAGGTTGGGATCACTCGACAGGAAGTTCGGCAAGCTGTCGGACACGCTCGGAGATGCCCACGACCTGGCTGTGCTGCGAAACCAACTCGTCGCCGAACCCGATGCATTCGGCGGTCCGAAGATGGTCGAAACGGCCGGCGTGTTCCTCGATCGGCACCGATTCAGGCTGGAGCAGAAGAGCACGGCACTGGCCACCCGGCTGTACGCCGAAGAGCCGAAAATCTTCGTCGATCGGTTGGCCCTGTCGGCCGTCGCCTACGTCGAAACGACGAATCGCTGATGGGTGCCTTCCGACACGAGAACGTCGCCATGGTGCACCGAGGTGTCGAAGACGAGACGCTTGCGATCCCGCTCGGTCAGCTCGAACCGGACCTCCACACTCTTACCGGCCTCCACCGAAGCGGCGTGACTGACGCAAACGTGGATACCGACCGTGGTCTCACCGTCGTGGAGATGAGGCTGGACCCCGACGAGACAGGTCTGTTCGATCAGGCGGATCATGTCGGGCGTCGACAGGACCTTCACCGGCAGATGGGGCGGCGACATGTCCTCGGTGACCAGGTGGGTTTCCGAACCGGTCACGCCGACCGTCAAGCTGTCTTTCATCTCCGCAGTCTGTCATGATCGGGCCGGTCCCGCCAGGGGCGGAACCGCCACGATGGCTGCCCGGCGCTCGGTGATCGGGACCGTCTACAAGCGAGGTTCGACGGCCCGCCAAACCCGCTCGGCCACCTCGTCGATCGTGCCCCGGCCGTCGACGACGATCCACCGGTCGGGATCGGCGGCCGCCATCTCCGCAAAGGCGTCGACCACCCGCTGGTGGAACCCGTCACCGGCCTGTTCGATACGATCCAGGTTGCGGTCGAGCCGGGAACGGGCGGCATCGGCGGGAACGGCCAGCAGGACCACAACGTCGGGCCAGCGACCATCGACGGCGAAGTCGTTGAGCCGCTGGATGGTGTCGAGACCGAGCTTGCGGCCACCCCCCTGGTAGGCCATCGACGAATACGCCGTGCGGTCCGACACCACGTGACGGCCCGCAGCCAGCGCCGGCACCACGATCTCGTCGAGATGCTGGGCCCGGTCGGCGGCCATCATCAACGCCTCGGAGCGGGCACCGATTCCGACGTCGGTCGTGTTCAGAAGCAGCTCACGAAGGCGGGCGCCGAGCACGGTCCCGCCGGGTTCACGGGTCAAGACCGCGTTGAGACGCTCGGCCAACAGCGACGCCTGCGTGCTCTTGCCCGAACCCTCGCCCCCCTCGAACGCTATGTAGACGGCCAAGGGTTCAGCGGCCGGCGTTGTTGGCCGACCCGCTTGCAGGCACCTTCTTCGGCGGTGCCTTCTTCTTGGCGGCCGCCGTCTTCTTGGACGCCTTCTTCGCCGATTTCTTGACGGTGCCGCCCTCCATCTGGATCTTCTGTCGCCGCTGGGCCAGCAGCTCGGATGCCCGACCGATGTCAATGCGGTCGACGGAGTCGGCGGCCGTCAGCGAGGCGTTGACCTCGCCGTCGGTCACGTATTCGCCGAAGCGACCGCTCTTGACGACGACGTGCAGGTCGGTGGTCGGATCGATCCCGAGCTCCTTCAGGGGACCGGCGGCAGCGGCCTGACCCCGGCGACGCTTGGGTTCGGCGAACAGCTCCACCGCCCTGGCCAGGTCGATGGTGAACAACTCACGCTCGTTCTCGAACGAGCGGGTGTCGGCCCGCTTGCCATCCTCCTCGGCCTCCTTCCGGATGTAGGGACCGTAGGGACCGTTGTGGGCCACGATCTCCCGACCGTCGTTGGGGTCGACGCCGATCACCCGGGGGATGGTCAGCAGTTGCACCGCCTGGTCGAGGGTCACCTCCTCCATCTTCATGTCCTGGAAGAGCGACGAGGTTTTGGGCTTGGTGGCTTCGGTGACCTTGGCGGGCATATCGCCCATCTGTACGTAGGGGCCGAACTTGCCGTCGCGCACGTACACCGGCAAACCGGTTTCGGGATGGGTGCCGAGCTCGATCACATCGGGCACGGCCATGATCTCCACGGCACGGGAAGCGGTCAGCTCGTCGGGAGCGATGTCATCGGGTATCGACTTGGTGTCGTCGCCCCGCTCGAGATACGGACCGTACTGGCCGACCCTGGCCACGATCGGGACGCCGTCGGGGTCGGTGCCGATGGGGATCGAGTTGACGGCTCGGGCGTCGATGTCGCCCAACCGTTCCTCGACCTTCTCCTTGAGCCCCGGTTCCTCGTTGGCTCCGAAATAGAACTGGGTCAGCCACGGGACCATCTCACCCTCGCCGGCGGCGATGTTATCGAGGTCGTCCTCCATGCGGGCGGTGAAGGCGTAGTCGACCAGGTCGGGGAAATGCTGTTCGAGCAGGGTGACCACGGCGAAGGCCAGGAAGCTCGGTACGAGTGCCGATCCCTTCTTCCACACGTAACCCCGGTCCTGGATGGTGCCCATGATCGAGGCGTAGGTCGACGGCCGGCCGACCTCCAGCTCCTCGAGCTTCTTGACCAGCGATGCCTCGGTGTAGCGGGCCGGAGGTTGGGTGTCGTGACCGTCGGCCGAGACCTCGGTGATGTCGGCCCGATCGCCCTCCTCCAGGGCCGGGAGGCGCTTGTCCGCGCCGATGGCGTCGGCGTCGCCGTTGTCGTCGTCATCAACGCTTTCGACGTAGGCCTTCAGGAATCCCTGGTGGTTGATGACGGTGCCCGATGTCGAGAACAACGCCCGCCTGACGGCGGCTTCGCCGTTGGCATCCGGCACCGGCCCCGATGTGGACGCCGACAGCTTGAGGGTGACCGTCTCGCCGGTGGCGTCGGTCATCTGGGATGCGAGCGTCCGCTTCCAGATCAACTCGTAGACCCGCAGCTCGGCCGCGGTCAGCTCACCGGCCACCTGGGCCGGGGTGCGGAACCGGTCACCGGCGGGGCGGATGGCCTCGTGCGCCTCCTGGGAGGCCTGGTTCGACCTGCGGTAGCTTCGAGCCTCCGGCGGCAGGTACTCGGCGCCGAACTCTTCGGTGATCTGGGAACGGGCGGCGGCCAATGCCGTCTCCGACAGCGTCGTCGAGTCGGTTCGCATGTAGGTGATGTAGCCCCGCTCGTAGAGGCCCTGAGCCATACGCATGGCGGCCTGGGAGCCGAGGCGAAGCTTGCGGCTGGCTTCCTGCTGGTACGTGGAGGTGATGAACGGCGGAGCCGGTGTGCGTCGGTAGGGCTTGGCCTCGCGGCCCTCGACCGTGGCCGGTTGGGAGTCGAGGGCGGCGGCCAGCGCCTTGGCCCGGCGCTCGTCGAGGTGGACAACGTCGCCGCGCTTGATGGTGCCGTCCTGATTGAACTCGCGCCCCGTGGCGACCCGGGCGCCGTCGAGTTCGAGCAGCGTGGCCTGGAACGGGCGTTCTGCGGCGTTCTTCGGATCCGCGGCGGTGAACGTGGCCGTCAGGTCCCAGTAGTTGGCCGAGCGGAACGCCATCCGCTCCCGTTCCCGCTCCACCACGATGCGGGTGGCGACCGATTGGACTCGACCGGCCGACAGACGGGGCCGAACCTTCTTCCAGAGAACCGGCGAGACCTCGTAGCCGTAGAGACGGTCAAGCAGTCGACGAGCCTCCTGAGCCTCGACCTTGTTGTAGTCGATCTCCGAAGGATTCTGGATTGCCCGCTGAATCGCCTCCGGCGTCACCTCGGTGAACACGATGCGCTTCACCGGAACCTTCGGATTCAGGACTTCCTGGAGATGCCAGGCAATGGCCTCCCCCTCGCGGTCCTTGTCTGTGGCGAGCACCAGCTCGTCGGAGTCCTTCAGGAGCGCCTTGAGTTTCTTGACCTGGTCCTTGCGACGCTCCGAAACCACGTACAGCGGCTTGAAACCGTTGTGGGTGTCGATGCCGAGCGCCGCCCACTTTTCCTTCTTGTAGGCGGCAGGGACCTCCTTGGCCCGGGCCGGGAGATCGCGGATGTGACCCACCGACGATTCCACCACATAGCCATCGCCAAGATACTTGGCGATGCTGTCGGCTTTTGCTGGCGACTCGACGATTACAAGGGTCTGGGACACGTTCGGCAGGTTAGGAAGGCTTTTGGTGGTTTTGCCATCACATCGGCAAATTTTCTTCAATTAACGGTATGAGCACCGGCCTGCGGCGCACCAGTTGACGACCGGATTCTCCGAAAACCCCGGTGCTGGAGTGGTGGATCAGGAGGTCGCGGCGTCGGTCAGCAGCGAATCGCTGTCATCGTCGGCGGCGATCGGGGCTTGCGATGCCGCGCCGCGGAGAACTATCCATCCGACGATACTGGCCAGCAGCGAGGCGGCCAGCACACCGATGATGGCCTCGTCGAGCAGGATGGAGGGACTGCCGTCTGCGTCGACGAAGGCCAGACGGGCGATGAACAGCGCCACGGTGAACCCGATTCCGGCCACCGCTCCCGCGCCCAGCACGTGGCGCATCGTCAGGCCCGGCGGCAGCGAGGCCAGGTTGAACCTGAGGGCCAACCAGACGGCCCCAGTCACGCCCAGTGGTTTGCCGACGACCAGACCGAGAACGACGCCCAAGGTGACCGGCGACGACCACAGGTTGCTCATCGCTTCGGCCGACAGAGGGATACCGGCGTTGGCCAACGCAAAGATGGGGATGACGACGAAGCTCGTCCAGGGGCTGAGCACGAGGATCAACCGATTGGTCACCGCCACCGACTCACGCACCCGCCACCGGGCGTCGCGGTAGATGGCCGGGTCGGCGGTGTCGCCGGACAGGATGTCTTCCACCGACTCGAACCGCCGGTCTCCGATCAACGGCCGGGCCGGGGCGGCCAGACCGAGCGCAACACCGGCGATCGTCGCGTGGACCCCGGACTTGAACGTGGCGTACCACAGCACCACCCCGATCACGGCGTAGACCGGCGTGAACCACACCTTGAACTTGGTCAAGACGACAACCAGCACCCAGAGGAGGATCGCCGCGGCCAGCCAGCTGAACTTGAGTTCCCGGGTGTAGAACGCGGCGATGACGAGGATCGCGCCGATGTCGTCCACGATGGCCAGCGTCAGCAGGAACAGTTTCAGCGATTGCGGTATCGAGGGGCCGAGCAGGGCGAGAACACCGACGGCGAACGCGATGTCGGTGGCCATCGGCACACCCCAACCGTTCGATCCCTCCCCTCCTGCGGTGACCAGGAGGAAGAGGGCGGCCGGAGCGACCATGCCACCAACGGCGGCAAAGGCGGGCAGGGCCGCCACCCGTCTCGACGACAAGTCGCCGACCACCAGTTCGGACTTGATCTCCAACCCCACGACGAAGAAGAACAGCACCATCAACGCGTCGTTCACCAGCGCTTCGAGCGACTTGTCGATCACGACCCAGTTGCCGAGATCCATCTCCAGGTGGGTTTCCCACAGCACGTGGTACGACTCACCCCATTCGCCCGGCAGATTGGCCCAGATGAGGGCCGCCGCCGTGGCGACGAGCAGAAGAATTCCGGAGGCGGTCTCCTGGGCCAGAAAGCGAACCATCGGGCGCGCCAGGTTGCGGGCGACCGGCGTATCCCGACCGCTCCAGGTTTCCGGACGGACTTGTATTGAACGTTCAGCCAATTCCATCAACGATCTTTGCGGGGCCCGGTGTTTCGAGGGCAGCCGGGCCACGGTAACACAAGGCATTCCTCGGGATCTTCACGGTCGGACCGACAGGCCCGAAACGTTGTCCGCGGGATCTACCGAGGTGCAATGATACGAGCTTCGGCACGGCTTTGGCCCGTTGGACCGCCAATGGTTTGCAGTCGACCGACGTCTGAGCCAGATGAACGATCCGATCCGTGGGTGATCTTGCCCGAACCGGTTGAGTGGCCGGAGACGGGTACCGATGAAAGGACCATGGCCACCGACGAGCTTGCCATCTGTGATCCGGACCGCAAGGAAGCCGAGCAGTTCGTGGTCCGCCATTTTTCGGATCTGATCTGCGACCTCGACCACACGGACGTGTCGTTGTCATCCGATGTCTTCCGGGGCGGCCAACGACACGCCGAACGGGCGCTGGCCGGTCTCGACCTCGGCCACTACACCCGCGACCGCAACCACGCCTACCCGAGACGCCAACGGGCGGCCACCGGCCTGTCGCCGTATGTCCGACACGGACTGCTGAGCCTGCCCCGGCTCTGGAACGAGGTGACCGGGCCGGCCGACGAACTCGGTCGATTCCGGATCGAGCTGCTGTGGCAGGAGTACGCCCGTCACTGGTATGCCCGCCTCGGACACGCCACGAAGCAGCCGCTTCGCTCTGAGCGGTGGGACCGGCGGCGGCCGCTTCAGACGGTCACCACACCCGTCTCACTCGGTGCCGACGGCGACCCGGCTCGGGAATCGGCCTGGAACGATTCGATGGGGTGCATGGAGATCACGTCAGGTGAACTGTTCGACGAGGGCTGGCTGGTCGGTCAGACCCGCCTCTGGATGGCGTCTCAGTGGGCGGTACGCGAGGGTCGCGACTGGCGGGCCGGCGAAGAACTCTTCTTCGCTCACCTCCTCGACGGATCGCGGGCCGCCAACCGACTCGGATGGCAGATGGCGGCCGGCCTGATGTCGGACCGCCCCTATGCGTTCTCCCGCTGGCAGGTGGAAACGCGGGCTCCTGGCCTGTGCGCCAGCTGTGACCTCAACACCGAATGCCCCATCGACCGCTGGCCGGACCGAGTGCCGTCGCGACCGGTTGACGCGCCCAACCCACTGCTGTCTCACGATCCCGACCCGGATCGAACCGCCGGTCCACGAACCCCGCAGACGCCTGGTCGGACCGCCGGATCCGATGGGCCCGACGTCGTGTGGATCACGGCCGAGTCGATGGGCGTCGATGATCCCGCACTGGCCGCCCACCCGGAACTTCCCGCCGTGTTCGTCTTCGACCGGCCCCTGCTGGCCAAGCTGCAGCTGTCGGCCAAGCGACTCACCTTCATGGTCGAGATACTGGCCGAGCTGGCCACGATCCGACCGCTCGAGATCCATCTCGGAACACCGGCGGAAGCGCTCGAAGGACGTCGGGTGGCCACCACCTTCGCTCCGGTCCCGGGCTGGCGGCGTCATGCCGCCGCCGTCGAGCCCGACCTGATCCATCCCTGGCCCTGGCTTCGACGCCCCTCCGATGGGGACGTGTCGTCGTTCGCCGGGTGGTACCGGGGATTGTGGGGACACGCGCTCGACGATCGACCGGTCGAACAAGGGTCTCTGCAGAGTCCGATGCTGCAAAAGATGAGCTAATCTTGGAGTCACGTGGAACCAACAGGCTCGACTCACCAGGGCGGACTCGTCGAGATCGACATTCCTTCACGCGTCGACATGGTCGCCGTCGTGCGCATGATCGTGGCTGCAGCCACCAACGCCGTCGAGGCGTTGCAGGGTGATCGTCTCGACGATCTGCGTTGGGTGACCTCGGAGGCCACCACCAACGCCATCGAGGCGAACCTGGCCAAAGATCCGGTCGGGCGGGTTGCGGTCAGCTGCGAGGTCGACTCCGGGTCGGTGAAGCTGTCCGTGCGCGACGAGGGTCCGGGCATGCCCGCCAACCACGATGTCCCCGACATCACGCATCCGGATCGACTCCTGATCGAGGGTGCGTTCGGTGTGCCGCTCATGCAACGGCTCAGCACGGTGGTCACGTTCAAGTCGGCGTCCACGGGCACCACCGTGCAGATGGAGTTGAACCAGTAGCGGGGCACTCCCGATGGTGACGGTGACCGTCCCAGGGGCCAACTAGCCTGGGGTTGTGGAAAGTACGGCAATCGACACCCTCGATGGCGTCGATGCGGCCGACCAGGTCGCCGAGGACGTCATCGACGAACCCCGACGTTCCGACGTCGGACCGGTGATCGAGTCGCTGTTCGACGACGGCCGTCTCGTCCATCTCGAAACGATCGACGACCGGCCCGCTGTCCACGCCGACCTGGAGCGTGAGCTGCCGGACGCCATCGGTCACTGCCTGCCCGAGGGCGGACTCTACCGTCACCAGGCCGAGGCGATCGATCTGATCCGGCAACGCCGTTCGGTGGTGGTGGCCACCGGAACCGCCTCCGGCAAGTCCCTGTGTTTCCAGATCCCGATCGCCGAATCGATCGTCACCGGGTTGCGGTCAGGCACATCGCTGCTTCTGTACCCGACAAAAGCACTGGCTCAAGATCAGCTTCGGGCGTTCAACGAGATGGACGTCAAGGGTATGAAAGCGGCCACCTATGACGGCGACGCCTCCCGGGACGAACGCACCTGGGCCCGCAACAACGCCAACGTGCTGCTCACCAACCCCGAGATGTTGCACCACGGCCTGCTCCCCCACCACGGGAAATGGGCCACGTTCCTGAAGCGGCTCGACTACATCGTGATCGATGAGTTGCACGTGTTCCGCGGCATCTTCGGAACCCACCTGGCCCATGTCCTGCGGCGCCTCCGGCGGATGTGTCAGCGATACGGGAGCGATCCGACGTTCGTGTTCTGCTCGGCCACGATCGGCCGGCCGGACGAGCTGGCGGCCGAACTGTGCGGTAAGGACGTGGTTGCGATCACCAACGACGGCTCACCGTACGGTCGCCGCCATATCGCGCTCGTGCAGCCCGCCTGGATCGACGCCGAGCGGGGCCTCCGCCAGTCGCCGGCCACCGAGACGATCCGGGTCATCACCGACCTCGTGCTGGCCGACCGTCGCGTCATCGCCTTCTGCGGCAGCCGGGCACTCACCGAACGGGTGGCCGCCGGGGTGGCCCGCAGCCTGCCGCCCGAGCTGCGCAACATGGTCCGCCCCTACCGCAGCGGCTATCTGGCCGCCGAACGGCGGGAGATCGAATCGGAGCTGACGGAGGGTTCCCTGCGGGCCGTCGTCACCACCAGCGCACTCGAATTGGGGGTGGATATCAGCGGTCTCGACGCCACGGTCCTGTGCGGGTTCCCCGGCACCGTGGCCTCCATGTGGCAACAGATCGGGCGAGCCGGTCGCACCGGGCGGCACGGGCTGAAGGATTCGCTGGCGGTGCTGGTGGCCGGCGAGGATCAGCTCGATCAGTGGTTCATGGCCCACCCGAACGAGCTGTTCGATCGGCCCCCGGAACCGGCGGTGGTCAACGTCACCAATCCCAACATCCTCGATCCTCATCTTGGCTGCGCGGCCTACGAGTGGCCGCTGAAACACAACGACGATGAATGGTGGCCCGATCTCGACGATGCCGTGCGCCGCAACGTGTTGGCCGACCAGATGCGGATCCGCCCCGACGGGCGACGCCTCCCCCGTGCCGTGTGGGACGGGGCCGGCATGCCGTTCCACCGGATCGGGCTGCGATCGGCATCGGGTGGCGAGCTGCGGATCGTGGGCGACGACGGCGATCTCATCGGCACGGTCGACGTGGCGCGGGCCGCCCATCTCGTCCATCCGGGTGCGGTCTACCTCCATCGGGGTCAGTCGTTCAAGGTCCTCGATCTCGACCTGGCCGCCCGCACCGCCACCGTCGAGCCCGACGACGGGTCGACATGGACCCAGGCCAAGTCGACGATCGATATCGAGGTGCTCGAATCGGCGGTCACCAAGGAGGTCGGCCGGTCCGTTCTGCACCTCGGCCGGGTACGGGTGACCACTCAGGTCGTCGGCTACCAGGTGAAGGCGACCGGCAGCCGGGAGACCCTCGCCGCCGAGGATCTGGACCTACCGCCCGAGGAGTTGGTGACGACCTCGATCTGGTATGAGTGGCAACGGGAGCTGATCGCCCAGGCGGGAATTCGGGAGTTCGTGCTGCCCGGCGCCCTCCACGCCGCCGAGCACGCAGCCATCGGCATCCTCCCGCTGTTCACGATCTGTGACCGGTGGGACGTCGGCGGTGTTTCGATTGCCGAGGCTCCGCACAGCGGGCTGCCCACCATCTTCATCTACGACGGCTATCCCGGCGGCGCCGGTATCGCCGATCTGGCGTTCTCGGCCGCCAACCGGCACCTGGCGGCCACCGCCGAGATCCTCGATTCCTGCGTCTGTGTCACGGGTTGCCCTTCGTGTGTGCAGTCACCGAAGTGCGGCAACGGCAACGAGCCGCTCGACAAGATGGCGGCACTGGCCCTCCTGGTCAACACGCTCGGCCTGCCCGAACCGTTCTGATCCACCTACTCGACCCGCATGGTCACCTCCGCGGTGAGCGTGACGTCGCCGACCAGCCGCCCGACGATGGGCACGTCGGTTGCCGCCCGGTAGGTCAACGAGGAGGTGATCAACTCGCCGGTCGTCGTCCCGCCGTGGAGGGTGACGGTCAGACGATCCGGGTCGAGAGTCGGTCCCGCTGAACGGGCCGCCGATCGGGCGGTGTTCCCATCCGGTGCAACCGCGGCCGCCCGCGCCGATTCCCGCGCGGCGTGCCACAACACCAGGTAGTGGTGGCTGATCACACCGATCTGCACGACCGCCAGCATCGCCATGACGACAACCGGGAGGACCAGCGCCAGCTCGACCGTGCTCTGGCCCTCACCTCGCATTCGGACGTACGTCAGGGGCGGTGCCGGATTCGTCCTCATCGCCGACACGGCCGCTACGGACCGGTGACGTCGGCGATGATCGAGTCCATGACCGCGTCCATCAGACGGTTGATGCCGCCGTTGCTGGTGGCCCACACCAACAGCACGCCGGCGAGAGCAGCGGCGGCCAGGATGACCAGCCCGTACTCGGCCGTGGCCTGCCCGCCCTCCGACCGCCAGGAGCGGCCCATGGCCCGGAGCCGTTGGTGCCGGTTCGGCCGGCGCACGGCGTCGGCGTCGGCGTTGGCAGTGGCGGTGTCGGTAGTGGCGTCGTTGGCGTTGTCGGTAGTGGCGTCGTTGGCGTTGGCCGAATCGGCGTTCGCGTCGGTGTCGATGGTGTGCGTCTTGATGTCTGACATGTGCTGGTTGTCCTTGTGATTGGTGTGTGGTGGGCGAGGTTCAGCCCCGGAGGTGGCGGAACGCCACGATGGTGAGCGGCACGACGGCACCGACGATGACCGCCGGGAGCTGACAGACGACCAGCGGCACCAGGAGCCTGACGGGGAGCCGGGCCAGCGCCAGGTCGACCGATCGGCGGCGAGCCTGTTCGGCTTCGGTGGCCAACCGCTGCAGGAGCGCTCCGACCGAGGCGCCGCCCTGTTCACTCGTCACCAGTGCGGTGACGAGCGGGTGGTACTCGGGACCGAGCAGCTCGGTGACCACCGGTAGGGCGTCGACCAACAACGTGCCGCCGGCCCGCAGCTCGATCACCCGACCGAACGCCCGGTGAACCTCCGGCGGGCCCCGCTCGGCGACCAGAGCGACGGCATCGGCCGGCGTTCCGCCGGCGCCGACGGCCATGGCGACGAGATCGATGGTGGGTGCCACGGCGGCCTGCCGATCACGGGCCATCTGCCGGCCGCTGGTGCCGCCGTGGCGGCCGAGCGCAATCTCGACCTCCCGATTCATCCAACGCCACCCCGTGTAGGAAAGCAGTAGGGCGACCGCGACACAGGCGGCACCCGGGACCTCGCTCACATAGAAACGACCGATGTCGGCGTCGGCCACCGCGACGAGGAGCGCGAACAACGCCGGTGCTCCGGCCAGAAGTGCCGCCGACGCCCGGGCCTGCCCGGTCTGCGCGCCGGCCCGGGATCGGGCCTCGACCGCCCCGATCAGCGTCAGGCGCAGCCGCTGCAACGCGGGCACGGCAGGGGCGCCCCGGGCGACCAGGCCGGCCCGCGGGGGGGGGGGGGGGGGGGGGG
>JBFHME010000097.1:0-12817 GCA_041594435.1 Acidimicrobiales bacterium
GCACTCGCTGCTCGACCGACCGGGGACCATGTCGGCCAGATCGAACAGGGATTCCCCGTTGTCGTCGTCACTCAGTTCGATCGTCCCCGATGCGACCTCGGCGGCGTTCACGGCACCGTCGACCGTCAAGGCGGTGGCCGATCGGTTCACGACGAACGTGGCGATCGCCAGCACCGACATGGCCGCGGCGAACGCTCGGGCCGTCGCCAGTGTGACCCAGCGTCGCTCGGAGTCGTTCTGGCCGCCGTCGAACTCGAAGTCGTCGATGGTCAGGGGTCTGGCCACGTCGGCTCCTGTCCCGCCGCAACAGCGGGCGGCTCGATCCGGGCGGCAGCGGTCGCCGTTGGGACCGGTGCCATGTTGAGCCCCAGGCGATCGGCGATGACCGATCTGCCCTCGACCCGCAGGAGTTGAGCCAGCCTGTCGACCCCCATCGGGCGGAACAGTCCGTAACCCTGGACGAGTTCCGCCCCGGCCTGCACGACCGTCCTCATCTGGTCCGCGGTTTCGACCCCCTCGGCCACAACCTCGAGGCCGAGTCCATGGCCCAGCTCCACCACCGATCGGAAGATGATCCGGTCGATCTCGTTGCTACAGGCCTGCCGGACGAGCTCCCGGTCGAGCTTGAGCTGGCGGACGGGAAGCCGTCGGAGGTGACCGAGCGATGTCTTGCCCTCGCCGAAGTCGTCGAGCGACAGCACGATACCCAACTCCATGAGTTGGGCGATGATGTCGCTGAGATCATCGCCGGCGGCAACGATGCGCTCGCTCAACTCCACGATGAGGCGCTGAGGTGGCAGACCCGTCTCGGCCAGGGCCCGACGGAGATTCGGGATCAGCTCCGCCGATTCCAGTTCGGCGGGTGATGCGTTGACGGCCAGCGTGAAGTCGTCGTCATCGGCCAGTTGCAGCGAACCCAAGTCCCGCAGGGCGTTGTCGATGATCCACCGGTTGAGGTCACCGACGCGATCGGCCCGCTCGGCCGTTTCGAGCACGAGTTCGGGACTCAACCGGCCCAACTCCGGATGATCCCAACGGAGCAGCACCTCGGCCCCGACGATCATCCGCCGCGGCACGGAGACGAGCGGCTGGTACACCAGCGACAGGCCGTTGCTGGCCAGTGCACGCTCGAAGTCCTCGATGAGACGCTGCCTCGCCACATCGGCCTCGTCGAGCGACGGATCGTAGTGGGCGAGCCTGCCACGGGATTGTTTGGCCGCGTACATGGCGGTGTCGGCACGGCGTAACAACTCACTGGTGTCGACCCCCGGCTCGTACGCGGCGATACCGATCGAGGATCCGACCTGCACGATGTCGGGGCCAAGCGTGATCGGAGCGCTCAACGACCGGTGGACGGCGGCTGCGGTTTCATTGGCCATCGCCTTGTCGGCGTCGGGCAACAGGATGGTGAACTCGTCACCGCCGAGTCGGGCCACCAAGCCGGACGTTCCGACGACGTCGACCAGTTGCCGGGCCACCTCCCTCAGGAGCTCGTCGCCGACGTCATGGCCGAGCTGGTCATTGACCGGTTTGAAGCCGTCGAGATCGAGGAACAGCACCCACTTGTTGCGGCCCGGGTCGAGCGCGGCCCGAGCCTCCGGCAAGAGCTCACGATTCAGCTCCCGCAGGAAGAAGGAACGGTTGGGAAGCTCCGTGAGCGCATCGTGGAGCGCCTGATGCTCGAGTTGGGAATGAAGTTGCTGAAGCTCTCCGACGAGATCCTGGTTGTGGATGGCGACGGCCGCCTGGCCGCACAGCAGCCTCAGCGCCTCGACCTTGTCACCGTCCAGTTCGGTGCCCGAGGCCCCGGCGCCTCGCAACACGACCATGGTCTCTCCCGACGCCAGGGTGATGCGGAGCAGGTAGCTCAAGCCGTTCTCCTCCAATGCCTCCCATTCGGCGTCGTCGTGGTCACGCTGGTCGACGAGAACCTCGGCGTACACCAGATCGATGTAGCGCAATCCGCTACCCGTTGCCCCCGGTTGGGGAAGCGCCAAAGTTGCGTCGTTGCCGGCTTGACCGATCAGGGCCCACGTTCCGTCCCTCCTGCGGGTCCAGACATCGACGCTGTCGAATCCGAGTTCCACCGCGGAGACGGTCAACGTCTCGAACAACGCCGAACCGATCTTCGTGACCTCGTGGCCCACTTCGGCCACGTTCTCCAGCAGGCGACCACGATCGAGGGCCTCCATGGTGGCGCGGCGCTGAACCAGGACGTCGCCCATCAACTGCTCGGCCAGGAACGCGCCGGGAACGATCACCAGCAGAAGCACACTCATCTGATCGAGGAGCTGTTCCAATTCGTCGATCGTCGAGACCGTCGACGACGCGATCCGCCCCAGCATCCACAACCGACCGAGAATGGCGGCGATGGCCATCAACATCCAGTGCACAAGGGCACCGGCGAGGCGGAACCGAACCGCGGCCTCGATGATCGGCACCGCCGTCAGCACCCAGCCGATTCCCGATCCGCCGGTGGCCGTGGTGAGGAACACCACGAGTACGGTGTCGGCGAGCAGCTGGCCGACCGAGACCAACCAGCCGTAGCTGTCGACGGGAAAACGAATGGAGACGAAGTTGGTTGCGCCCAGCCAGGCCAGCGAGAGGACCAGCAGCGTGGTCGGGGAGACCTCCAGCCCATCGATGGCCAAGCGGCTGCTGTCGATGATGTACTGGCTTGCGATCATCACGGCGATCAGGAGGCGGACGCGCCGGACCGCCTGATCGGCCACCCCGGATGTGCCGTCCATGATCGTGGAGCGGAAACCGCCCAGGCCTTGACGGGTCCGGCCCCCGCCGAAAGCGAGGGCGGCCAGCGAGAGGATGCCCATCGCCGCCAGCGGGACCGTCTGACCGGTTTGGTACCAGACGAGCGGTAATCCGATGAGTGGTACCACCAGTCGAGCCACCCCGATGACGGCATCGGCGGGAACGCGGTCGGTGTCGGGAGTCGGGTTGGCGTCCCCCTTGGTGACATACGTTTCCTGGCTCGCCTCCACCTCGAAGATGCGGTGGGTGATCACCTCGCCGTCACGCTCGAAGGTGATGACGGAACGCTGGCCGAGCAATTCGTCGGGATGGTCTTCGATGAGGATCACATCGCCCACCCGCAGCACCGGTGACATCGAACCGCTGGTGATGACGACCGGATGCCACCCGGTGGCCGAGGAGACCAGCGCCACCCACAGACCCAGGAGCCCGACGAGATACACGAAGATCCAGGCGACGAGCGCAACGGCCGGCCCGATGGCGCGGCTGAAACGGCGACCCTCGGCCTCCTCGAGGAGCTCATCGTCGATGACGTCGAATCGGGCGGGCGAGTGGACGGTCATGGCCGGGCCTCCACCACGACGGCGAAGTCGGTGTAGCGACCGGCGGCCTCGGCGACGTCCATGAGTTCGGCGCGGGCGATCATCGTCACCGTCTCGTCCATCTCGACGTCGCCGAGAACGACGCCGACACCGTAGTCGCCGTGCTGCTGCCAGAAGTCCCGCAGCGTCTCGCCGAACAGCGGCCGGCCCACGGGACCGCCGCCGGGGCAGGGCCGGTTGCCGGTCCACAGGTCGAACTTGATGAACTCGTCGAGCCCGGTGCCGCCGAGAGGCTGCGCGTAGACCCGAAGCTCGGCTGGAACCGAGCCGCGATAGACCACCTCGACGCACGCCTCCACCGTCAACCCCGGATAGAGGAGATCCTCGTCGAACAGCAGTTCCACGGGCGCCCCGACCTGGTCCAGCTCGATCGAGCCGGCGCTGAACAGGCCGGTCGACGACGTCGATGCCGTGACCTCGGCCAAGCTGGTTTGAATCCCGCCGATCACGAGCGCGGCCGCGGCCGCCAGCACCAGCACGCCGGCGATGCGGCGGCCGACGTCGACCGATCTCGGGTTGGCCGGGGCGGTCACGATCCCTCATCCACGCTCGACCCGGCTCCACCGTTCGCACCGGACGACGGCGTCGACTGCGTTGCGGTGGACGTGGAGGTCGAGGTCGAGCTCGAGGTGGACGTGGAGGTCGAGGTGGAGGTCGAGGTCGAGGTCGAGGGAGGAGACCCGTCGTTCGAATCGGTGCCGCCCGAATCGGTGGCATTCGACCCGGCCGCCGGTGTCGAGAGCACGGTCACCCCGCCGGAACGCACCTGGAGGATCTGGTCACCGTCGACCCGGACGGCCGCGGTCCGCGGGTCCTGATCACCGACCGACCAGCGAACCGTGTAGGGTCCAGGCACCAACGGGTCGCCGGCCGCAACCGATCGCCATCTTCCACCAGGCCCGACCACCGCGGCGCTCACCGCCTCGCCGACGTCGGCCACAGCCAGGCGGATCGTGGCATCGGCCGGGAGTTCCTCGACATGGCGATCGTCACCGAGCACGACCTCGAGATGGACCGGACCCTCCCACGCTTCCGGATTGGCGCCACGCTCGAATCGGCCTTCGGAGTTGACCGACAACGGCTCCGACCACCCGTCGGTGTGGAGACGAACGGTCAGGTCATCGAGGGCCGCGTCTTCATCGATACCGCCGACGGTGGCGGTGAAGACCGCTGGAATCGTGGTCGCCGAGTCGGCCGACACCGGGTTGGCCCGAGGACCCGCCATGACGGCACCGCCGGCGGCGACCACAGCCATCGCGGCCAGAACCCGGACCATCGCCAGTTGACCGTACGACGCCTCCGATGCCAGATGGCCGGCGTTCGCCTCACGGAACGAGGGCGTGTCCGACAGTCCGAGCGCGCAGTATTCGGTGATCGCCATCCGGTCCTGAATGTCGATGTCGTCGAACTCCAGGCCAACCCGCACCGAGCCCGAACCGTGCAAGGTCGCCGTACGGATCGTGCCGGCAGCCGCAATGCGGTGCTCGGTCCCGTCGTGGCCGGCAATGGTGAAATCGAACGGGACCGTGGCCCCGACCGGCGGAGCGGCCGCCACGAGCGCCCCCAGTCCCGACGGAGTGATATCGAGGGTGTTTCCCGACGAACCGGCCACCGTGATCCCGGTCTCGAGCTGAACCCGAGGATTGCGACGCCGACCGTGATCCCGGGCCAGGCCGCCGAGCACCGACAGCAGGCCGATCGTCACGCCAACCGACACCACCAGCAGCACAGCGGCGTCCCGGCGACTCATGGTGGGCAGCAGGATCGGATACAGGGTCGTGAGCGCCCGAATGGTGAGCGCAACCTCGAAGACCACGAAGGTCAGCGTGAGGAACTGCATCCGGCCCAGCGATCCCCGATGGGCGATACGCAGCCGCGGGTGGACGAGACGGAGCGGTTTGGCGAACCGTGGCGTCAACGCCGCAAGGTCGGCCCCGAGGGTGCGCCAGCCGTGCCTGACCCAGTCGCCGAAGCCCATGGTGCCGGCCGACAGGGCCCGGCGGGCCAGCATCGACGCAACCGAGAAGCCGGCCATCACGCCGAGGACCGAGGCGTCATCGGCGACGACCGGGAGACGACCGGCGATCAGGCAGGCGACCAGGATGGCCAGAATCCCCAACTGGCGGAGCCCACACGTGGTGGACATCGCCGCGGCCAGCGCGGCCCGGCGAGTCGTTCTCGACACACCGGGCCGTGTCCACGAGAGCCCGAGCTGCTCGAGGGCGGCCAGACTGCGGTGGTAGCGCTCGGTGAGATACGGCTGGAGCGAATCAGCGGCGGGGACCCGGATCAACGGACGGGGTTCGTAGTCGAACGCCCAACCGTCACGTTTCAGATCCACGGCGTAGCGGCTGAGCTCCGAGACGCCTGGATCATGCACCGGCGACCGGCCGTCGAACGCCGCTCGTCTCAGCAGCGAGCCCGGTCCGTGCCACGGGGCCAGCCCGCGTTCGCCGCGAGCCGGGCCGATCAGCCGGCGTTCGAGGGCCTCGTCGTCGCCGAGACGGTTGACGTGCACCAGCGACTGCGGGTTGAGCAGTCCGACGGCAATCTGCCTGACCGCGACCCGCCCGTCGATCGGTCGATCGTCGAGCGCCTCGATCATGTCCGGCATCGGAACCTGCCCGGCCTCGATCCACAGCACCCATGGCAACTCGGTGTGGGAGAGAACGACATCCAACCGATCGGTGGTGCGCCGAGGCAGACCACCCGGGATGCTGACCAACTGGACGGCAAGCGCCGCCCAGTAACGACTCAGTTCGATGAGTTCCTGTCGACGGTGCTCGTCCGCCAGGATGGTGACCCGTTCGAGGTGAGCCGTTGCCTGCAGACCCACGATGGTGCGCTCGATGTCCACCGCCGTCGCCGACGGCGACACCACGACCGCCACCTCGACGTCGCGGGACGAAACAGGGTGTTCACCGGTCGACGCGGTATCGGGCGCCTGCGTCCGAGAGCGACGGCTGCTGCCGGTCACCTCGTGGCGCAGAGCCAGGATCTGGACCACCGACCACGCCTCCGACCACAGCCAGGGCATCGACAGCGCCAGCAGCCAGCCCGAACCGACCGTCGTGGTGCGCCACAGGAGGTAGACCGGAGCCAGCAGCAGGAACACCCCGACGTAGCGCCGCGCCAATCCACCGATCGACACCGTCCCATCGGGACCAGAATCAACAGGATCGAAGGTCGGGCCGGTCGCGACCCGCCTCATTCGTCCGAACAGGTGTGGTTTCAAGGGTGTGGAAGTGATGTGCGCACAGGGTTTCCGGGGAACAGAGTCCCTCAACCCACATCGACCGGGACGGCCTGCTCATTAAGAGGACCGGGTATCCAACCCAGGGTCCCTGGTGCCCCGGCACCA
Source organism: Acidimicrobiales bacterium (assembly GCA_041594435.1). GTDB lineage: Bacteria > Actinomycetota > Acidimicrobiia > Acidimicrobiales > SZUA-35 > JAHELU01. Next base: position 6,733 of record JBFHME010000097.1, read on the forward strand.
TGGCGTCATGGGTCGTTTGCCCTTCGAACGGCCATTCCTGAACGGCGTCGAAACGGGTCCCGAGGTGTCGAGGCGTCAGCCGGCGGTTTCGATGCACGTTCACACCCATCCCGGCGAAAGTAGACTCGTCGGTCATGACACCGATGAAGAACTCCGGATGACCACGCTCCGGAGCCCGAGGGCGGGTCTGCGTCGTCGGTCCGCGAGATCGCGAGGATCGACAGCCGCCCGCTATTCGGCCGCCGGGCTCATCACGCGGGGAATCTCGGGCCGGTCATGGCCCCGGGCGTGGCGGGACCACGAGCTCGGATCGAGCTACGACGTGGTGATCATCGGGGCCGGCGTCCATGGCCTCGCCGCGGCCTACTATCTTGCGTTCAACCACGGCATCACCAACGTCGCCGTGCTCGACAGGGGCTACATCGGCGGCGGCGGATCCGGTCGCAACACGGCCATCGTCCGCTCCAACTACCTGACCCCCGAGGGCGTGGCCTTCTACGACCGATCGCTCGATCTCTACAACACGATGGCCGGCGACCTCAACATCAACGTGATGTTCTCCGAACGGGGCCACCTCACGCTGGCCCACACCGACGCCGCCCTGCGCACCATGCGATGGCGGGCCGAGGTCTACAAGCTGCAGGGCATCGACTCCCGCGTCATCACTCCCGACGAGATCAAGGCGCTGACCCCCAGCCTCGACACCTCGGGCAACAGCCGCTACCCGATTCTGGGTGCGCTCCACCATCCGCCGGGCGGCACGATCCGCCACGACGCCGTCAACTGGGGCTACGCCCGCGCCGCTGATGCGCTGGGGGTCCAGATCCATCAGAACACCGAGGTCACCGACATCATCGTCAGCGGCGGTGACGGTGGCGGTGGCGACCGCGCCCTGGCCGGCGCCGGCAAAGGTGCCGGCGGCCGCGTCACCGGTGTTCGCACCACCCGGGGCGACATCGCCACGCCGGTGGTGCTCAATGCCACGGCAGGCTGGGCCTCGCTGATCGCGGCGATGGCCGGTGTGCGGCTACCGATCACCACCCATCCGCTGCAGGCGGCGGTGACCGAACCGGTCAAGGTCTTTCTCCCCACGGTCGTCGTCTCCGGTTCGCTGCACGTCTACGTCAGCCAGACCGACCGGGGCGAGCTGGTGTTCGGTGCCTCGGTCGACCCGTTCGCCACCTACGACATGCGGGGCTCCCTCGACTTCACCGAAGAACTGGCCGGGCACGTGCTCGAACTGATGCCGGGCATCTCCCGCATGCGCCTGCTCCGTCAGTGGGCCGGTCTGTGTGACATGACTCCCGACTACTCGCCGGTCATGGGATTCACGCCCGTCGAGGGTTTTCTGTGCGACGTCGGCTGGGGAACCTACGGATTCAAGGCCGGTCCGGTATCGGGGGAGCAGATGGCCGACTGCATCGCCACCGGTACGACCCCCGAGCTCATTGCCCCCTTTGCCCTCGAACGGTTCGCTGCGGGCCGACTGGTCGGCGAGAAAGGTGCGGCCGCCGTCGGCCACTGACCGCTCGACACATCGCCGGCCCCGCATTCACAAGACCTGCACCGAAAGGACGTATCCGACCATGCTGCTCGTGCCCTGCCCTCACTGCGGGCCCCGCAACGCCGCCGACCTGCGCTACCTGGGCGAGACCACCGTCCGCCCCGACCCCGCCGACGCCGATCCCGACGTCTGGCGTGGCTACCTCTATCTCCGCGACAACCCGGCGGACTGGCTGACCGAGACCTGGTACTGCCGTTCGGGCTGTCGCCGGTTCTTCACCCTGGAGCGCCACACGGTGACCAACGAGTTCCGCCCGCCACCCCTCCCGTTCGCCAAAAGTGTTCGCCCATGAGTCGACGGCTCCCACCTCGCGCCGGCGAGATCATCGATCGGGCCCATCCGGTCCGGTTCACCTGGAACGGCGCAGCGGTGACCGGATACCGGGGCGACACCATCATCTCGGCGCTGGCCGGGGCCGGGGAGCGGATCTTCTCCCGGTCGATGAAATACCACCGCCCGCGGGGCATCCTCACCGCCGACTACTGGGACCCCAATTGCCGGGTCCAGGTCGGGGACGAGCCGAATGTGCGGGCCGCGCATCGCCTCGCCTCCGAGGGGATGGCGGTGTCGGCCCAGAACGCCTGGCCGTCGCTCGACTTCGATGTGCGGGCGGCGGGCGGTGCGCTGTCGCGGTTTCTGACCGCCGGTTTCTACTACAAGACCTTCATGAAACCGGCCCGCCTGTGGCCCGCCTACGAGAAGGTGCTGGCCACCTTCGCCCCTGGCGGATCCGTCGACCTCGACACGCCGCACGGCTACCACGACAAACGGTACGCCCACCCCGACGTGGTGGTGGCCGGGGGCGGCCCGGCCGGTCTGGCCGCAGCCATGGCCGCAGCCGACGCCGGCGCCCTGGTGATGCTGGTGGAACACGGTCATCGGCTCGGCGGTCATCTGCTGATCGGCGACGCCGGCGAGCGGGCGGCGGCGGCCGAGCTGGTCGCTGCGATCACCGACCATCCGAACATCGAGGTGCTCGTCGACTCGACGGTGACCGGCCGCTACGAGGACAACTGGATCGCCATCGTGCAGCGCTCCCATCCGGTCGCCATCGAGCGGCTGATCAAGGCGCGGGCCAAGGTGCTGGTGGTTGCTCCCGGTCTGATCGAGCGACCGTACGTGTTCCGCGGCAACGATCGCCCGGGCGTCATGCTGTCGGGCGCGGTCCGGCGCCTGATCGAGCTGTATTCGGTCAAACCGGGGGATCGGGCGGTGGTGCTGACCGCCAACAGCTCGGGCGATGCCGCGGTGCGCAGCCTCGAGTCGGCCGGCGTGCAGGTGGCCCGGGTGGTCGACGCCCGGTCCACTGAAACGGTGGTGGCCACCCACGGCTCGCCGAAGCGGGTCGAGGCCGTCGAGTTGGGCGATGGGACGAGGATCGATGCCGACCTGCTGGTGACCGCCGTCGGCTGGACCGCGCCGACCTCGTTGCTCAACATGGCCGGCGACCGTCCGCGTTACGACGAGGCCGCGGCCCGCTTCGTGCCCGGCGATCAACGACCGGAGACGGTGCTGGCCACCGGAGGCCTCGTCGGCGACGGCACGCTCGACGAACTGCTGGGCCACGGCCGGGCCACCGGGGAGCTCGCCGCCCGACGGGCCGCCGTCGTCAGGGCCACGCTCCGGGCGGCGACGGCCCGGGCGAAACCGCTGACCGATCCGATTCCGGAGCGACCGGCCGATGAACGGCCGCCTCTCAAGCCGGATCCCCACCCGGCGCTGTTTCGTTCGACGAGCCACGGGATCGTCGACTACTCCGAGGACGTCGACTCCAAGGATCTCGTGGCGGCGGCGAACGAAGGCTACGACTCCGTCGAACTGATCAAGCGTTACACCACCTCGACCATGGGCCCCGAGCAGGGCAAACTGGAGACGGTCAACACGGTCGCCGTCCTTGCCGAGGCCAGGGGGGAAACCATCGCCCAGGTCGGCACCACGGTGTGGCGGCCCCCGTTCGCCCCGATCACGCTGGGCGCCCTGGGCGGTCGGGTGTTCGAACCGACCCGGGTGTCATCGATTCACGCCTGGCACGAGGCCAACGGCATGACCCCGATTCCCGCCGGGCAGTGGATCCGGCCCGAACACTACGGCGACCCGGCGGCCGAGGTTCGCAACGTGCGGACCAACGTCGGCATCATCGACGTGACCCCGCTCGGCAAACTCGACCTGCGGGGAGCGGACGTGCCCTGCCTGCTGAGCCTGCTCTACACCAACAACTGGCTGCAACTCCCGGTGGGGCGGGTGCGCTACGGCGTGATGTGCGCCGAGGACGGCGTGGTCATGGACGACGGCGTCACCGGCCGCCTCGACGAGGACCACTACATGATGACCACCACCTCGTCGGGCGCGGCCATGGTGTGGGAGTGGGCCGAGAACTGGTTGCAGACCATGCACCCCGAGTGGGACGTGGCCATCACCCCGGTCACCACGGCGTTCACCTCGATCAACGTCGCCGGGCCGAAGAGCCGGGAGCTGATGGGCCGGCTGACCGACGTCGACCTGTCACCCGAGGCGTTCGGCTACATGAACGTGCGCCAGGGTTCGGTGGCCGGTGTCGACGGTTGCATCATGTGGCGGATCGGGTTCACCGGCGAACTCAGCTACGAGCTGCATGTTCCGGCCGGCCACGGTCTGGCGGTCTGGGAGGCGCTGCTCGATCACGGGACCGATCTCGGCATCGAACCGTTCGGGCTCGAAGCCCAGCGGATCATGCGCCTGGAGAAGGGGCACTTCATCGTCGGGCAGGACACCGACGGGCTGACCAGGATGCCATCGACCGGCCTGGATGCGCTGATCAAACTCGACAAGGACGACTTCGCCGGGAAGCCGGAGCTGGCCTGGTCGCTCACCGAACCGGCCGCCGGTGAGCTACCCCGCATCGTGGCCATCCAGCCGACCGACCCGAACCTGGTTCCCGCCGAGGCCTGCCAGATCGTGCGGGTCGGGACCAACGAGATCATCGGCCGCATCACCTCCTCACGGTTCTCCCCCACGTTGGAGCGGTCGATCTGCCTCGGCCAGGTGCTGCCCGAAGCCGCCGGGGCGGGAACGGAGCTGACCGTCGTGTTGACCGACGGGACCCGAACCACCGCCACGGTCATGGCCCACCACGCCCACTTCGATCCGAAAGGAGCCCGTCTCCGTGTCTGAGCCCGCATCCACCACGTCGTTCGTCAGCTCGATCACCGATCCCGCCGACGAGGCCACGGGCGGGGCGGTGACCATCACCGACTTCAGCCACCTGACCAAGCTGGTGGTCAAGACCACCCCGGCCCGCCCCGACGGTTTGGGTCCGAGGTTCGGTTCGGGCGAGCTGGTCGGCGACGCTCTCGTCTGCGGCACCCGGCCCGGGGAGTGGACGGTCATCGGTCCGGCCGGCGCCTGCGCCGCGGCCGTCGGACCGGCAACCGAAACGTCGGCCCACGTCATCGACATCACCCACGGTCTGGTGCTCATCCAGGTTGCGGGACCGGCTGCCGCGTCGGCACTCGAGAAGGTGTGCAGCCTGGATTGGTCCGACGACATGATGCCCGACGGCGCTGTCACCTCGGGCTCGGTGGCCAAGGTTTCCTGCGACGTGATCCGCCATGACGGCCACTCGCCGGCGTACTGGATCGCGGCCGACCGCTCGTTCGGGCAGTACCTGTACGAGGCCCTCGTCGACGCCGCCGCCGAGTTCGGCTGACCGGCGTCGGTCACCTACCTCGGGGCCAAACCACACGGTCGATCGCGGGCGAAAACGGACACAAGCGGTCGATTTCGCCCGCGAACGCGCTCGAACCGCCCGGTCGTCTGGCGCCAGGGTGGTGGTTGTGATGTGACTCGCAGGGGTGGAGACTGGAACCGGCGGCGTCGAACGGTGCGGCCCGACCGGCGCACCCTGTCGCCGCCGAGCCCGCAACCGATGGGATCAACCATGACCGACACCGCGAATCGCCCCGGCGCCGAGGAGCATCGGAGCTACCGGCTCGACGACCGCTACCGGGCGACGGAAGGCCGGGTGCTGTTGACCGGTGTGCAGGCCCTGGCCCGACTCCCTCTCGACCAGCTTCGCATCGACGCCGCCGCCGGGCGCAACACGGCCGCGTTCGCCAGCGGCTACCCCGGGTCCCCACTCGGGGGTCTCGACACCGAGATGAGTCGGGCCATCCGGCTCGTGCCGGAGCTACCGTTCGTCCATCAGCCGGCGGTCAACGAGGAGCTGGGGGCCACCTCGGTCATGGGCTCACAGCTCGCCGCAACCCGACCCGACGCCCGTTACGAAGGAGTGGTCGGCTTCTGGTACGGCAAGGCCCCGGGCCTCGACCGGGCCGGTGACGCCCTCCGCCACGGCGTGTTCGCCGGGTCGTCATCCATGGGTGGGGCCGTGGTTCTGGTCGGCGACGACCCCGACTGCAAGTCCTCGACCATGCCGTCGTCATCGGACGCGACCCTCGTCGATCTGCACATGCCGATCCTGTACCCCGGAACCGTGGCCGAATGCCTGGAGTTGGGGTTGCACGCGGTGGCGTTGTCGCGGGC
>JBFHME010000098.1:0-12745 GCA_041594435.1 Acidimicrobiales bacterium
CCCTCCCGCCCCCTTCCCGTTCTGTGCGGCCCTCGCCCGACAACCCGGGCGCCGAGCGCACAGAACGAATTGACCGCCCGTTCTGTGCGGCCCTCGCCCGACAACCCGGGCGCCGAGCGCACAGAACCGGGGGCGGCCGGGTTCAGCGGCGGACTCGGCGCCACCGGTCAGCGGCGGGGGCGGCGGGGGCGGCGGATGATGCGGGTCCGGACGAAGCGTTCGACCGGATGTTCGGGCGTCTGTCGTCGAACCACGGCTTCGGTCGTCATCTCGATTCGGCCACTGATCTGAGACACGTTGTAGCGGTGAACGGTGCGGGCCGTGATCACCCCGAAAGCGGCGCCGAACGGTAGCGCCGCGAGAGCGACCGGGCTGATCACCAAACCGATCAAGCCGGCCACCACCGCCGTGCCGCCGGCCACGGCGGTTCCGCCGGCGATGGCTTCGGCCCGCTTGTTCGACACGTCGGCCACGAGACACATCGAGCGGTCCCGGTCGACCGAGGCGGTCGCCGCCTGCACCCGGCGGACCCGATCGAGTCCGCCGGTCCCACCGACGCTGCGCAGACCACGACCGATCGCCGCAGCGAAACCGGAACGGGGTTCGGCCACGATCACACCGTCGCCGGTCACATGGGTGCGAAGGCCGTGGTCGACCTCGAGCCACAACCGCATGGTCTCGGCCGCCGCCGATTCGTCGGTCGGGAGCTGGCTGATGGCCCATACCTGGCGGGGACCGATGACCCGATCGATCAGACCGGTTCGATGCTCGACTCCGGCCCTGGCCTCGGCCACCGCCGTGACGACGGCCGAGGTGGAGACACCGACCTCCGAAGCCACCGCCACCAGGTCCTCGACCGCCAGATGCTCGTCGGTAGGGTGACGATCATGCGCCACCTCGGTCGCCCGTCGCAGGATCATGGCCACCTCGTCGCGATCGAATCGAGCCTCGGTGGCGTGTCTGGGCCGGTTTGCCGGGGACGGAGGCGGTGGCACGGAGGGCATGATCAGTACGTATCGAGTCTAGAGGCGCGCCGCCTCCCCGTGAAGTCGCAGCGCGGCGGCTCGGCGGGTCAGCCGCCGGAGCCTGGTCCCGGCCGCTGGTTCTCCTTCCACGAGCCGGCGTCGGCCCGAGGCTCGCGGGGCAGACCGAGGATGCGGTCGCCGATGATGTTGCGCTGTACCTCGGAGGTGCCGGCGTAGATGGTTCCGGAGCGGGCGATGTAGAAGGAGGCCAGCCAATTGCCTGCCGTGTTGGGGGTGCCGATGTCGGGAGCGCCGAGCCCGCCTCGGGTCTCCTGGCCCCGGGCGACCGTTGCCGCCGGACCGAGCAGGTCGAGCGCGGCCTCGGTGATCTCCCGGTGGTAGTGACTCCACCGCAGCTTGCCCAGCGACGACTCCGGCCCCGGCGGCGTGCCGGCCAGGAACCGGGTGAGCGCCTGCATGCCCTGATAGCGCATGATCTCGACCACCGAGTGGAAACGGGCGGCCCGCTGGCGGACGAGCGGGTCATCGGCCTTGTCGAGCCGCCGGGCCAGCTCCAGGAAATCGTCGAGTTCGGCCCGGAACTTCAGGTGCGTGGTGGTGGCCCCGATGCCCCGCTCGAAGCCGAGCAGGGTGTTGGCCACCACCCAGCCGTTGTTGACGCCGCCGAGCACGTTGTCGCGTGGGCAGGTGACGTCGTCGAAGAAGACCTCGTTGAAGTGGTCCTGTCCGGCGATGTTGGTGATCGGGCGGATCTCGATACCCGGGTCATCCATCGGCACGAGCAGGAAGCTGATGCCCTTGTGTTTCGGTGCGGTGGGATCGGTGCGGGCGAGGACGAAGATCATGTTGGCCGACCGGGCCGCCGAGGTCCAGATCTTCTGGCCGTTGATGATCCACTGGTCGCCGTCGAGTTCGGCCCGGCACCCGAGGTTGGCCAGATCCGAGCCGGCATCGGGTTCCGAGTAGCCCTGACACCACACGTCCTCCCCGGAGAGGATGCGGGGAATGTAGTGGGCCTTCTGTTCGTCGGTGCCCAGCTGGAGGATCGTGTTGCCCACCATGCCGATGCTGAAATTGTCGTTGACGCCGGCGGTCGGCACACCCCGCTTCGCGAACTCCTCGTTGAGCACGACATGTTCGATGTGTGACAGCCCGGCCCCGCCGTATTCGGCCGGCCAGTTCGGAGCGAGCAGCTTGTGCTCGGCCAGTACCTCCCGCCAGCTGTGGTAGAAGTCGGTCCGCTCCTGGCCGACGAGCGTGCCGATACCCTGCCAGCCCTCAGGGAGATGCTTGTCGAGAAAACCGTTGATCTGCTCGCGGTAGGCTTCGGCTTCGGGTCCATGGCTTGGCTGCATACCCCGACCCTACATCGACGACGCATGTCGGCCCAGCTGAAACGTTCCTGCCGAGGCGCGCCGTCGTCCACCCTCGCCGGGTGGCAGCCGTGAAGTTTGGCGGGCACCCCGCAGGGCACGGTCGAACCATGGCACCATTACGGCCCACCGCTGATCCTCCGCTAACCGCCCGAGAGCACGTCCTCGATTCGGGACAGCAGAGCGTCGTCGGTCTCGAGCTGCTCCAGGACGTCCAGCGCCTTCATGTTCTCGGTGACCTGCTCGGGGCGGCTGGCCCCGGTGATCACCGACGACACGTTCGGGTTCGACGCACACCAGGCCAGGGCGAGCTGGGCAAGGGTGCACCCCAGTTCCTCCGCGATCCCGGCCAGATTCGTCACGATGCTGTTGCGGTCCGGGTCGGTGAGTTCGTCGCGCAGCCACTCGTAGCCTTCGAGTGCGGCCCGGCTGCCGTCGGGGATGCCGTCGAGGTATTTGCCGGTGAGCAGCCCACTGGCCAGCGGCGAGAAGGTGGTTAGTCCGAGCGCGATGTCTTCGTACAGGCGGGCGAACTCGTTCTCGACCTTGTCGCGGGCGAACATGTTGTACTGCGGCTGCTCCATCACCGGCTTGTGCAGGCTGTGACGCTCGGCGATCTCGTAGGCGGCCCGGATCTCGTCCGCCGTCCACTCGGAGGTACCCCAGTAGTGGGCCCGGCCCGACGACACGATCTCGCTCATGGCGAACACCGTCTCCTCGATGGGGGTGTCGGGATCGGCCCGATGGCAGTAGATGAGGTCGAGGTGGTCGAGCTGGAGCCGTTCGAGTGAGGGGTCGATGGCCTCCATGAGGTACTTGCGGTTGAGCGTGTGGTGGGCGTTGATGGCGTCGGGGCCGTGCATTCCCCAGAAGTACTTCGACGAGATCACATAGCTGTGCCGCGGCCATCCCTGGCGCTTGATGACCTCACCCATGATCTCCTCGGACTTGCCGGCGGCATAGGCCTCGGCGTTGTCGAAGAAGTTGACACCGGCGTCGTAGGCCTCAACCATGCAGGCCTCGGCCATGTCGATATCGAGCTGGTTGCCGAACGAAACCCACGAACCGAGCGACAGCACACTCACCTTCAGGCCAGATCGTCCGAGGTGGCGGTAGGTCATGTCGGTCATGGTTTCTCCTTGTACGGGGGTCTTCGAGGATCGGGCCCTACCGTACCGGCAGACGGCGTCGCCAAAACCGCTCGATCCGGGTGCGCCTTCGAGATCTGGCAGCTTTTCCGCGCGCCGTATGCACGGGAAATCTGCCAATTCCGGTTGGAGGAGAGCGAGGTCAGCCGTGTATGGCGTGGTCAGCCGTGTATGGCGTGGCCGAGCGCGGCGGCCGAGGCCTCGGCCAGACCCTCCCCCACCGTCGGGTGGGCGTGGATCGTGTCGGCGATGTCTTCGAGCCGGGCGCCCATCTCGATGGCCAATCCGAATGCAGCGGCCAGTTCGGCCACGCCTTCACCGACGGCCTGGATGCCGACGACGAGATGGTTGTCGGCCCGGGCCAGGACGCGGACGAAGCCGGCGTCGGCGGGCGAACCGTTCTGATCGGGGCGAAGCGTCATCGACCGGCCGTTGGCCGCCAACGAGAAGCGGCCCTCGGCGACCTCGACACCGGCCGCCCCCAGCTCGGCGGCCGCCTCGTCGGGGCCGAGGCCGACCGACACGATCTCCGGATCGGTGAACACGATGGCCGGGATGGCCCGGGCGTCGAACACGGTCGGCTCGCCGGCGATGGCCTCGGCGACGACCTCACCCTGCTTCATGGCCCGGTGGGCCAGCATCGGCTCGCCGGTGACATCACCGATGGCCCACACGTTCTTCATCGACGTGTGACATCGCTCATCGATCGCCACGAACCGGTCATTCATGGTGAGACCGAGGTTTTCGAGCCCCCAGCCGTCGGTCACCGGACGGCGGCCCACCGTGACGAGCACCCGGTCGGCGGGCAGGGTGCGGCGCTCGTTGCCGTAGTCGGCGCCTCCGACCTCGATCATCAGACCACCCGGATCGAGCCCGATGGCCCGAGCGCCGGTCAGGATCTCGACACCGAGGCTCTTGAGTCTGCGGCCCAACGGCAGGGTGAGACGGCGGTCGTAGAGGGGCAGGATCTGCTGCTCGGCCTCGACGACCGTGACCGCGGAACCGAGTTTGGCGAACGCCTCCCCCAGTTCGAGACCGATGTAGCCTCCGCCCACTACCACGAGACGCTCGGGAACCTCGTCGAGTGCCAGCGCCTCGGTCGAGGAGATCACGGCGCCGAAGGCGGTCTCGCCGAACGGCAGGTGACGCAACTCGATCGGAGCCGACCCCGTGGCGATCACCACATGCTCGGCCGCGATCGTCAGAACCTCGCCGTCGTTGGTGGTGACGCGGGCGGTCTTGCCGTCGATCAGCTCGGCCCGCCCGGCGATGACCCGGGCCCCGGCCCGTTCGAGCAGCCCGGCCACGCCCTGGTTCAGCCGGCCGACGATGTCGTTCTTCCAGGCCATGGTGGCCGCCAGATCGACCGAGACCCCGGCCACCGAGATCCCCATCTCGGGTTTGTGGGCTTTGGCCCGGGCTGCGGCGTACTCGTCGGCGACGTGGATCACCGCTTTGGAGGGGATGCAGCCGACGTTGAGGCAGGTCCCGCCCAGCGGCTGGGCATCGACGACGGTCGCCGACAACCCGAGCTGCCCGGCCCGGATACCCGCCACGTAGCCGCCGGGCCCGCCGCCGATGATCAGAACCTGCGTGGTCTCGGGTTCGGATCCCGGCTCGGTGGCGGTCATCACGATCCTCCCGGAATCGGGTCGACGAACAGCAGGGCCGGTTGTTCGAGCTGGGCGCGCAGAGCCTGCACGAAGTTGGCGGCGTCCCACCCGTCGATGACCCGGTGGTCGAACGACGACGACAGGTTCATCATCGTGCGGGGCATGAAGGCTCCGGCGGCGCCGTCCCAGACGGGCCGCACGGCCATCTTGTTCACCCCGACGATGGCGACCTCGGGCTTGTTGATGACGGGCGTCGACACGATGCCGCCGAGGGCACCGAGGCTGGAGATCGTGATGGTCGAACCGCTCAGATCCTCGGGCGCGGCCCGGCCGGTGCGGGTTGCGTCGGTCAGCTCGGCGATGGCCGATGCCGCCGACCACACGGTGTGGGCCTCGGCGTGCCGGAGCACCGGCACGATCAAACCGTTGTCCGTTTGGGTGGCGATGCCGACGTGCACACCCTCATGGACGGTCAACACATCGGGTCCGTCACCATCACCCGGGCTGGACGCCGAGTCATCCAGATGGGCATTGAACTGTGGGAAGTCGACGAGCACGTTGGTGAGCGCTCGAACGAGGAAGGGCAGCAGTGTGAGCCGCGTTCGGCTGTCGCCGCCGTCGATCCGTGCGTTGAGCGTGGCCCGCAGTTCCTCCAGCGCCGTCATGTCGACCTCGTCGACATAGGTGATGTGGGGAATCGTGGAGGTCGAGGCCACCATCTGCCGGGCGATCCGGCGACGCAGCCCCACCACCGGCTTCTCGGTGGCACCGGTTCGAGCCACCCGGGCCACGGTGGCACCGGGTGCTGCACCGGCGGCGGCGAAATCCGAGCCGGCAGCAGCGGCCAGGTAGGTGTCGAGATCTTCGTGGGTGACCCGACCGGCCGGACCGGTGGCCGCGACCCGTCGAAGATCCACACCGTTGTCGCGGGCCCGGCGACGGACCGCCGGCGTGGCCAGCACTCGCCCGTCGGTGGTGCGTGATGGTCTGGTGGCCGGACCTTGCGACGAGGACGCAGGCGCAGGTGACGGCCGACGGGGCGCATCGGTCGATATCGGCGCGCCGGTGACGTGCGGGCGGACTTCGACGCCCGGCGGATGGGGTGACGACAGCGCGACCGTTGGCTGGGAGCTGTCATTGCGGTCGTTGTCCGTGGAGACGGGGCCGTCGACGGATTCGCCGGCCGTGTCGGTGGGTTCGCCGGCCGTGTCGGTGGGTTCGCCGGTCGTGTCGGTGGCGGTCGCATCCGTGTCAACAGCTCGACGGGGTCGTTCGGCCGCAGGAGCTTTGCCGGCCGCCCCCCGTCCCGGACTGCCGCCGAGACCGAGACGAATCAGCGGCGAGCCGACGAGCAGCACGTCGCCGACGGCACCGCCGAGTTCGGACACGACTCCGTCGACCGGCGACGGCACCTCCACCGTGGCCTTGTCGGTCATCACCTCGGCCACGGTCTGCAGCCTGGTCACCGTGTCGCCAACCCCGACCGACCAGGACACGATCTCGACCTCGGCCACGCCCTCCCCGACGTCGGGGACCTTGACGACAAAACTGCCGGTGCCGGTACCGCTGGCACTTGTTTCGGTTTCGTTCATCTCGGCCATCCTCGGCGATCAGTACTTGAGTACCCGTTGCATGGCCTCGACCACCCGGTCGGGCCCGGGGAAGTAGACCCATTCCAGACCGACCGGGTACGGGGTGTCGAAGCCGGTGACCCGGGTGACGGGGGCCTCGAGGTAGTCGAAACACCGCTCCTGGACCTGGGCCGACAACTCGGCGCCGAACCCGCTGGTGCGGGTCGCCTCATGCACGATCACGCACCGCCCGGTCTTCTGCACCGACTCGACGATGGTGGGGGTGTCGAGCGGCAGCAGCGTGCGAAGGTCGATCACCTCGGCGTCGATGTCGGATTCCATGGCTGCGGCCTCGCTGACGTGGACGAGCGTTCCGTAGGTCAGCACCGTCACATCGTTGCCCCGGCGGGTGACACGGGCCGTGCCCAGTTCGGTGCGGTAGTGGCCGACGGGAACCTCGCCCATCGGGTGGCGCCTCCACGGCTGAACCGGCCGATCGTGGTGGCCGTCGAAGGGACCGTTGTAGAGCCGCTTCGGTTCGAGGAAGATGATCGGATCGGGGCTTTCGATCGAGGCGATCAAGAGACCCTTCGCGTCGACGGGGTTCGACGGGATCACCGTCTTCAGACCGGCCACATGGGTGAACAAGGCCTCGGGACTCTGGGAGTGCGTTTGCCCGCCGCGGATACCGCCGCCCACCGGCATCCGGATGACCAGCGGGGCGGTGAACCCACCGGCCGACCGGGAGCGGAGGCGGGCGGCCTCCGACACGATCTGGTCGTAACCCGGGTAGACGTAGTCGGCGAATTGGATCTCGGCCACCGGTCGCAACCCGTAGGCGGCCATACCGATCGCCGAGCCGATGATACCGCTCTCGGAGATCGGGGTGTCGAATGAGCGGTGTTTGCCGAACTGCTGCTGCAGACCTTCGGTACAACGAAACACGCCGCCGAAGTAGCCGGCGTCCTCGCCGAAAGACACGACCCGTTCATCCCTGGCCATCATCACCGCCAGGGCATCCCTGATCGCCTGGATCATGGTCATCGACGTTGTTTCGACGTCAGCCATGCCGAGTTCCTCGATTCGACGATTCCCACTGGGACGACGAGTAAGAGACGTCGAGGAACTCGTGGGCGAGCCGAAGGCGAGACACTAGTACCCGAGTTCCTGCCGCTGCTCCACCAGGTGGGGAGGCATCTCGGCGTAGACGTGGCGGAACATCTCCGCCGGCGACGGCTTCGGGCCCGAGTTGAGCGTGCCCAGTTTCTCGGCCTTGTCGACCGCCTCGGTAACGGTCGCTTCGGCCTCGTCGTGGATGCGGTCGATATCGGCCTTGGTTGCGGCACCGGTAGCGAACAGGTGGTGGGTCAGCCGCTCGACCGGATCACCCAGCGGCCACGCCTTGGCCGCGTCCTCCGGACGGTAGCGGCTGGGGTCGTCGGAGGTGGAGTGGGAGGCGGCCCGGTAGGTGACCCACTCGATCATCGTCGGACCGTGAGCGGCCCGGGCCCGTGCGGTGGCCCACCGGGTGGCGGCGTAGCCGGCCAGGAAATCGTTGCCGTCGACCCGCAGGGTGGCGATACCGTAGCCGATCCCGCGCTGGGCGAACGGCGCGTTGGCTCCACCGGCGATGCCCTGGAAGCTGGAGATGGCCCACTGGTTGTTGACCACATTGAGTATGACGGGCGGCTGGTAGACGGAGGCGAAGACGAGGGCCGAGTGGAAGTCGTTCTCCGCGGTGGCACCCTCCCCGGTCCAGGCCGAGGCGATGATCCGCTTACCCTCGATGGCACCGGCCATCGCCCAGCCGACTCCCTGGATCATCTGTGTGCCGAGGTTGCCCGAGACCGAGAAGAACCCGCATTCCGGCACCGAGTGGAGCACCGGCAGCTGCGCGCCCTTGAGGCGGTCGCCCTCGTTGGACAGCACCTGGCAGGTCATCTCGAACAGCGAGTGGCGGTTGGCCACCAGCAGCCCGGCCTGACGGTAGGTCGGGAAGTGCATGTCGAGCCCCGGACCGTAGCCGGGTGATGTGGCGTCCACGGCCATGGCGGCCGACACGGCGATGGCCTCCTCACCGAGCGAGCGCATGGCGAACGCCGCCTTGCCCTGGCGCTGCAGCAACTCGAACTGCTCCTCGATGAGCCGGGTGACCACCATGTGGCGAAGACCCTGCAGCTTGGCGTCGTCGGAGATGTCGGGCGCCCATGGTCCTGCCGCGTGACCGTCGTCGGCCAGGACACGGATCATGGAAGTGGCCAGGTCGTAGGAGTCGCGGGCCGCGACGTCGATCTCCGGACGCCGAGCAGAGCCCACCTCGGGGATGTCGAGGTGGGAGAAGTCGGGGTCCTCGCCCGGCCGGGCGGACGGTTCGGGGACGTGGAGACGGACTTCGGCTTCGGCCACAACCCCCAGTATTGCCGCTTTTGCCGGTCGTGGGAAGAAAAGCCACCCCACGGAGCACGATGCGTTCAAGAGTTGCGCTGTTGACAGACTCTTGTTCTAGCATTTGTCGATTATGTAGACAGTTGTCCTTTATCGGCTGCCTGTCGAATGACAAACATCATTCGCTCAATACTGCGCATCGGCGGCGAGGTCAACGGCGTCTCGACGTATGCACCAAAACCGAATCGGGTGGTCAGTCGGCGAAACCGGCGATCTCCGTCGACGAGTCATCGTCGGGGTCGTCGGATGTCGGGACCGGTGCCGTTGCCGGTGCCGGTGCGGCATCGTCTGCATCGTCGGCCGATCGCTCCGCGTCCAACTCGTCGAGCAGCTTCACCACCGGGGTGGGGAAGCCACCGGTGGCGATCGGACCCCAGCGTTCGGGGTCGATCACGATCAGGCACTTGCCCTGGCGCTCCATGGCGGCCCGGTACTCATCCCAGTCGGAGTGCTCGCCCGAGATCGACCGGAAGTAGTCGACGAGACCATCCATGGCCTCGGGCAGGTCGACCACCGTGGCCGAGCCGTCGACCTGAACCCACGCGCCGCCGAAGTGGTCGCTCATCACGCACACCGTGACCTGCGGATTCCGGCGGATGTTGTGAACCTTGTCCCGCGAGGGATAGGTCGAGACCACCAGGCGGCCGTCCGAGTTGACGCCGCCGGTGACCGGCGACAGCTGGGGCCGGCCATCGCTTCGGACTGCGGCCAGGATCCACTGGTGGCGGGGTCGGACGAAATCCAGGAGCCCATCGACGTCGACGTTCTTCTCTGTTGCCACGGTACGAGCCATGGGTCTCAGGCTAGTCAGCCGTCGAGACGATCGACCTCCCCCATGATTCGATCCTGTCTCACCGTACCTCGACCCGGTACGCCAACTCGAACCTTCCCGTTCCGATCCGGTACCGGTCGAGGACGTCGGGACCGCAGCTGGCGGTACCGAGCCCCCGGTGGGCAACGTCGAGGTTGACCACGACCTTGTCGGACGGCAACAGGTCGGTGTGCGTGGCGGCGGTGTGCAGCTCGTCGGCGGTGTGACGGCGCACGGAAACATGCATCGCCTGCGGTTTGAGCAGATCGACGCGGATGATCCGACCGCTGTCGTCGTCGATCAGTTCGAGCCATCGGCAGTCGGTGCGCAGGCCGTGTTCCTGGGGAACCAGATACGGCGACTCGTCCGGCTCCCCCTCCCACACCCCGAGCGTTGCGCCACGGTTCCGGTCGGGATAGTTCTCGTGCGGCCCCCGTCCGAACCAGCGAAACCGGTTGTAGGACGACGGCAGCGTGAAGGCGACCCCGATCCGGGGAAGGTCGACCAGTGCATCGGGCACCTCGATCCGATGCCGGTAGACGGTGCCGGACTCATCGTCGACCACCTCCATCCGATGGCCGACCAGCTCCTCCGCCGGACGGTCGTCGAGGCCCTGCTCCTGCCATCGCTTCAACGCCTGCCCGCCCACGCCGAGCCGGAGCGAGAGATCGGGCATCAGCTTGAAGCCGTCGTTGTCGGTCGACGCCCGCCACAGCTCGAGCTCCGGGTCGATCCCACCGATCGCCTCGGTCGCGGTACGCACGGCCGAACCTCTCGACCCGGCGGACGACCGTCGACGGCCGCCACCCGGCACCTTCACCTGATCCCATGCCGCCAGATGGCCCGCCGGTGCGAACCAGGCGTCGACTTTGGTCGTCCAACGCACCGTGAGCCAGCGGGGCCCGTCGGCGGCCGCCTTCGACGACGTCGATGGCTTGGCCGACTTCACCGATCGCGGCCACGGCACGACCACCGCATTGCCCGGCGCCAACTTCGGCACCGCGAGTCGACCCTCGGCGATGACACCCGACTCGTCGGTCAGTTCCCACGTCGCCTGCAGATCACCCAGATCGCGGAACGAGCGGCGGTTCTCGATTCGCAGCCCGGACCGCACCCTGGTGACCACGACGGGGCGATGAACCCACGCCACCTCGGCCATGGCCGGATGGGGTTCGAGGTCGGCCGACATCAGGCCGTCGGCCACGAAGTTGCAGTCGTTCGGTTCGTCGCCGAACTGCCCGCCGTAGGCCAGGCGTTCGGTGCCGCCGGCCGGCCGCTGGCGAAGCCCATGATCCTTCCACTCCCACAGGAACCCGCCCTGGAGGCCGGGGGTGGCGGTGATCACGTCCCAGTAGTCGGCCAGTGAACCGTTGCTGTTACCCATGGCGTGGCTGTATTCGCACATGATCAGCGGGCGATCGCCCGAGCCCTGTCCGTAGGCCTCGATGTCGGCGATTTCGGGGTACATGGGGCAGACGAGGTCCGTGGCCGGACGGCCGCCGTCGTCCCAACCTTCGATCCGGACGGCGTCCTCATAGTGCAATGGCCGTGACGGGTCGGCGTTGCGGATCCACCCGGCCAACGCATCGTGGTTCTCGCCGTACCCGCTCTCGTTGCCGAGACTCCAGGCGATGATGCACGGATGGTTCCGGTCCCGCTGGACCATCCGGGCTCCCCGGTCGACCCATGCCGCCCGATAGCGCGGATCATGGCACACGGCGAAGTTGTAGCCGTGGCTCTCGATGTTGGCCTCGTCGATCACGTAGAAGCCCAGCTCGTCGCACAGATCGTAGAAGGCGGCGTCGTTCGGGTAGTGGGAGGTGCGGACGGCGTTGATGTTGTGGGCCCGCATCGCCACCAGGTCGGCCCGCATGTCGTCGACGGTGACCGCCTTACCCCGGTCGGGGTGATGATCGTGGCGGTTCACCCCGAAGATCCAGACCGGTTGGCCGTTCACCAGCAGCTGCCGGTCACGGACCTCGATCCGACGCAAACCGACGTGCTGCCGCTCGGCGTGCACCACCGTCCCCCGCGGGTTGACCAGCTCGACGACGACCTCGTAGCGGTCGGGCCGCTCCGCGCTCCACGGCTTCGCCCGAGCGACGGCGAACGAGTGCCGGGTCTCGAACCCGACGAACTCGTAGGGGCGGGCGTGCTCATGGGGAACGGTCTCGGTCATCACCCGTCCGACACGACGACCGTTGGGGCCGCGAACCTCCGCTCGAACCGTCCAACCCTGCTCGGGACGCAGGCCGTGGCCGGTACCGGGGTCGACCACCGTTGTGACCTCGATGGTGCCGGCACCGGTGTCTGGATCGAAGTCGGTTGCGATCGGAACATCGGCGATGTGGACCGGCGGGCGGGATTCGATCCACAGCGAGCGATGGAGCCCGGCCATCCACCACTGATCCTGGTCCTCGATATAGCTGTGGGCGCTGTAGCGAACGACGACGACGGTCAGCTCGTTCGCCTCGGGCCGGAGGTGGCGGGCGATGTCGTACTCGCTCGGCAGCCGGCTGTCGGTCCCGTAACCGACGAACTCGCCGTTGACGAACACCGTATGCACGCTGTCGGCACCACCGAGGTGGAGCACGACCCGCTTGCGGGCGGTCAGCCACGATTTGGGCACGTCGAACGAGCGGCGGTACACGCCGGTCGGGTTGCGCTCGGGGAGACGGGGCGGAGGACCGTCGAACGGCATCCGGATGTTGGTGTAGTGCGGCGGGTCGACGGTCGGGAACTGCATCGTCCAGTTGCCGGGCACGTCCACCTCGTCGGCCGCCACCGGGTCGGCTCCG
>JBFHME010000099.1:0-12722 GCA_041594435.1 Acidimicrobiales bacterium
CGTCGTATTCGTCGACGATCTCGCCGACGAGCTCCTCGATCAGATCCTCGAGCGTGACGAGACCGGCCACGCCGCCGTACTCGTCGACGACGACGGCCATGTGGAACTTGTCCTGCTGCATCTCCTTCAGCAGCTCGGCCACCTTCTTCGTCTCCGGAACGAAGTGGGCGTGGCGCATCAACCGTTCGACGGGTTGGTCGGCATTGTCATCCAGCTCGGCCCGAATGAGGTCCTTCACGTAGACGAGCCCGACGACATCGTCGATGTTCTCTCCCACCACGGGCACTCGGGAGTACCCGACAACCGACGAGATCTCGAGCGCCTCCGCGACCGTCACCGTCCGTTCGACGGTGATCATGTCGGTTCGTGGCACCATGACCTCCCGCACGACCGTGCCGCCGAATTCGATCACCGATTCGATCAGGTCCCGCTCCGCCGGTTCGATCACCTCGTCCTCGACGGCTGCATCCGCGAGGGCGATGAGCTCCTCGGGGAGGGCGAAGGGACCTTGGCGGAGCCCGCGGCCGGGCACGATGATGTTGGTCAGCCCGATCAGGGTTCTGGCCAGTAGCCGGATCGGGGCTATGCGCAACAGCAGACCAATCGGTCGGGCCAGGAACAGCGCCGCCCGATCGACGTTGAGAATGGCCAGCGTGCGGGGAACCGCCTCGCCCAGCACGAACACCACCACGAGATTGACCGCGATCACGAGGGCCGACCACGGCGGGCGCAGCAGACCGACGGCCAGAATCGCCACCAAGGCCGATTGCAGGAGCTGCGCCATCACCACCAGCAACCGCAGCGGATTCCGGACCGTGTCATCCGAAAGCGACAGCAGCCGCTCCAGCCGGGCCGCCCGTTTGGGTTCGTCCTCGGTGAGGCTGGCAGCGCGGGCTTTGTTGCTCCGGCCGAACGCCTCCTCCGCGGCCACGGTCACGGCCACGAACACCAGCAGGAGCGCGGCGGCCGCCGCCGCCGTTGTCTCGACGGCGGTCATGGAGGCGTCGTTTCGGAACGGACCGGACCGGGATGGACCATGCCGTAGCGCTGGAGATGCTGCGTCTCATGCCGGATCATGACGCCTTCCTCGTCGGGTTCGGCGTGGTCGTGACCGAGCACGTGGAGAACCCCGTGCACCACGAGGAGCGTGAATTCCGTCTGGGGGTCGCCGCAATGGTCCGGGGCCTGGGCATGGGCGACCTGCGGGCAGATCACGACGTCTCCCAACAGTGCCGGCGGCGAGTCGCTGCCGACCGCCTCGGGGCCAGGCCCGATGTCATCCTCGTCGTCAAGTGGGAAGGAGAGCACGTCGGTCGGACCGTCTTGGCCCATGTGGGCTCGATTGAGTTCGGTCATTGCGCCCGGATCGACGAAGGTGAGGTCGAGGTGACCGCGGGTAACCGTTTCCGCCACCAGCGTTTCGAGCGCGACCAGGGCCCAGCGTTCGACGTCGATATCGGGATCCCCGGACCGGTTTACGGCCTCGACGGTCGGCCCATCACCCAGGAAGACGGTGACCGGCTCGACGCTACTCATCGACCGTGTCGCGGCGGGCATACGCGTCGACGATGTCCTGGACGATCCGGTGACGTACCACGTCCTGGGACCGCAGCCGCACGAATCCAAGTCCGTCGATGCCGGTGAGGATTGTCTCCAGCCCGCCCAGCCCGCTGCGACCCCCGGCTACATCGACCTGGGTGGTGTCGCCGGTGATCACGGCCTGGGAGTTGAAGCCGATGCGGGTGAGGAACATCATCATCTGCTCGGGCGTGGTGTTCTGCGCCTCGTCGAGGATGATGAAGCTGTCGTTCAACGTGCGACCCCGCATGAAGGCCAGCGGGGCGACCTCGACGACACCCCGTTCGAAGAGTTTGGCCATGTTGTCGGCACCGACCATGTCGTGGAGCGCGTCGTAGAGCGGCCTCAGGTAGGGATCGACCTTCGACATCAGATCGCCGGGGAGGTAGCCCAGACGTTCACCGGCCTCGACCGCCGGGCGGGTCAGGAGAATACGCTCGACCTGCTTGTCCTGCAATGCTCGTACGGCGCAGGCCACCGCCAACCAGCTCTTGCCCGTTCCGGCCGGACCGACCCCGAAGGTCACGATGTTGTGGCGCACGGCGTCGATGTAACGCTTCTGGCCCGAGGTCTTCGGACGGACCGGCTTCCCCCGGTAGGTGGTCAGCACACGATCGGTCAACACCTCGGACGGTCGTTCGTTGTCTTTCAGCATGTCGATCGAACGGCGGACGGCGGCGGCGTTCAACGACTCACCACGACGAAGCACGAGGACCAGCTCGTTCAGGACCTTGGCCGCCTCGTCCTGGTCGGATCCCTCGACCATGATCTCGTTGCCCCTGGCGTGAATCGCCACCTGGAACGCATCCTCGACGACGCGCAGGTATTCGTCCCGTTGGCCGAGAAGGCCCGCCATGATCTGGTTGTCGTCGACTTCGATTTTCACTGGTGACGTCATCTGATGTGCGATCGTACCCAACATCGGCGGCTACAACCGAGGAGATTCGACATCTGATGGCGATATCTTCCGTTGCGATATCATCGAGGGTCTTCGATGGCGGCCCAACTCATCGGTCCGGTCACGGCGCTTCCCCCGGCACAACATCCACGGTCGCTCGACGACCGAAGTGGAGAACGCTTCCATGGTCGAACTCCTGGTCACCTCCGCCGGACGCGAGGCACCGGCGCTGATCGTCCGCAAGTACATCGACGAGCCCGCCCGCCTCGCCCACCAGGTCCGCTGGCTGACGCGGGCGCAGGGATCCGGAATCGTCCGGCTGCACGCCGTCGACTCCGATGCCGGCCACTATTCGACGTGTTTCGGCGGACCGCTCACCGTCGCCGCCGCCGCCACCGACCCGGATGCAGCGGTGACGATGCTCGGCGCGGTGTGGGGGGTACTCGAACGGCTCCATCGGCTCGGGCTGACCCATGGCGCGGTCACGGCCGACCATGCGGTGATCGCTGGACACGGTCCGCTGCTCCTCAGCCCGGGCGGCCCTGAACCGGTCGATCGTTCCGACGACATCACCGGATTCGGCCAGATGATCGTCGGTGTGGCCGGCGTCTGGTCGGCGACTGCGACAGGCGGCGACCCGCTCGTCGAACGATGGGCCACGACCGGTCGGCGGATCATCGCTCTCGGTGAACAAGCGGCATCCTCCGACGAGCGGCACCTGGTCACCGGCGCCGAGGTGCGGCGGCTACTCGCGGAACTGCAACCGGCCGACCGTTCGGTCCGGTGGTCTGCCGGGGCGTGGTTCAGGAAGCGACCGGGTGAATCAGGCCGAGGTCGTCGAGCTGATCGACGGCCGATTCGATCCTGACGCCGAGGATGCAGGCCACGGCCCGGAGGTCGTCATGACGAATCGTCAACACCCGGCCGTTGAAGTCCTGGCGTTGGACCTGGATCATTTCGAGATAGCGCCCGAGCATCTCGCCCTCCGGACTGGGCACGGCGGCCAGACGTTCGAGTTCGAGGGTGACACCGGCGGCTCTGCCGGTGCGTTCGGTGAGGTCCACGACTTCCGGTTCCGCCGACGGCATCGCCGATCGGGGCAGCAACTGATCGACCGGCACGCTGTAGCACTGCGCCAACCGCTCCAGGCGGGTCACCGAAATGGCCCGTTCGCCCCGCTCATAGGCACCGAGGACCGAGGCCTTGAACTCCTGGTTGGAGTTCGCTTCGACGTCCTGCAGCGAAAGCCGCTTTTGCTGACGGATCAGGCGCAGCCGTTCGCCCACCCGGCGGCCGTACGCGGTGTTGAATTCTTCAGATGGCTGGGCAAGACCCATTGATGCTCCCGGGATCGGCGACTCCAGCCCCGTTCGCCAGTAAACCTACTCGCCACTCTGCGCAACATCAACCACGTTCTGCGGTCAAAACCAGCAAAACCCCCGCACAGATGGCGGCCGACTCGGTTCGCAGAATATTGCCTGGGAGTCCGATCAGCGCCCGACCCTCGCACTCGTCCGGCGTGAAGCCGCCCTCCGGGCCGATGAGCACGGTGGTCGGCGCCGCCTCTCCTCCGGAACCGAGGAGCGATCCACCGGGCTCCGCCAACGCGGCGTCGGGCAGTCGCTCGACCACGGTTGCCAGCGGCGTCAGCGGCCACAGGTCGGGCAACCACAGGTTGCGCGACTGCATGGCCGCCTCCCGGGCGACCTTACGGTGCCGCGCGAGGTTCTTGGCCACTTTGGCTCCGTCCCACCGGACCACCGTGCGGTCGGTCGTCAGGGGAATGATCCGGTCGACGCCCAGCTCGGTGAGCTTCTGTACGACCAGCTCGCTCCGATCGCCCTTGACGAGCGCGAATCCGACGGTCAGTGGAGCCGATCGCCGTCGCTGCGCCGTGTCGTCGACGAGGGCTTCGACATCGACGGGCTCGGGACCGGAGCCGAGCCCGGCCGCCCGCCAACGTCCGGCACCATCGGCGATCGTTATCGGGTCGCCCACCCGGCATCGCAACGCCCGGCGGAGATGGTGGTGGTCGGCGTCGTCGAGTACCGGATGGTCCAGGTCGTCGACGAAGACCATCGGCCGGGACCGGAGTTGCTCGCGGATCACGCGAACTTCGACTTGAACCGCCCGAGAATCCCGTCCTCGCCCGGTTCCTTCACCGACTCGCCCCGCTCCTTGGCCAGTTGCCGGAGCAGATCCTCCTGCTCGGGCGTGATGTCGGTCGGGGTCTCCACCATGATCGACAGCAGCAGATCGCCTCGACTGCGACCTCGCAGTTTGGGTACTCCTCGATCGCGGAACTGGATCAGGTCACCGGACTGGGATCCGGCGGGCACGTCGACCTCGATCTCGCCGTCGATCGCCTCGAAGGGAACCGTCGCTCCGAGTGCGGCCTGGGTCGCGGCCACCTTGAACTCGGCCAGCAGATTGTCACCGTCGCGCTGGAACACCGGGTGGGGAACGACGCGGACCTGGACGTAGAGGTCACCCGCTCCCCCGCCCCGCCGGCCGACCGCCCCGCGGCCGGTCAGCCGCAGCGTCGCGCCGTCACCGACGCCGGCCGGCACGTCGACGACGTAGGTCTGCTCCTCGACCCGGCGGCCTTCGCCGGAACAGTCCGAGCACGGATCCGAGATCGTGACCCCTTCACCCGAGCAGCGGGCACACGTTGCGGTGGTGACCATCTGGCCCAGAATCGACTGGCGCACCTGACGCACCTGTCCGGTTCCGCCGCACTGGTCGCACCGGAGAGCCTGGGAACCGGGCGCGGCACCGGTCGCTTCGCAGGTATCACACGGCACCGCGGTCCGTACCGTGACCTCCTTGGCCTCGCCGTTGACGACGTCCTCGAGAGTGAGTTCGGCAACCACCTCGAGGTCGACGCCCCGCTGGGGTCCGGCGTCGGGTCGGCTGCCGGCGTTGAAGAAGGCGTCGAAGAGATCGCCGAGCCCCGAACCGGCAAACGGATCACCCATCCGGGCACTGCTCGAACCGAACCGGTCGTAGCGAGCTCGTTTCTCCGGGTCGCTCAGGACCTCGTAGGCTTCGGCGACCTGCTTGAACCGGGCATGGGCCTCGGAGTCGTTGGGGTTGGCATCCGGATGCAGTTCGCGGGCCAGCCTGCGATAGGCCCGCTTGATCTCATCCTGGGTGGCCGACCGGCTGACGCCCAGCAGCTGGTAGAAGTCCATCGTTATCCTTCGCTCAACATCTGGCCCAGCTGGCGGCTGACGACGGCCACGGCCGACATGGCCTGGGGGTAGTTCATCCGGGTCGGGCCCAGAACGGCGATCGAGCCGGCGTGCTCGCCGTCGATCTCGTAGGGGGACGCGACGAGGCTACACTCCGACAGCGGAGCCACCCCGGTTTCGGAACCGATGGCCACCGAAAGACCACGTTCGACGACATCGGCCAGCAGGCTGACCACCACCAACTGCTGTTCGAGGATCGTGAGGACCTGGCTGACCGAGTCGACCGCCTGGAACGCCGAGGCCACCTTCGAGGTGCCGTCGACGTAGACCCGTTCGCCGTCGGTATCGCCGTCGACCATGTCGGCGTAGAACTGCTGGACCAGGGCGTCGACGAGTGAGTCGCCACTGACGCGGGGGACGACGCTCTCCCCGGCCGGGCGGTCGACTGCGGCCTCGGCCAGGAGTCGGGAGGCTCGTTCGATGGCGCCCATCTCGATCTCGGCGTCGAATTCGAAGGTCTGTTTCAACACCTGGCCGTTCGACAACACCACAACCGACATGACGGCCCGCCCGGCCAGCGGTACGAGCTGCACCGACCGCACCACGGCGGCCTCGATCGTGTCGTCGACGACCACGGCGGCGTAGTCGGTCAGATCACTGAGCAGCGACGCCGTCTCCTTCATCACCTGTTCGATCTCGCCCCGAAGTTCACCGAAGAACGCCGCCACCGACCGGTCGGCCGACGTACCGCTGACTCGAAGATCGTTGAGATCGAGGCTGTCGACGAAGAACCGGTAGCCCTTTTCGGTGGGCACTCGGCCGGCGCTGGTGTGCGGCTGGGTGAGGTATCCCTCGTTCTCCAGCACCGCCATGTCGTTGCGGACCGTGGCCGCCGACACCTTGAGTCCGGCGGCCTTGGCCGCGGCTGACGAGCCGACAGGCTGGGCCGTGTCGGTGTACTGCTCGATGACTGCTCGGAGAATGGCGGCTTTTCGTTCGTCGACCATGAATCAACTGCTGTAGCGGACACCTGAAATCGGCCCGGCTGAGCCAGTCTACCGACGCCGGGCCGGATGGTCCGATTCCAACCACATGGCACGTGGCGTTTTGCCATCCGGTTCCCCCCTGGCTCACTCGAGCTTTTGCGGGTCAGGGACCCCTCTCACCCGACCTTTTGCCGGTACATGACCCAGCGGAGGGTCACCAGCCCACGAAAGTTCGGTGGGTTGGGTCGGTCCGCGATCGGCGACCGTCCCAGCGACCACGACACCGCTCAGTCGTCCAATCGGAGAACCTGGATGAAGGTGTCGGAAGGGATCTCGACCCGGCCGATGTTCTTCATCTTCCGCTTCCCCTCCTTCTGCTTCTTCAGCAGCTTGTTCTTGCGGGTGACGTCACCACCGTAGAGTTTGGCCGTCACATCCTTGCGAAACGCCTTGACGGTCTCACGGGCGATGATCCGACCACCGATGGCGGCCTGGATCGGCACCTCGAACTGCTGCCGGGGAATGATGGCCTTGAGCTTGCCGGCCATCCGACGGCCGTACTCGTACGACGAATCGCGGTGCACGATGGTGGAGAAGGCGTCGACCTGCTCCCCGTTGAACAACACGTCGACCCGCACCAGGTCCCCGGGCTCGTACCCGACCGGCTCGTAGTCGAGGCTGGCGTATCCCTGGCTCCGGCTCTTGAGCTCGTCGAAGAAGTCGATCACCACCTCGGCCAGCGGCAACCGGTAGACGAGTTCGAGCCGCTCCGGTGAGAGGTACTCCATCTTCTCCATGCGCCCCCGGCGAGTCTGGCACAGCTCCATGATCGTGCCGGTGTAGTCGCTGGGGGTGATCATCGACGCCTTCAGGTAGGGCTCCTGGATTTCCTTCCAGTCTCCGGAGGCGGGCAGTGTGGCAGGGTTGTCGACCACCAGTTCCTCGCCGTTGTTCATCGTGACCCGGTACTCCACCGACGGGCTGGTGGCGATCAGGTTCAGGTCGAACTCGCGTTGGAGCCGTTCCCGGATGATCTCCATGTGCAACAGGCCGAGGAAGCCGCAACGGAAACCGAAACCGAGCGCGGTGGAGGTCTCGGGCTCGAAGCTGAAACTGCCGTCGTCGAGTCGGAGCTTGTCGAGGGCGTCCCGGAAGTCGGCGTAGTCGTCGCCGTCGACCGGGTACAGGCCGCAGAAGACCATCGGTTTCGGTTCCCGGTAGCCCGACAGCGGCTCGGTGGCCGCGTTCGAACTGGTGGTGATGGTCTCACCTGAACGGGCCTCTCGGACATCCTTGATTCCGGCGATCAGGTACCCGACCTCACCGGGACCGAGCGATTCGACCGGCGAGTTCACGGGCGTTCTCACCCCGATCTCATCGGCATCGTGTACGGCCCCGGCCTGCATGAATCGGAGTTTGTCGCCGGTGTTGATCCGGCCGTTCACGACCCGGATGCTGGAGACCACGCCACGGTAGGTGTCGAAGTGGCTGTCGAAGATGAGCGCCTGCAACGGCTTGTTCTCGTCGCCCGTCGGAGCCGGGATCCGTTCGATGACCGCGTCGAGCAGACCTTCGACACCGAGGCCGGTCTTGGCCGAGATCCGCAACACCTCGTCGGCCGGGATACCGAGCACCTGCTCGATCTCAGCCGAATAGCGGTCGGGATCGGCGGCCGGCAGATCGAGCTTGTTGAGCACCGGCACGATGTCGAGATCGTTCTCGAGGGCCAGGTAGGTGTTGGCCAGGGTCTGGGCCTCGATGCCCTGCGCCGCGTCGACCACGAGGATCACGCCCTCGCAGGCGGCCAGCGAGCGGGACACCTCATACCCGAAATCGACGTGGCCGGGTGTGTCGATCAGGTTGACGACGTGACCCTTCCACTCGAGCTTGACGCTCTGCAGCTTGATCGTGATACCTCGCTCACGCTCCAAGTCCATGGAGTCGAGGTACTGGTCGCGCATCTCGCGGGCTTCGACCGCGCCGCAGATCTCGAGCAGGCGGTCGGCCAGGGTCGACTTGCCGTGATCGATGTGGGCGATGATGGCGATATTGCGGATCTTGTCTGTTGCTATTCGAGGCATTCGTATTGAAACCTACCGGCTTCGGGGCTGAAGCGTCTCGCCCGGTTCGGGGCCTGCAGGGGAAGCTTTTGTCGTGACGGCTCGACCGAATCGGTGGCCGCCCGCCGGTTGAGCCGGTCACATCGCCCGCTATCATTGCGAGGTCCGTTCCATGGCTCTTCAGCCGAGGCCCCACCCGCTCGGGGCCGGTTTGAGCAGCC
Source organism: Acidimicrobiales bacterium (assembly GCA_041594435.1). Classification (GTDB taxonomy): domain Bacteria; phylum Actinomycetota; class Acidimicrobiia; order Acidimicrobiales; family SZUA-35; genus JAHELU01. Next base: position 8,938 of record JBFHME010000099.1, read on the forward strand.
CGCCTAACTCACTAGGCCCCTTACGACGAGGTTTTCCTTCCGTGGCCAACATCAAGAGCCAGATCAAGCGAAATCGCCAGAACGAGAAGAGCCGGCTCCGCAATCGCGCCGTCCGCTCGGAGATCCACACCCGGGAAAAGGCGGCGATCGCCGCGGCCGGCACCGAAAACGAGGCCGAGGCGCTTCGCCTCACGATCAAGCGCATCGACAAGGCAGCCGCCAAGGGCATCATCCACAAGAACACCGCCGCTCGCCGCAAGAGCCGCCTGATCGCTCGCATCCGCCAGCTCGCCTCCGAGAGCTGATCGTCCCATCCAGCGGGCGCATTGCGTGCCCGCTCGGATCGTACTGCGGCCCCCCGGATCCGTTCCGAGGGCCGCAGTGTCGCGTCTCGGGCTGTGTCGGTTCAGGAGGCCCGGGCCGCCGAGCGGCTCAGGTGGGCCAGGCGGGCCACCAGAATGGTCACCACCGTGTTGGCGTCGATGCCGGTTCCGCCCCGAAGATCGAGGTCGCTCTGCGCCAGGAGGGTGACGGCCCGGGACAGCCGGTGGGAGCCCAGACGCCTCGATAGCGACAGCGCCTTCTTGGCCGGAAACGTCGATCCGGTCATACCGAGATACTCGGCTGCAGACCGGTCGTCGAGCACCGGGGCACCGTCGAGTCTGAGCGCCCGCTGATAGTGGTTGTGGAGCGTGGCCAGGGTCTGGAGCGGGTGGCGTTCGCCGCCCACCACCATCCGTTCGAGCTTTTCGAGGGCCAGGGCGACGTCACCCGAGTCGATCGCGTCCGTCAGTTCCCACGGCGGGACATCGGCTGCAGCTCCGAGGAACGGCGCGACGTCGGCGGCGCTGAGCGAGGCATCGACGCCGAACGTGGACACGAGGGTGTCGAAGATCGAGGCCAGCCGCCCGAGATCGTCGCCGAGCCGGTCGGCGATCGCCCGCCGGGCGGAGGCGTCGAGGCGAACCGGAGCCGTGGCCAAACGCTCGTCGAGAAACGCCTTTCGCCCCCGTCCGCCGGGTGCCGCGTCGATGGTCTCGGCACCAACGGACTTGAGGGCGGCCTGGAGTGTCTTCGGTATGGCGGGCAGCCGCTGGTTCGACGACGCCTTCTCCCAGACGAGAACCAGGTCGGTGGTGCCGGGCAGGTTGTCGAAAAGCTGGACCAGCGGTTCGACCGTCGCCTGTTTCGAGAACAGACCGAGATTGCGGCCGACGACCACCCGCCGCGCCGTCAGGAACGGCGATGTTCGGGCGGAGTTGACGAGCGCGGCGAGGCTGGCCTCGTTGGTTTCACCCAGATAGACGGCCTCGGTGAGTTCCTCCACCATCAGCGCTCGGTCGCCGTCACCGACCAGTTCGTTGACCGTGGCCTGAACGGCCTGACCGACGAGGGTCTCGTCGTCACCTTTGATGACGATGACCGCCATCAGCGAACCGTGTCGCCGGCGGCAGCCAGAATCTCGGCCATGAGGTCGGCCACCCGACGACCGGCCTGTACATCGTGGGCCCGCAGCACCCGACAGCCGAGGGCGACGCCGACGACGTGGGCCGCCGTCGTGCCGGACTCGATGTCGTAGCGATCGGTCTCCAACAGCTCGAACAGGAACCGTTTGTTCGACGCCGACAGCAGCACCGGGTAGCCGAGTTCGACGAGCGCATCGGAGCGATGCAGGAGTTCGAGCGACATGGCCGGGGTCTTTCCGAGGTCGAGGCCCGCGTCGATCACGATACGTTGTCGAGGAATGCCGTGAGATTCGGCGTTGGCGGCCCGGTCGGCCAGGAAGTCCACCACGTCGCCGACAAGATCGTCGTAGACGGGTTCGGGATCGGGGATGCGCGGAGCCAACCGGATGTGGGTCGCCACCACCGAAGCTCCGCCCCGGGACGCCACCGGCAGGTACTCGGGGTCGGCGAAACCGCTGATGTCGTTGCCGACGTTCGCTCCGGCCCGAATCGATTCCGCAAGAACCGAAGCCCGCCAGGTGTCGACCGACAGCGGCACGTCGAATCGGCGACGCAGAGCTTCCACCGCCGGCACGACCCGCTCCAGTTCCTCCGACTCGGTGACGTCCTCGCCCGGACCCGCCTTCACGCCACCGACGTCGAGGAAGTCGGCGCCGTCATCGACGAGCTGGTCGGCCTTGCGGAGGAATTCGTCGAACTCCCAGTAGCTTCCGGCGTCGTAGAAGCTGTCCGGCGTCCGGTTGAGGATGCCCATGACCAAGGCACGATGGGTGATGTCGAACCGATGGGGTCCCAGCTCCAGAAGCACACGCTCACGGTAGTCGCCACGACCCCTGCCCCCACCTCGCATCGAATCTCAGGGGCCGACGCCGACGGCGGCCGGGGTGACGACCACCAGCTTCGAGCCGGTGGAATCCGGCTCGGCGGCCAGCGAACCCCACGCGGTCGCCACCGTGATCGGTTCCGTGACCCTCGTGGCTCGCCGTATCCGGTGCCGGGGCGGAGCAAGAACGGTCACCGTGTCCACCACCTCGATCAGGGCTCCGACGATCCTCGCCGCCTGCGGGTCGCCCCGGCTGGTGATCACCAGGTCGACCTGGTCGATCCCCGAGGCCAGGACGTCGTCGATGGACGATGTTGGCGGGTCGGTGATCACCAGCACGGCGGCAGTGCCCTCGGCGAGGGGTGCTCCGGGGATGTACAGGACGCCGTCGGCGATGATCGCCGGCGACGTGGGCGGTGTCGGTCTGCCGGCGACCATCACGGCCACCGCCGTGATCAGCAGGGCGGCGATCACCGGCCGATCGAGGAGCCGGTGACGGGGGCGCACAGCGGCAACGGCTCCGAGCACCGCCAACATCGCCAGTGATCCCGGACCGAGGCGGGGCAGGTCGATGTCGGCCGACCAGCGGGCGGTGCCGTCGATCCAGGAAACGAGCTGCCCCGAGGGCCACTGCAGTGATGCGGCGAGGTCGGGAAGTCGGGCCCGATGCAGGAGGCCGCTGATCGGTCCGACGGTCAGCCCGAGGGTCATCACGGCACCGGCGGCCCACCCGGCGATCAGATTGGCGGGTATCGATGCGAGCGGGAGCGGACCGAAGTGATGGACCAGCAGGGGCGCCACCCCGAGTTGGGCCCCGACGGTCACGGCCAGCGCCTGTGCCGGGGCCGCCGTTCCCCGTATGCCCGCCAGCGCGGTCGGCAGCCGGGCGAGAACCAGTGGTGACACCACGATGATGCCTCCTGATGCGGCGACCGAGAGCTGAAAACCCACCACATCGACCAGGAACGGATCGACCAGGACCAGTCCCGTCACGCCGGCGGCCAACGTTCGCAGGCCCGAACCGGTGCGCCCCGTCACCAGTGCCCAGGTGGCGACCCCGGCCGCGGTGGCCGCCCGAAGCACCGACGGTTCGGCACGTGTCATGGCGGCGAACAGAACAAGCACACCAACGATGACGACGAGACGGATCCGTCTCGAGAACAGCATCAACAACGGCCGCACGACGAGCAGCACGAAGGCGACATTCTGACCCGAGACGGCCAGAAGATGCGTCAACCCCGAGGCTCGGAACTGCGCCTGCTGGGCCAGCGGCTGAAAACGGTCGTCGCCGATGACGAGGCCCGTGTACAGCGAGCGCGACCGATCATCGAACGAGGCCGCACCATCGACGATGACCGACCGGAGCTGGTTGACCAGATCGTCGAACCCGGACGCCGGGGCCGTCACCGCCAGGTCGTCGACCGACAACCGGCCAACGATGTGTCGGGCTCGCAGCCAGGGTCGATCACCGATGGGGCGAACACGGCCCTCGAGGA
>JBFHME010000100.1:0-12594 GCA_041594435.1 Acidimicrobiales bacterium
GTTGTCACGATCGGGGAGTCCCCGACGGCGAAGCAGTTCCTCCTGATCGACCTCGATCGACCAGTCCAGATCGGTTTCGCCGTTCCACTGCGAGCCCTTGGCTTTTTCGTAGAGCTTGTTGAGACCTGCCCGAGCGCCCTTCTCGTAGTCCCAGGTGAAGATGGTGTCGGCGTTGTTGGCCACGGTGCGGACGGTGGCGTCCACGTCATTATTGGACTGGACCAGGAGGTCCATGTTGTCGGTGTTGTACGGCATGATCGGCCCCTTCGCACTGCGCGTCCGTCTCGAGCCCGGCTTGGACATGATACCCCAAACAGCGGGTCGGGGCCTTACGCCGTCAGGCCAATTCACCGATCCGGCGCACCGACGCCACCGATCGACGACGAAACGGCAGCAGCGCCGCAAGCCGGTAGCGGCCGCTCAACCCGCGCCAGGTCGAGGTCAGGCTCAACGGACCGCGGAAATGCCGCGCCGGGTACTCGGCCATCCAGTGCTTTCGAAGCATCGGGACGAGATGGTGATTCAACCGTCGGCAGCCGTAGCGTTCGAAGGCGATCACGAAGCTGCTCAGTGCCTGTATCGCCGCCGGGCCATCGGGATCGAAGGACGAATGGAGCACGGAACGGTCGGCGGCCCGGAGAAGCGGATCGAGTCGGCCCTCCGCCACCAGCGCCCGCTGCGGGCTGATCAGATCCTGCCGGTACAGGAAGCGCTCGATCGACGCGTCGGCCTGGATCGCGTGTAACGGCGAGCCGTCCGGCGCCGCCTCGTTGACCGAGTCGGCGAATTCCCACATCTGCTCATGGGACCCGAACCACTTGTCGGAAACGAACTGGAGATAGGAAGCGAATCCCGAATAGAGGGGAAACCGTTTGGCCAGTTGTTCCATCCGGTACTCGTATTCCTCCCGGGAGATCTGCAGGCCCAGGCCGGTGTCGAGCAGTCCCGTCCAGGGAATGGGGTTCTCGGCATCGGCTTTGGCCACCTTGATGAGCACCTGTTCGGCGGACCGAAGTCGTCGATGGAACCCGTCGAGTTGGTCCGACGACAGATGTTCGGCCGTCGCGGTCGTGCGAACCTGCCACGCCTGCCCGACGAGGTGCAGTCCCTTGATGGTCAGCGGCAGCGGGTGACCCGGCCATTGGGACAGCCACCGATCGACGGTCTCGCTGCCCTCCGGAATTCGCCGAGCCAAACCGAGCATGTGTGCCCGCCGTTCCCAGTCGGCCTGCCCCTCGTAGATCTCCGCCGCCGCGTCGTATCGCCCGGCCATCACATCGACCCAGAACCGGCGAACATCAGTCAGCCGAAGGGTCAACTCCCGGCGATCGTAGAAGGCCCGAGCCGCCACTACCGGTCATGCTCCCCGTCGGTTCACCGGGCACCTGGCCGGAAGCGGCCCCTGAAGGCGGCAAGCGCTCCAGCTTCCCCGTAGCGGGCGGCTCGCAATCGTTCGATCTCGGCCACGTCGGCCTCGCTACGGAGCGGTCGCGGCACCGCCACCGTCATGGCGGCCGGCACCCTGGAAAGAAACTGCCGATAGGCGGCCTCGCAGCCCGGATAGTCGGCTGGTTGAACGGTGACCGACATGGCGTCGCGGCGGTGGAACGTGTGGGCTCCGTCCTCGTATTCGACGACACCGACCAGTTCGTGCACGGGCACGACGAACGCCAGCGGATTCTGGTCGTCGACCAGAGCGAGCGAGACACCGTCGATCACCAGCACGGCGTTGCCGAAAATCGAGGCGAAGGTGTCGCCGGTCACGTCATGCCGTGCGTACCTCGAGACCGGCGTGAACCGCTGGTCGCGTACCGTGGTGCTGGGCGGCACGATCCACATGGCCGACCGGGTCATCGTCTCCATCGCCGACGCGATGGCGTCCGGGGGAGCGGCCTCGACGGTGATCAGCGCCTGTACCGGATCGGGTGCCGGGACGAGCTGCAGTCGATGGTACGCGGTTGTGCTGGCCCTGGCCACCGGCGCGCCCTCGTCGTCGAGGACCCGACGACGTTTCCGCACGTAGTCGTCGACCTCCGTGGCCGTCGGCCCCTCGAACGCAAAGCGGTTGAGCTCCATGACCATGATGGCGAACACGTCGTCAACGTCGTCGGCTCGACAGTCGGCGGCAAGCGTCGCCATCGTCGCCGACGCCGTCAGCGGTTGCACCGTGGAGTTGACCGAATAGGACATTCCCTCCGTTTTCCGTAATCGATTGGTGAGCCGGTCGGTCACCATGGCGAGACCGGCCGTGACCAGCGGAGATCGATCGACGACGTTGACCATGCCCGGACCGGGAACGGAGTCGACGAAGTAGGCGGGGCCGTCCGATGGCCGGCGCTCCATCAGGACCGTCGGCCGCCGCTGTCCCGACGGCACGTCGGCCAGCGACGGGCGCTGTGGTTCGGGTCCGGCGAACCACAGCACCATGTTCTGCCGGGTGAACCACTCGGCCCGCCAACTGTCGAGAGCGGTCGGTGTGGCCTGCCACAAACCCATTTCCGGCAGCGCGACGGCGCCGACACCATTCGCGCCGTAGAGCAGGGCCAACGCGGTGGCGGCCGATGACGCCCCGTTTCGTTCCGCCTCGGCCAGAAGCACCTTTCGCTCGACGTCCAGCCGGTCGTAGGGCAGCCGGGCCAGGGCGGCGAAGGTCGATTCCACGAAATGGAGAACGTCGTCGGCGGAGCCCCGAGCGACGAAATTCGTGGTCGTCGAGTCGACAAAGCCGTTGTAGTCGTAGTCGACGTTGAGGGTGCTCAGCGCCAGGTGTTCGATGAGGTGGGTGAACCCCCGGCGCACGAACGGCTCGTCGCTGAGACCGACCCGCACGACGATGCCGCCGGTGAGTTCCCGGCTGTCGCCGGGCGCCCAGAAGACCGGGACCCCATCGATTTCGACTTCCAGCACCTCGTCCGCCACGGCGCTCCTCCCATCCTGCCCCGCCAACCATACGGGATTCGATCCCGTCCTCGACGTCTGACCGATGGGGCAAATGATCCCAGTCGGACTGCGGGAGTCGACCGACGGGCGGGCATCGGCCACCATGGTCCGATGGCCAGCACACCTGATCGCGACGATCCCGGAGCCGGCGTCCGGCCGGTTGCCGTCACCAGCAAACCAACCGACTCGATCGACGACTGGGGTCGGATCGTCGACGATCTCAACCGACTGCTCCGGCTCAAGACGACGCCGATCGGCATGAAGCTGTTCGAATCCGTGGAGGAGATGGAGGCCGTGCCCCGTATCCGCCGGCCTCAGCATGTTCACACCGCCGATCAGATCGTGTCGATGGCATCCCGCCTCAACTGGACCGTCGGAATCACGAACGACGATCTGGTCGGCTCACAGTGCGGCGCCGTGCTCGGCCTGCGTCCCCAGGACGACGAGTGGCGCAGCGGGACGCACATGGCCGGTGTCTGGTTCGAGACGGTCGACGACTCGGCCGCCCACCAGGCGGCAATGCCGGTGGTTCCCGCCGGTCGCTTCTCGGCCATGGCGGTTTCACCGCTGGTGACCGGCCGTCTCGATCCACCCGATATCGCCATGATCTACGCCAACCCGGCTCAGATGATCCTGTTCGTCAACGGACTCCAGTGGTCGGGATACCGCAAGCTCGAATGGGCGTGCGTCGGCGAGTCGTCGTGCGCCGACTCCTGGGGTCGCGCCCTGTCGACGGGCGAACCAAGCCTGTCGCTCCCCTGTTTCGCCGAACGCCGCTACGGCGGCGTACCCGACGACGAACTGCTGATGGCGCTGCCGCCGGACCATCTGCCGAGGATCATCGCCGGTCTCGAGGCATTGTCGGCCAACGGACTTCGGTACCCCATTGCACCCTACGGGATCCAATCCGATGCCCGAGCCGGACTCGGCGCATCCTACGGGTGACCGTCCCGGCTACGGCACGTCGCCCCGCATCTCCCGCCAACCCCGTTTCATCAACGAGCTTTGGGCCCACAGCGACCACAGCGACAGGAAGAAACCGACAAGTGCCGAAAGCCGAATCCAGTTCTTCAGCGAGTCGACGGTCGACTCGATGAGGTCGTCGGTGCCCGACACCGAGGTCTGCATGTCATTGATGCGATCGCCGATGCGCCCGGCCTGGGCCGGAGTCAGCGAATCGGCGGTGGCGGCGATACCGACCGATTCGTCGGCGCCCTGCTCGAATCCGGCCAACGACGACGACAGTTCGGACTTGTCGATCGGCAGCCATCGGTAGAGCACGTGATCGTTGATGGCGGAGAACGCCTGCGACGCCGACGTGGCCGTGTCGCCTAATCCATCGATCCGAGCCTGGAGTTCGCTGAATTCCGCACCGGACACCCCGTCTCGGTCGATCAGATCGTCGGCCTGGTCGATTCGGGTCTCCAAACGGTCAACGGCGGCCGCCAGCGGCTCGGCCGTGGTCTCGGCCACGTCGGTGGCCGAGAACCCGAACCGGATGGCGATGGCCAGCAGTGCAAACGACAACACGCACCCGATCAGGCCCAGGACGGCGGCCAGTGTCCCGATCAGACGTCCAGCGAGCCCTCCACCGCGCCGGGTGACCAGCACGGGGGGCACGGTCGGCTCGACGTCGGAGTCCTTGCGTACCGTCCGGGATTCCTCGTCACCAGCATCGTCGTCACCGGCGGAATCGCCGGCGAGAGCATCGTCGGCCTTCTTGCCGTTGTCGCCTTCATCACCCTTGTCGCCTCGTTTCCCGTCCCCACTCATCACTCGCCTCGATCCTCGGCCCCAACGTCGGTGCCGACAGCCGAATAGTAGGCCAAGCCGGAGTCGTACCGGGGATTGTGAACCTCCTAGTGTGTGGCCATGCCCTTCAGCCATCGCACTGTCGCATCCTCCGGTCATCGCATCCACTGCGTCGAGGCCACGGAGTCCGTTGACACCGACCGGCCCCTGGTTGTCATGATCCACGGATTTCCCGAGAGCTGGTACTCCTGGCGCCATCAGATACCGGCGTTGGCCGAGGCCGGATTCCGTCCGCTGGCGATCGACGTGCGGGGCTACGGCCGCTCGGCCTCGCCACCGCAGGTGGAGGCCTATGCCATGACGGCACTGGTCGGTGACGTGGTGGCGGTGCTCGACGACGCGGAGGTCGACCAGGCCGTGGTGGTCGGCCACGACTGGGGCGCTCCCATCGCCTGGACGACGGCGTTGTGGCGACCCGACCGGATACGGGGTGTGGCCGGGCTTTCGGTGCCCTACAACCCGCGTGGCGACGTCGAACCGCTCGACGCCCTCCGTGCGCTCGCCGGCGACGAGGTCTTCTACATCGACCACTTCCAGGAACCGGGGTTGGCCGAGGCGGAGGCCGAAGCCGATCTGGCGTCGTGGTTGCGCGGCTTCTATTTCTCGGCCTCGGCGGAATGCGATTTCTCGAAGCCGTCGATGGGATTCGTCGCCCCGGGCGGCCGGATGTCGGACCGGTTCCAGCAGCCTGGCGACGGGCAGATGGCGTGGATGACCGACGACGACTTCGGGTTCTATCTCGGTGAGTTCGAGCGAACGGGACTCACCGGCGGCTTCAACCGCTACCGCAACATCACCCGGGATCACCACGAGCTGAGCGCCTGGCGGTTCGCTCCCATCACCGTGCCGTCGCTGTTCATCGGCGGCGATCGCGACGGACCCACCATCCTCGGAGCCAAGGCCATGGGGAATTTCGGCATCAACCTGCCGAACCTCGTCGGCAGCCACATCCTCGAAAACTGCGGCCACTGGGTGCAACAGGAACAATCCGACGAGGTCAACCGCCTGCTTGTCGACTTCATCACCGGACTGGGCTAGCGAAATGACCGAACAGTACGGTTGCTGATCGTGCGTAGTGCCAAGGACTTCTTCAAACCACTGGCGGTCGGTGCCCCGGAACCGGTGCGGGAGATACCGGTCAGACCGAGCCGGATGATCCACTTCTTTCCGCCGTCGATCCCCAAGATGGTGGCCAAGGTTCCCGACATCGCTCCGACCGTCGACATCCTCCTCGGCAACCTCGAGGACGGCGTACCGATGGCCGACAAGGAAGCGGCCCGGGCCGGGCTGGTCGAGGTCGGCAAGACGGTCGACATGGGCTCGACCCAGCTGTGGACCAGGGTCAACTCGCTCGACTCACCCTGGTGTCTCGACGACCTCACCACCCTGGTGACGGAGATCGGCGACAAGCTCGACGTCATCATGATCCCCAAGGTCGAGGGCCCGGAGGACATCCACTATGTCGACCGGCTTCTGGCCCAGCTGGAGGCTCGCGCGGGGCTGACGACGCCGCTGCTGGTGCACGCCATCCTGGAGACCGCTCGGGGGGTGGCCAACGTGGAGGAGATCTGCGCCGCCTCGCCCCGCATGCAGGGCCTGTCGCTGGGCCCCGCCGATCTGGCCGCGAACCGGCGCATGAAGACGACGCGCGTCGGTGGCGGGCACCCCGGCTATCTGGTCCGCCAGGATCCCCCGGGCGGTGACGACCCGGCCGGCGGTCCCGACTACGAAGCCGACCGAACCACCTACCAGCAGGATCTGTGGCACTACACGATCGCCCGCATGGTCGATGCCTGCGTGGCCAACGGCATCCTTCCGTTCTACGGTCCGTTCGGCGACATCGCCGACACGGTGGCCTGTGAGGACCAGTTCCGCAACGCCTACCTGCTCGGCTGTGTCGGCGCCTGGTCGCTGCACCCGGTGCAGATCGGGATCGCCAAGAAGGTGTTCTCCCCCGATCCGGCGGAGGTGGCTCACGCCCAGCGGGTGATCGACGCCATGGGCGACGGCACGGGCGCCATCATGCTGGACGGCAAGATGGAGGACGACGCCTCGGTCAAGCAGTGCCATGTGGTCGTCGAGTTGGCCCGCTCACTGGCCGACCGTGATCCCGACCTGGCCGAAGCCTACGGTTTCCGGGGAGGCATCGATGAGTAGCGAGACGACCACCATGACCGACACCGTGATGCGACCGCGCCGGTCCGTTCTCTACATGCCGTCGTCGAACGAGCGAGCGCTCGAGAAGGCCAAGACCATCCCGGCCGACGCGCTGATCTTCGACCTGGAGGACGCCGTCGCTCCCGAAGCCAAGGCCACGGCCCGAACTCGAGCCGTGGCCGCCGCGCTGTCCGGCGAGTACGGCAACCGCGAGATCACGATCCGCTGCAACGGCCTCGAAACGCCGTGGGGCACCGACGACCTCACCGAGGTCGCCCGATCGGGGGCCGACGCCGTGGTCATCCCCAAGGTCGACTCGGTCGACTACCTCGATCGCATCTCGGCCGGGCTCCGCGCCGGGGGCGCTCCCGACACCATGGCCATCTGGGCCATGATCGAGACACCGACCGCCGTGTTCGATGTCCGGGAACTGGCCGCCCACCCGAGAGTGGCGGTGTTGGTGATGGGCACCAACGACCTGGTCACGGAGTTGCGAGCCGTGCCCGGAGCCGAACGGTCGAGCCTCACGCCGTACCTGGCTCAGGCGGTCCTCGCGGCACGGGAGGCGGGCATCGCGATTCTCGACGGCGTCCACAACGACGTGAAGAATCCCGTCGGGTTCCGGGCCGAGGCGCTCCAGGGATTCGAGATGGGGTTCGACGGCAAGACGCTGGTCCACCCGTCGCAAGTCGACCCGACGAATGAGATCTGGGCTCCGTCGGAGGCCGACATCGACGACGCCCACCGGGTCATCGCGGCCTTTGCCGCAGCCGAGGCCGAGGGGAAAGGGGTGGTCACCGTCGACGGCCGTATGGTCGAGAACCTGCACCGCGACAACGCCCTGCGAATCCTGGCCACCGCGGAGGCCATCGCCGGCCTCGATCCTGGTTAGCCCCCCACACCGCTGTCATTCGCGGGCGAAAACGACCACTGTTGACCGCGTTCGCCCGTTTTCGACGGGGCTGGGCCGCCGCTCAGCCCCGTGGGACGTCGATCCAGGGGATGTCCTTGTCCATCCGGGGCTCGCCCGGGAGGCCCAGGACCTGCTCACCGAGGATGTTCTTCATGATCTCGGTTGTGCCGCCCTCGATCGTGTTGGCCCTCGCCCGAAGGAAGTTGTAGCCGACGCTGCCGCTGGCGCCGCCGACGTCGATCGTGCCCGGTCGACGGAACGTGTAGTCGTAGCCGACCTGGCCGTCCATGCCCTGGAGACCGATGCAGGCCTCGAAGATGTCCTGGTTCAGGATGGCGTCGATGGCTTTGCCGACCGAGCCCTCGGGCCCGGGATTGCCGGCGCGGGCGAGCTGGGAGGCCCGCTGATTGGTGAGGCGGAGGACCTCGGCCCTGATCCAGAGCCTCATGACCTGATCGCGCTCCGCCGCACTGTGCTCGTGGGTCGACTTGTCGTACAGGCCGACCAGCACCGAGATCGGCCCACTCCCCCGCTGCGGCGCTCGCCCACCGCCTCCCCCGCCGCCGATGACGGTTCGTTCGTTCATCAAGGTGGTGAGGGCGGCGCGCCACCCCTCACCCTCGGCCCCGATGCGATGGGCGTTCGGCACCCGAACGTCGGTCATGTAGACCTCGTTGAACTCGGCCTCACCGGTGATCTGTCGCAGGGGCCGGACCTCGACGCCGGGCGCCTTCATGTCGAGGGCGAAGTAGGTCATGCCCTTGTGTTTCGGCACGTCCGGATCGCTGCGGGTCACGAGCATGCCCCAGTCGGCGATATGAGCCAGGGTGTTCCAGACCTTCTGGCCGTTGACGATCCACTCATCGCCATCGCGCACCGCACGGGTTCCGAGACCGGCGAAATCGGAGCCGGCTCCGGGCTCCGAGAACAGCTGGCACCACAGCTCCTCACCGGTGAACATCGGTCGCAGGAAACGCTGCTTCACCGCCTCGTCGCCGTGGGTGACGATCGTGGGCCCGGCCAGGGCCATGAAAAACTGCGTCATGGCGGTCGGCTCCGCACCGGCGGCCGCCAGGCGGCGGTTGACGTGCCCCTGGAGCTGGGGCGCCACATCCAGGCCGCCGTGGCCCTCGGGGAACTGGACCCAGGCCAGGCCGGCATCGAACTGATGGCCCCGAAACTCCTGGTAACTTTCGGCGGTGGGATCGTGGTCGGCGAGCAGGGCGTCGAGTGCCGCGTCGACCTTCTGCTGAGCCGCGTTCTGATCAGGGTCGGTCATGCGGCCAGTATCGCAGACCGTCCAATTCCACTACGAGTCGGCAGCAGCGGCCATGGCGGCTGACAGGACTTCCGTGAACGAGCCGAAACGGAGAAGTACGGTGAGGCCGATGACGAACGCCGTCGGACACGGGCCACCCGGTAGGGCCGATTGGCGCGGCTGGCTGCCGGTATGGTCACTCGGTCTCTACACCATCACCGCGTACGGCACCTGGGCGTACGCCTTCGGCGTGCTCATCGAGCCGATCAGTGCCGACACGGGATGGACCACCAGCTTTCTCGGATCGGTCTACGGCGTGGCCATGTTGTTGACCGGGCTTTCCGCGTTCTGGTCGGGGCGGCTGCTGGATCGCTTCGGTCCGGTGGTGCCACTCGGACTGCACGCCGTGATGGCCAGCGGACTGATGCTGGTGGCGGTCACGGTCGATCGACAGTGGGTCTTCGGTGTGCTTTTCGCATCCGGAGCCGGGCTGAGCGGAGCCACCGGCTTCTACACCATGACAACCGTGATCGCGGCCCGCTCCCGGCCCGATCGACCCGATCGGGCCATCGCCGTGTTGACACTGGTCGGTGCGTTCTGCTCTCCCATCTACCTCCCACTGACCGCCTGGCTGTTGACCGTCTGGGACTGGCGGACCGTGGCCCGTGCCCTGGTGCTGGCGGGGGTCGTCGGGGCGGTCCAGGCCGCGGCCGTCACCAGTCGGATTCGTCTGGCCGAGATCGATGAGCCGGGTCTCATCCGCCCCTCGACGCGATCGTGGGACGCCATCAGACGGGCCATGGTCAACCCCGAGGTTCGGCGGGCGCTCGCCGTCTACTTCCTCGCCGGCGCGGCCGCCGGATCGATGTGGGTGTACCAGGTCCCGATGATGACCGGCGCGGGGTTGGGGCTCGGTCTGGCCGGAACGTTGGCCGGACTCCGTGGCTTCTGTCAGATCTTCGGGCGGATGGGGTTGACCGGGGCGGTCGAGCGCCATGGCGCCGCCCGGCTGCTGCAGGGGGCGTATCTGATCACCGCGGTCGGCGGTGTGGCGTTGCTGGTGGCCAGCGTCATCGGCGTCGACTCAACGTCAACGGTCGTCGGTCTGTCGCTGGTGTTCGCCCTTCTGGCCGGAACGGGATTCGGCGCTTCCAGCCCGCTCCAGGCGATCCACGCCCGCCTGCATTTCGATCCGGGTGATCTCGGACTGCTCATGGGTCTCCAGGGCGCGGTCCTCGGCCTGGCCGGTGCGGTCGGGCCGATGGCCGGGGCGTTCCTGCGCGACGCAACCCAGAGCTGGATCCCGACCATCGCCCTGGTGGTCGCGATACTCGTCGTCAGTGCGATGTTGCTCCGGCCGGCACCCGGCCATGGCGCCCGCCACTACCATGCGTCGGGTGGCCGCCACCGAACCGGGTCTCCATAGTCACTCCCATCACGCCCACCACTCCCACCAGATGGAGGGCGACTGGGACGAATGGATGGGCAATCCCGTCCTGCGTGCTCTCCTGGCGCTGCTCCTGGTCGCCGGGCTGATCACGATCGTGGGGATGGCCTCACTGTGGCCCGACGGATCGGGTCGGGTGGCGGTCCAAGCGGAGGCGGCCACCATCGGTCTCTCGGCCGAGCGACTCGAGGCAACCGTGGTGGAGATCATCGACGGTGAATGCGAGTTCTCCTCCGAGGGCAACGTGTGGGACTGCCGTACCGTCGTCGTGGAGCCATCGGCAGGACCCGATGCCGGTGCACTCCTGGCCCTGCCGGAGTTCATCGAGGGCAGCGGCGTTCCGGTACCCGAAGTGGCCGTGGGCGATGCCGTCGTCATCGACTACGAACCCACGACCGGCTTCTACTCCTACGGCGATCAGGACCGGCGCTCGGCGTTGCTCTGGCTGTTCGCCGTCTTCGCCGCCGTCGTCGTCGCGCTCGGACGCCTGCGGGGGCTGCTGGCGCTGATCGCCATGGCCACCACGGTGGCGATCCTGGTCGGGTTCGTGGCCCCGTCGGTGCTGGACGGCAACGATCCGGTGGCTGTGTCGGTGGTCGCCGCGTCGGTCATCGCGTTCGTCAGTTTGTACTTGACCCACGGCTTCAACCCCACGACGACGGTCGCCTTGATCGGCACCCTCCTGGCACTTCTCCTGACCCTGGTGCTGTCGAGTGTGTTCTTCGACCTGGCTCGCTTCACCGGGCTGGCCACCGAGGAGGGGGTTCTGCTCCCCGTCCTGGCCCAGGACATCAACATGGCGTCGCTGCTGCTCGGCGGGGCCATCATCGGTGCGCTGGGAGCGCTCGACGACGTGACCGTGACCCAGGTGGCAACGGTGGCCGAGCTGCGGGCCCAAAACCCGGATCTCAGCCGGCGCCGTCTGATCAGCTCGGGTATTCGAGTCGGTCGGGAACACATCGCCGCCACCGTCAACACCCTGCTGCTCGCCTATGCCGGCGTGAGTATGCCGTTGCTTCTGCTGTTCGTGGTTTCGGACCTCTCGCTGGCCATGATCGCCAACTCCGAGATCGTGGCGGTCGAGATCGTCCGCACGCTCTGCGGGTCGTTGGGTTTGATCGCGGCGGTACCGATCACGACGTGGCTGACCGCCGTCCTCGTGTCGGCCGGCGCCCCGACCGACCCCAGCGGGCCGGAACCGGAACACCAACAAGGCGACGAAGACGACGAAGCCTCGGACGACGGTCCCCGGACCCCGCCGATCGATGCGCGCTGGGAGGATTTCGCCCCTCGCGAGTCCTGAGGCCTCGAGATGTGCCGCCAACCTGACGAACCCGGTCCCACCTGAGCGGCGGAATGGGAGAGGATGGACGGGCGAGGTTCAGTCGAGCAGATCGGGTTGGTCGGCCACGATCTTGTCGTAGAGCGGCTGAAAGCTGAACCATCCGGCCAGGTGGGAGCCGACGACCTCGTAGGCCTGCCGGCTGCCCTCCGGATCGATCTCGACCGGCGTGCCCGCCGCCTCCGCCAGCAGCTGCACCTCACACGACCGCTCCATCGTGATGTACCACCACGCCGCCTCGTCGACCGTATGACCGACCGTGAGCAGGCCGTGGTTGCGCAGGATCGCCGCCTTGTTGTCGCCCAGAGCCACCGCGATACGTTTGCCCTCCTCGACGTCGAGCACCACGCCGGTGTAATCGTCGAACACGGCGTGATCGTTGTGAAAGGCGCACACGTCCTGGGTGATCATGGACAGCGGACGGCCGAGCGTCGACCACGCCCGTCCCTGCTTCGAATGGGTGTGGGCGGCGGCCACCACGTCGGGTCGAGCCTGATGAATCTGAGAGTGGATGGCGAATGCGGCCCGATTGACGGGCCAGTCGCCCTCGACCACCGCGCCGTTGTGGTCGACCAGGATTAGATCCGAGACGCGGATCAGGTCGAAGCTGAGCCCGAACGGATTCACCCAGAACAGGTTCTCGTGCTCCGGATCGCGCGCCGTCACGTGACCCGCCACCCCCTCGTTGAAACCGAAACGGCCGAACAGGCGGAACGTGGCGGCCA
>JBFHME010000101.1:0-12594 GCA_041594435.1 Acidimicrobiales bacterium
CAGGGCTGCGAAATAGGCCTGCTCCGCGGCTTGGACCGCGGGTTCGCAGCCCATCTCGGTGGCGCTGATGCCCACGATGTCGATCCGGTCGCCGTCGATCGTGTAACGGGACCCGTAGCCATTGCAGGCTGCCGTGCCGCCAAAATCGTCGGCCTCGAACGTCAGGGTGATCGGGTGGCCTTCGACGAGCACGATGTCGCCTGCCGGTCCACCACCGGCGCGCAGCGTCCATGTCGTCCCGACCAACGAGTCGACGTCGTCGGCGGTCTGGTCGGCTGCGCGGTCCGTGTCGAGCGACCGGCTGTCGTCTCTACCCAGCCAGGCGGCCAGCCCGATGACGACGACAAGTATCACCGCCGAAGCGGTCAGCAGCGGGGCGCGGCCTGGCGCCCGACCCGACGAGTGGCGATTGGCCGCGTTGCGAAGGGCTTCCATAGGTGTCGAATCCTTGGGTCTCGGTGCGGAGCGTACCCGCGAAACCTCCTCGGGCGCTCATCCGTCTGCACACCCACCAGCGGACCGTGGCGTTCAGCCATCCAGGAACACCCTGTTCCGAGCCGCACGGAACGGTTGGTTCGGTGGTCGGTTGGTGCGCTGGTCAGTCGAGGAGGGTGTCGGACCGGACACGCTCCCGTTCCGCCGCCTCGTGTTCGGGCAGTACCCGCCCGAACAACTGACGGGTTCGCACCACCCGGCCGATCACTCCGGGCTTTTCCGTGTAGGCGAAGATGGCGGCGTGACGCGGTACCGAGTCGGCGGCCACCCGGCTCACCCGGTGCAGCGAGTAGCGGCCGCGGAAGATCTGGAGATCCCCCGGCCGCAGGTCGAGGGTCACCACGCCGTCGCGGCCACCGTCCAGCACCCGCTGGATGCGATCGAACCCCTCGTCGGCGGCGCTACGGATGTTGGGCACGTACTCGAACAGGCCACCCTCGTCGGCCTCGTCGACCAGCACCGTGACCGCGAAGTCGTTGGTGTCGAAATGCCAGGTGAACTGCTGGCCGGGGTCGAGGATGTTGGCGGTCAGACCGGCCAGCGGATCGGCATAGCAGTGGAGTTCGGGGATCTCGAGACAGTCGGCCAGGAAACGGGTGAGTTCCGGTGCCCGGAAGATGACATCGGTGGCACAACCGGATTCCCAGGAATCGCCGGGGATGAATCCACTCGAGCGTTCGAGGAAGGTGTTGACGGGGTGACGGTCGGGGTAGTCCGGATTGTGCTCGGTGTGGAAATAGGGATTCATCGTCTGGGTCGAGAAGTGCGTGGTCGGCTTCCGTTCGACGATCTCCGATGACAGCGTCGACAACGCCTCGGGCCGGATCAGATCCTTGATCACCGCGCAGCCATCGGTGCGCAATTGGGTCCGGGCCGCCCTGACGGAATTCCGGTAGGCATCCGATTCCGGCCGCCCGAGCGGGTGGCGTTCGATGTCGATCAGATCCGCCACCGCCCACGGGGATGTGGGGAAGCGGTCTGCCGTCTTCAGCGTGTCCATACCGGCGGCTCCTTCATGCTTGATTTCCGGTGCTCACTTCTCCCAGTGGGGAACCCAGTCTCCGTCGAGCCGCATCGACAGCCCGGCGTCGTCCTCGATTCGTTTCGCAACGTGCAATTCGCCGACGTCCGGTCCGTAGCGGTCGGCCGCAGCGGCAAAGGCGTTGCGGGCCGCGTCGGTCATCGGCAGTTCCGCCCCGACCTGATCCTGGAGTTCGCCGAGGAGGGCGAGATCCTTCAGGCACAGGCCGAGGGTGAACGACGGGTCGTAGTGGCCGGCGAAAATCGACGGGGCGTCGTGGCGGGCCACGAAGCTGTCACCGACGCTGTTGCAGATGGCGTGCCACAGCGTGGACAACTCGACGCCGTTGGCCATGCCGACCGCGAACCCCTCGCCAAGAGCGGCCGCAGCCACGAACCAGAGCTGGTTGGTCACGAGCTTGACCACATTGCCGGTGCCCAGCGGGCCGCACCGGATCACCATGCCGAGATGGTCGAGCACCGGTGTGACCCGGTCGAGTTCGGCCTCGGGGCCGCCCACGAAGAGGGTGAGCTTGCCGGTGCGGGCGCCGTCGACGGCTCCGGTCACCGGCGACTCGACCACCGCGACACCTTCGGGTGCCTCGCCGGCCAGTCGGGCCACCAGCTCCGCCCGATTCGTGGTCAAGTCGACCCAGACGCTGCCGGGTCCCATTGCCGCCAGGGCACCGTCGGGGCCGGCCATGACCGACTCCACGTGATCGGGGCGGGGGAGGGAGGTGAGAACGAGATCAGCGCTCCGGGCCGCGGCGACGGCGGATTCCGCCGGTTGGGCGCCTGCGTCGACGAGGTCGGCCACGGCCTCGGGTATCAGGTCGTACACCTGCATCGGGAAGCCGGCGTTCACCAGGCGACGGGCCATCGGGCCGCCCATGGTGCCGAGCCCGATGAATCCAATGGCCGGTTGCCCCGTTGTCACGCGTGTCGGTCCTCTCCAGCCTCTCAGATGATCAGCCATCAATCGAACGAATACGCCAAACAGTACGCATCACCGAAGAGCCGGTCAATCGACTGATTTGGTCATCGTTTCATCGAAATTATTCATGATGCGCTGCGACCATTCCGATATCGTGAAAGCTCATGAGCGTGTCCGATCGTTGGCTTCGTACGTTCGTCGCCGTGGCGGAATCCGGAAGCTTCACCGCAGCCGCCCGCAGGCTCGGCGTCGGCCAGCCGGCGACCAGCCACGCTGTGGCCCGTCTCGAGTCGGCGTTGGGCGCTCAGCTCCTGGAGCGCTCGACCCGAGGGCTGACGCTGACGGCCGCCGGTCGGATACTGTACCGACGTCTCACGGCGTCGTTGACGGAGATCGATGATGCCGTCGAGTCGGTGCGACGACTCGGATCGGACGACGTCGTCAGCTTGTCGGTGTCGACGTCGCTGGCCAGCTTCTGGTTGTTGCCCAGACTGCCCGACTTCAAACGCCGCCATCCCGATATCGATCTCCGGGTGATCACCACGGACAGCGACGACACGGTGGGTTTCGACGACGCCGACCTGTGGATCCCGCTCGGACTGGAGCACCCCGGCCATCTCGAAGCGACACTGTTTCGGGTCGAACGGATCGTGCCGGTCGCCGCCCCTGCGGTCGCCGCCGAGCTGGCAGTGCACGGCCACCCCGATCCGGCCAGGCTGCTCGACGCCCCGTTGATCCACCTCGAGGAGCGCTATCGCCCGCGCTACAACTGGGAACGCTGGTTCGACGATCACGGCGTGATGATCACCACACCACCGGGCGGCTACCGGAGCAACGACTATTCACTGGTCCTTCAGGCAGCGCTCGACGGACAAGGAATCGCCCTCGGCTGGGAGCACATCGTCAAGACCCTGCTCGACGACGGGCGGCTGGTTGCGCTGGCCGGTCCGATCGAGACCGACCAGCCCTTTCCGATCCTGCAGCGCCTCACCCCGAGCGACGCCACCAGGTCCCACAAGGTCGAGGCCCTCCGCAACTGGCTGTGTCACACCGTCTAGATCCGGTTCCTGGCACCGGCCCGATCGGCGCCGGGCGGCGGCCGCGCCGATTGAGGTGTACCATCAGGGCCGTTGAGGTCGAGGGCTACCAGACAGTTGGGCAGATGTCATCCGGAGGACTAGACGCACTGGTGCTCTCTCAGCGCGGCGCACCGGGCGGCCCGGCCGGCCAGCTGGCCTACAGTGCCTGGAGCGAGGCGGAGAACATCCTCGTCGAGACGAGCGGCGCACGGCTCGGCTTGATCGATCTCCACCGTCGTCACCCTCGCGTCAGACTGCGCCGGATCGTCGGCCGGGGGCTTCGTCGGATCGCCGGTCCCGGCCACGTCCTGCCGGCCTTCTCCGGCGGCCTGATGGAGCCCGTCGACGTGCGCGAACGCCCGGCTGATCATTTGATCCTCGTCGCCCACGGAGCGTGGGAGCTGACGTTGATCGAGCGGCTCGGCCGGCTGCGACGCTCGGCGAAGACCGTGTCGGTCTGGATGCCGGAGGTGTGGCCGAGAGAACTCGACGGTCGCCTCGCCTACGAGGGCTACGAGATGGTCGACCATGTCTTCGTCGGCATCCGAGAGGTCGTCGATCAGTTCACGAGCCTCGTGCCCAACGCCGATGTGCACTGTCTACCGCCGGCGGTGGATGTGCTCACCTTCGGGGGCGCCGACGTCGAGCGGAAGCGCAACATCGCGGTTCTCGGCATCGGGCGTCGGGATCCGGCCCAGCACCAGCGGATTCTCGACTGGGCCTCCGCCAACCAGGAGCTGTATCTGTACGACACACTGAACGGCAAGGCGGTGTCGTGGCGACAGCATCGTGATGCGGTGGCCAACTGGTATCGCCAGTCCCGCATGGCGGTGTGCAACTACGGGAAGCACAACCGGCCCGACGAGATCGGCGACCTGAGGATCGTGCCCGGTCGGTTGTTCGAAGGCCTGGCCGCCGGCTCCGTTCTCATCGGGATGCCACCCGACGAGGAGAACCAGCGGCAGTTGGTGGGCGATGTGGTCGTCGAATCGACCGAGACGACCGATCTCGAAACGCTCCTCGACACCTACAACGATCCCGCCGCACGCCGTCAGACGAGTCTGCGCAACGCCGCCCTGGCCGCTCGCCGCCACGATTGGGCACACCGATGGCGTGACGTACTGGCCGTGCTCGACCTTCCTCGGCCGGCCGGGCTCGACGAACGTCTCGGCCTGCTCGAGGCCAGGGCCGACGAGATCGATCGACGCCGCGGCGCCGGACCGATCTCGTGATCAGCCGAGGAACTCGGCGATGCGGCTTTTCGGCCGCCCGATGATCGCCTTGCGTCCCTTGACGATCACCGGTCGTTGGAGGAGCGCCTTCTGCTCGACCAGCAGGTCGATCACGGCCTCCGGGTTGCCGACGTAGTCGTCGGGATCGAGCTCGAGCTTCTTGAATCGCGAGTCCTTGCGCACGAGGTCCTCGACCGGGTCTTCGAGCCCGGCCACGATCTTCTGCAGTGTGGCCCGATCCGGCGGCTCCTTCATGTAGAGCACGACGTCATGATCGACTCCCAGTTCCTCGGCGACCGCCAAGGCGTTCTTGGAGGAGTTTCAATGCGGGTTGTGGTAGATGGTGACCTTCGCCATGGCCGCTACTCTACCGGACGTCCACGGTCGCTGTGGGCGAGCACGGGTCAGATGCCGGCCGCGGTGAGACGGTGAGCGAATTCGTCGAGTTCGGCGGTCGAGAGGTTGGCGTAGCTGAAGCGGACCCAGCCCTCGTCGGTCGGGGTGAAGGCGGTGCCGGGGATGCCCAGTACACCGTGATCGACGACGAGGTCGCGTACCACCTGCTCCGTCGGGCGGTCGCCGAACGGGTGGCGCACCCAACCGAAGAACGCACCGGCCGAGGCCAGCCGGAACCCCCCGGGCTCGTCGGCCATCACGGTCTGGAAGTGGCCGAGCGCCTCATTGATCCCGGCGGCCTTGGCCCGCCGCCATTCCCTGGCGAAACGCAGTCCGGCGGCGGCCGCCTCCTGACCGATTCGGGGAGCGCAGATCTGCACACAGTCGAGGAGCTTCAGTGCCTCGGTCTTCACCGCGGACCCGGCGACGATGGCGCCGACCCGATAACCGGGAATCGCCAGGTCCTTCGAGAAGCTGTGCAGCGAGATGACGGTGTCGGTCCAGTCGGCTCGGTCGAAGAGCCGGTGGGGCGGATCCTCGGTGATCCGGAAGTTGCGGTAGGTCTCATCGATGATCAACGCCAGATCGTGATCGGCGGCCAGCGCGGCGAACCGGGCGATGACGTCGGCGGGGATGGTCACACCGGTGGGGTTGCCCGGCGTCACGAGCAGGATGGCCCGGGTCCGCTCGTTGATCAGCCCCGCCGCCCGCTCGGGATCGGGGACGAGGGAGTCCATCGGGTCGATCGGATGCAGATAGCGGGGAACGACGCCGTCGAGTTTGAGCCACATGTCGTGATTGAAGTAGTACGGCACGGGCACGATCACCTCGTCGCCCGCACGGGTGAGCGTCGACGTCACCACACAGAAGGCCTGATTGCAGCCGCCGGTGGGTAGTAGCTGATCCTGATCGAACGAGGCGTGATAGGAGAGCGCGAGATCGTCCGCGAACGCATCGAGCAGATCCGGCAATCCGGGCGGCGGGGCGTACCGTCCCCCGCCCTCCGATGCCGATACCTCGGCGACCCGAGCGGCGACGACCGGGGCCGTCGGATAGCTCGGCGCAGCCTGCGACAGGTCGAGCAGCGGGATCTCGGGATTGCGGTCGACGACATGGCGGTGGGCGTCGGCGATCGGAGACGTTGGCACATCGAGCGTGCGGGAGATGAGTCTCATGGCGTCCGTTATAGTCGCGGGATCCACGCACCCGTACAGGGAGAACGCTTCCGATGCCCGCTGACCCGCCGCGAACGCCACCGACCGAGTTGACGGCGAACGAGGTCGCCGAGGCCGACGGTCTGGAAGCCTGGACCTTCGTGCTCGGCTTCCTCCAAGCCGAGTTCCGATGCCCGTCGTTCTCGTCTGCCGCCGACCTGATGGCGGCCACCGCCCGGGCCGCTGACGAAATGGACCACCACCCGGACCTCGATCTGCGTTTTCCCGGTGTGGTTCTGGCCCGGCTGCGAACCCACACCGTCGGCGGTGTGACGAACCTTGACATCGACCTGGCCCGTGTCATGTCGGCCCTGGCGGCCGACGCCGGAGCGTCGGTGTCGGACCGGGCGGTTCAGCAGTTGGAGATCGCGTTCGACACGATGGACCAGGAGCGGATCCGGCCGTTCTGGGCTGCGGCGCTCGACTACCGCTACGAGGAGCGGTTCGACGTCCTCGTCGACCCCCGGGGTCAGGGTCCGACAATCTGGTTTCAGCAGCTCGACGAACCCCGCCCCGTCCGCAACCGGATTCATTTCGACATCACCGTCCCGCCGAGCGAGGCCGACGCCCGAATCGAGGCGGCGGTCGCCGCGGGTGGCACGCTCGTGTCGGCGGAGCGGGCCCGGGCCTTCTGGGTCCTGGCCGACGCAGATGGAAACGAGGTCTGCATCTGCACCTGGCAGGACCGCGACTGAGGATCCCCTCCCCGGGCCACCCGTGTCGCAAAACCCGAGCCGGAGGCCCGGATTTCGCGGAGCGATCGTGGGACTCCGATCAGAAGAGCGAGTCCTGGACGGTGATCTCGACGGGTTCGAACTCACCCGGTTCGAGTTCAAGGCCGAAGATCCGGCCGACGTCGATGACGAAACGGTCTCCATTCCGTGCGGTGACGACCGCGAGTCGCCCCACCATGTAGTCGATCGTGAGGTGATGGGCGTCGCGACGAAGATCGGCGGGATAGGCGAACAGCTTCTCCCCCCGCAGGCGCCCGTGTTCGGGATTGACCCATGGCTCGAGTGCCGCGACCACGCCGGACGGACCGCTGCGGTCCAGGAGCTGATGCACGTGCGTGCAGGCGGCATCGAGCCGGGCGGCGAGCTGGTCGGTCGATATCGGTGTGACGAGACCCTTGAGCTTGCGGGCCACACCGACCGACTGCGGCAGGCCGAGTTGTCCGGTCACGAGATCCTCGACCCGACGTACGATGATCCCGTCGTCGGTCCTGGCCACGATCGTGGCCAGCAACGCTCCCTGCTCCAGGAGCCGTTTGGCGGTACGCGCCGCGGTCGAGGTGCCGACTTTGATCGATCCGTCGCCGAAGCCGGCGACGTACAACACGTTGGGCTGCCGCAGGTGAGCGTCAACGGCGGTGTCGAGCTCGGCGGCGGCTCGGACGTGGGCGTGATGAAGGCTGCCGGCCAGGGTCGCCTCGGCCACGGCACAGTCGACACACTTACGACCGTCGGGCTGAGGTGGTTTCAGACAGTCGATGTAGTCGCCCCGACCGGACCGGAACGGAACACGACCCGGGCAGTGCCAAACGGGCACGTCGTCGACTCGGTAGTGGAGCCGGAAGCCCGGAGCGGCCACCGTCGTCGATGCCGCATCCGGTGGTCGGATGCGTAGTCGGGGCTGTTCGTCGGCCCAGCTGTAGGCGACGACGAGCAGCCGGTGGTCGGGGACCGTCACCCGTTCGATGATAGAAGGGCGGGCGATGCCCACGCGATGGAGCGAGCACTGAGACCGGTGTGGAATCATGAAGCGGACACCACGTCGGCCAGCATCATCGCAAGGGGACACGCCCATGAACCAGCCTGCCGAGATCGATTCAACCGCCCAGGATCGCCAGGTGAGCGACTACGACCTCGTGGTCATCGGCGGGATGGCCTCCGGCCTGTCCCTGGCGATCTCGTCGCAACGATCCGGCCTGCGGGTGCGGATCGTCGAGTCGGGTCTGACCGTCGCCTACCCGGAACTCGTCGGTCGGGAGGCGTTGGACGTGGGGTATGACGAGTCGGTCGAATCGATCGAGCTGATCGATGACGATCACGGGAACCATGTCGAGGTGCGCACCTCGAAACGTACCTACACGGCCGTGGCCGCCGCGGTGACGGTTCGGGGTCCCGACCCCGACTGGGCCCCCTCGGTGCCGCTGCCCGCCGATCGCTCCCGCATCCACGTCGATGCGGTGCCGGTCGACATCGTCGACCGCGACGTGCTCGTCGTCGGCAGCACCGATCACGCGGTCGAGGTGGCCGCCCAACTGGCCGGCGCCGGCGGGCGGGTCGTGCTCGCCGCGGCCGGTCTCGACCCCAAGCTCCTCTCGCCCGCCGGCGACAACGTGTTGCGCACCCTCGAACGTGAGCGGCGGGCCACCGTGCTGTATCGAGGGGCGCTCGAATCGTTGGCCGTGATCGACGGGTTCCCGGTCGCCTACTTCGAGGGCCGCAGGACTCCCGATCTCGAGTTCGATCACGTGGTGTTCGCCGGCAGCCGGGTGCTGGCCGACCCGTCGTCGGTCGGTCTGACCGGCGAGGCCGCCGAATCGGGGAGGGTCTGGTTCGTCGGGTCGGAAGCCGAGGCCGCCGGTCGCTTTCCGGTGGCCGACGGCTTCAACATCGGGCGGCGGATGGCGGAGGCACTGTTCCCCGAGGTCGATCTGACTCCTGAACTCGACGAGATCGCCGTCCGCCAGCGACTACCCGGTGTGGTCGACGAGTTGCGCGAGGAACACTACAACGCCACCATCACCAAGTTCGAGCCCACACACTCGGATTTGTGGGTGCTCCGCGTGCGTCCCGACGGAGGTCGAACCTCGCACATCCCCGGCCAGTACGCCTCCTTGGGCCTCGGGTACTGGGAGGAGCGAATCGACGACGTCGTGGATCCCGGCCTCGACGACAAGTGGTTCAAACTGGTGCGGCGCTCGTATTCGATATCGAGCCGGATCTTCGACGACCGTGGGTATCTGGCCGCCGACACCAGCGGCGAGGAGCTCGAGTTCTACATCGTGCTCGTGCCGCCGAGTGACGGGCACGTGCCGGGACTGACCCCGCGCCTCGCCCGCAAACAACCCGGCGACCGCATCTACCTCGGACCGAAGGTCACAGGCCGCTACACACTGGCCGCCGTCGACGATCCGGCTTCGACGGTGGTGTTCCTGTCGACCGGTACGGGCGAAGCGCCCCACAACGCGATGGTGGTCGAACTGCTGTCGAAGGGCCACTACGGGCCGATCGTGTCGGCCGTGTCGGTTCGGCGGTGGGCCGACCTCGGGTACCGGAGCAAACACGAGACGCTCCACGATCGCTATCCCAACTACCACTACCTTCCGCTGCCGACCAGGGAGCCGGACGTACCCAAGCGCTACATCCAGGATCTTCTGCGAGACGAGGTGATCGAGTCCGAATCGGGGATCACGCTCGATCCCGAGTCCACCAACGTCTACCTCTGTGGCAACCCCGCGATGATCGGCCTTCCCGAAATCGGCGATGACGGCACCGAGCGCTTCCCCGAGCCGGAAGGGGTGGTCGAGCTCTTGACGAAACGCGGTTTCGTGCTCAGCCGCCGGAACCAGCAGGGCAACATCCACTACGAGGAGTACTGGTAGCCCCCGGGTCACCGTTCGGCTTTGTCCCGGACTTTCTTGCGTCGACTGTCACACGTGCGTAATGTTTCGGGGATAGTAATCCCACAACGAGCCACCTGGAGCAACAGCGATGCATGACCCCGAGACCATTCACGACGACGCGCCCGCTACCAACACGTCGGGCAACCGACCGTTCGAAGACATTCTGAACGCCCGAATCGGGCGACGTATGGTTCTCGGCGGCACGCTGGCCGGAGCGATCGGGACGCTGTTCGCATCACCGGCCGGAGCGGCAACCCGGGCGATCGCCGCCGGGCCGAAGAACCAATCCGGTCGCCCGTCGGCCCGCGCCCTGATGGACTTCGAGCCGATCCCGCTGAACTTCTCGGATCAGGCGGTCGTCTCGCCCGACTACACCATCGAAGTCCTCATCCCGTGGGGGACCCCGCTGTCGACCGGCACTCCCGACTTCTCGTGGCCGGCGTCGTCGGCCGCCGATCAGTCCGATCAGGTGGGTATCGGTCACGACGGCATGTGGTTCTTCCCGATCGGCCACAAGAGCAACGACCACGGTGTGCTGGTGATCAACCACGAGTTCGGCACCAACACCCACGTGTTCGGCCAAGATCTGCCCACCAGCGCCGAGCAGGTCGCCGTCTCCCAGGCCGCCCACGGTTGCAGCGCGATCGAGATCATGCGCGACGACAGCGGCACCTGGCAGGTGGTGCCGAGCGACCGGTCCCGTCGCATCACCGTCAACACCCCCGTCGAGTTCAGCGGCCCGGTTGCGGGCAGTCCGCTGCTCGAGAACGCCGCCGGCAACGAACCGCAGGGCACCCTGAACAACTGCGCCAACGGCCATACCCCGTGGGGCACCTACCTCACCTGCGAGGAGAACTACAACGGCTACTTCGGTACCGAGGACCCCGACTGGGAAGCCAACGAAACCCAAGCCCGCTACGGCTTCAGCGACAGCGGCTTCGGTTACGGCTGGCATCTGTACGATCCCCGATTCGACGTGGCCAACCCCGACTACGCCGGCGAGCTCCACCGCTTCGGCTGGGTGGTCGAGATCGATCCAAACCGTCCCGAGCAAAAGCCGGTGAAGCGGACCGCGCTCGGTCGGGTCAAGCACGAGGGGGCGGCCACCACCGTCGGCCGCGGCGGCCGGGTCGTCGTCTACATGGGTGACGACGAGCGCTTCGACTACATCTACAAGTTCGTGTCGGCCGACAACTACAAGTCGATGATGGCCAAGGGCCGGTCGCCGCTCGACCACGGCACGCTCTATGTCGCCCGCTTCAACGAGGACGGCACCGGCGACTGGCTCGAACTCAGCCTCGGCAACCCCGACGTGGCCGCCGTGTTCTCCTCGATGGACGAAGTGCTCACCTTCGCCCGTGTGGCGGCCGATGCCGCCGGGGCAACGCCGATGGACCGCCCGGAGTGGACGACGGTGGCGCCGAATGGCGATGTCTTGTGCACCCTCACCAACAACAGCCGCCGGACCGAACCGAATGCGGCCAACCCCCAGGCCCCCAACCCCAACGGCCATATCATTCGGTGGCGTGACAGCGATCGTCATGTGGGAACGTCGTTCGAGTGGGACATCTTCATCTTTTCCTCCGACACCGCCGATACCGAGTACGGCTTCGGCTCGCCGGACGGCTTGTGGGCCGATCCCGACGGTCGCCTTTTCATCGAGACCGACGGTCGCCAGCCGCCCTTCGGGCCGGAGGAGGAGGGTGGCAACGATCAGATGCTGGTCGCGGATCCGTCCACCGGTGAGATTCGTCGAATCTTCAGCGGACCGAAGGACTGCGAGGTCACCGGTATCGCCGTCACCCCGGACCGGCGCACGATGTTCATCAACATCCAGCACCCGGGCAACGGTGATCCGGCGGCCACGCTCTTCCCGTTCCTCGGTGATGACGTCCCTCGTGACTCGACCATCGTCCTGACGCGCAAGGACGGCGGCATCATCGGTTCCTAGATCCGGGTCGGCCCCCGAGCCGTCGGGGCTCGGGGGCGATCCGATTGATCGGCCGCCGATTGTTCCGGTTAGGGTCGTGGTATGGAACATCCACCGCCGGACACCAAGGACTGGACCTGGGTCTTGAACGAGCCCTGTCCTGAATGCGGCTTCGACGCCTCGACGATCGAGCCCGAGACGGTCGCCGGCCGGGTCCGAGCCAACGCCGCCGGCTGGCGGTCGGCGCTCGGCCGCGGTGACGTCGTCGAGCAGCGGCCACCGGTGCCGCCGGGACAGTCGCCACAATGGTCGGCGCTTGAATACGGTGCCCATGTGCGTGACGTCTACGGGCTCGCCGCCAAACGTCTGACCCTGATGCTGAAGAAGAAGAACCCCACGTTCGCCAGCTGGGATCAGGACGCCACCGCTGTCGAGGACGACTACAGCAGCCAGGACGCGAGGAAGATCAGCTACGATCTCGCGGTCAACGCCGGTCGTTTTGCCGACCTGCTCGACAAGGTACGCGGTGACCAGTGGGAGCGGACCGGTCTCCGGTCCGACGGATCGACGTTCACCGTTGCTAGCTTCGCGCTGTACCTGCTCCACGACCCGGTTCATCACCTGGTTGACGTGGAGAGGGGTTTCGAAGCCATCGAGGAGGCG
>JBFHME010000102.1:0-12299 GCA_041594435.1 Acidimicrobiales bacterium
ACGGCGGTGATCACGGCCTCGGCGGAGTCCACGGTCGGATCGGTCAACGCCGATCGCAGCTGTTCGAGATCCCCGGGATCGACCGAACCCTGCGCCACCGCGGCACCCCGGCCCGGGACGAGAACGATCGTGGCCGGCACCTCATCGGGCTCGCCGAGCGCCGACACCGGGCTGCAGGCCGCCATCGCCGCACCGACCTCGCCGGTCTCGGCGTCGATGGCGATGATCGACCAGGTCGCGGCCGCCGGGGCGGCGAGTACCAGGATCAACGACACGACACCCAGCGCACCCGGGGCGAGCGCTCGTCGGGCCGTAGGCGGCCTGCGGAGCGTGCCGCGGTTGCGGCGCGAACGAAGCGACGAGTGATTCACTCACAAATGATGGCACCATTCATCCCATGATCGAACCAGCCGTCCCGCTCTTTCATTTGACCGAAAAGGTCGCGATTCTCACCGGTGCCAGCTCAGGTCTCGGTCGCCGGTTCGCCCGGGTCCTCCATGGGGCGGGAGCGGATCTCGTGATCGCCGCCCGCCGGGAGGAGCGATTGGAGGAACTCGCAGCCGATCTGGTCGGCGGCGACCACCCCTCCGGCGGCCGGGTCGCTGCGGTCGCCCTCGATGTGACCGAGACGGATGCCCCCGACCGACTCGTCGAAGCGGCGGTCTCCAACTTCGGCTCGGTCGACATCGTGGTGAACAACGCCGGGATCTCGCGTGTGCTCCCCGCCGTCGACGATACCCGAGACGGTTTCGTCGATGAGCTGACGATCAACCTGATCGCCCCGTATGAGATCAGCCGGACGGCGGCCCGCTGGATGATCGAGCACAACCGCCCGGGCGCCGTGGTGAATGTGGGCTCGGTCATGGGTCTCGGGGGTGGTGGTCGGCTGCGGGCCGCCGGCTACGCCGCGTCAAAGGGTGGCCTGCACAACCTCACCCGGGAGTTGGCTTCGCAGTGGGCCCGCAGGAACATCCGGGTCAACGCCATCGCTCCCGGCTGGTTCGCCTCGGAGATGACCGACGACATGTTCGACAGCGAGGCCGGACAAAGCTACATCGCGGCGAACACACCGCTCGGCCGACCGGGGGATCCCCATGAACTCGACGGCGCGTTGCTGTTCCTCGCCTCGGAAGCCTCCACCTACGTCACCGGTCACGTCCTGGCCGTCGACGGCGGCTGGAGCGCCATCTGAACCCTCGGACCGATAGGGTTACTCGGACCATGGAGGTCTACCTCATCCGCCATGCCCACGCCGGGACCCGCTCGATTGGAGCACATGACCGGTACCGGCAACTCTCGGAGGCGGGAATCGAGCAGGCCGCGGCGATCGTCGACTTCTTCGCCGAGCGTCGTGTCGGTGGCATCCACTCGAGCCCGGCGACGCGCTGCGTGCAAACGGTCGAGCCCCTCGCCGCGGCATTCGGGCTCCCGGTGGTCGAGCAGTCGGCGCTGTGGGAGGACGTCGGACTCCGCGACATCTTCGGCCTCATCGAGTCGCTGACTGCCGGACTCCACGACGGCGGCGGCCTCGTGTTGTGCTCCCACGGCAATCTGATCCCTGCCGTTGTCGAGTGCCTGGCCGTCGACGGCGCCGATATCCACGGTCGGGGTTGTGAACGGGCCTCGATCTGGATGATTCGGGCAGAGGCCGGTCGTTGGGTCGAGGGCCGGTACTTCACACCGCGGTCCGGCTACGCCGGTTGACGGCGCCGGCGGCCCCGAAACCGGCTGCCGGCCCTACTCGCAGCCGTTGCGGTCGGCCACCGGCAGCACCTGCTCGAGAAAGAACGGTGGCGGGTCCGATGCGACGAGGGCCTCGACCTGGAGGCAGACCTCATCGCCGTTACCGAGACGGTCGGCGACCACGATGCGGAACGCCCGGGCATCGGGGTAGGACGGATCGACGTCGATGGCCTTGTCGAGATAGACGCGGGCCGCTTCGAGCAACTCGATCTCCTGGCCGGTCCCGGCATCACCGGCGTCGATCGAACCACTCGATGCCGCCAGCACGAGGAACCAGGCCCGGTAGGTCAACGCCTCGACGTTTTCCGGGTCGGTCGTGAGCACCTCGTCGTAGCACTGGATGGCGCCGAGGAGATCCCCGTCGGTCATGCCGGTGTTCTGGCACTCGGCCACCCGCTGACGGGCCGACTGATCGATCGATCCGGTCAGCCCTTCACCGATGCCCCGCTCGCCCGCGGAGCGGGACAGCAGCCATCCAGCGCCAACGGCAAAGAGTCCGAGCGCGGCGATGATCAGCCAACGATTGAACCCGGTCGCCTCCGGGCCGGGCGCTGATCCGACGCCGGTTGCGGAGGAGCTGGAACCGATGGCCCCGGAACGGCGCACGGCGTCGGCCAACCGTACCGTGTAGTCGTTGCGGAGAATCTCGTAGTCCGCCGGCTCCAGATCCCCGGCAGCCAGCTCGGCATCCAGATCATCGAGCGACCGCACCAGCTGGCGTAGTTCCTCGTCGACGTCACCGTTCGACGCATTCGTCGTCACGAGCGGACACCGGCTTCGGGCCCGTCGACCAGTCGGCGGGCCCGTTCGACGAGGTCACGATCCTCCTCGGTGGGGTCACGGCTTGACCGGGGGCCCGCCCGGCCGAACGCGATGGCGGCGCCCACGGCGGCGAACACGGCCACGACCACCGGCAGAATCCAGACCAGCGCGGCGAACCCTTCGGCGGGAGGGTTGAGGAGCACGGAAACGCCGTAGGCTTCGACCAGTTGATCCCGAATCTCGATGTCACTCGATCCGTTGGTGACCTCCTCGGCGATTCGCTGCCGGATCGTGGCCGACACGGCCGCGTTCGACTCGGCCACACTCTCCCCGGAGCAGACCGGGCAGGCGAACGACTCATTGAGCCGCTGAATACGCTCGGTGTCGGTCTCGACGCCACCGGTGTCGATCGAGGCCACGGCCAGCAGCGCCACCGCCGCAGCCAGAAGACCGATCCAGGCGATCGGTCGAACGATCCGACGCCGGTGGGTCTCGGGGGTTTTGGTCACGAGCCGTCACCGCCGGAGGTGCCGTCGATCAGCGCCATCACCTCCTCGGCCGTGGTCTGACCCGCGATGTGGGCCACCACGACACCGTTGGGGGCGACGATGAACGTCTCCGGAACCTGGGCCACCCGAAAGTCGACGGCGGCGGTCGACCCGAGAATCACCGGCCAGTCACCACCCCGCTCGGCGAAGAACCGGCGCACCGGCTCCTCGGTTTCGTTGAACACGACGGAGAGGAGCTGGACATCGCCTCGCTGGCTGCCCCATTCGGAGAGGGCCACGAGTTCCGGATGCTCGGCCACACACGGTGCACACCAGGTGGCAAAGAAGTTGATGACAACCCACTGGCCCCGCAGATCGTCGACGTCGACGGGATTGCCGTCGAGCCCCGTGCCAACCAGAGCCGGAGTCCGACGGCCGACGAGAGCAGATCGTGCGGCGTCGTCCTCGTCGCCGCTGAAGGCCATGAGTCCGATCAGGGCGGCCAGCACGATGCCGACGGCGATGGCGGCGTTGCGGGCGGTTCGTGGCCGGGACGGGGCCTCCGAGGCAGCGCCTGACCGGGGACGGTCGGCGGCTTCGGCCGGGACGTCGGTTTCGGTCTCGGTCGAGGCGTCAGACACCGACATCCTCCCGCTCGTCAACCTCCGTCGCGTCGAGCCGGTCGCCGTCTCCAGCCGATACCGGGGCCGACGTCGGTTCGGTGCCGCGGCGACGTCTGCCCGGGAACAAGGCCAACACCGTACCGAGGGCCATCAACCCACCGCCGGCCCAAATCCAGGCCACCATCGGGCGGATGATGACCCGCAGATCGATGGAGTCGTCGTCCGGATCCGGCACCGTGGCCAGGACCAGGAAGATGTCCTCGGTGAAGCCCGAGCGAACCGACGGGGTGGGCACGATCTGCCCGCTTGATCGGAAGCTGGTGGTGGCCGGGTGGTACACATCGCCGCCGTCGATCTCGATACCGGCGAAAACCCGAAGTCGACGGTCGTTGATGTCGGCTCCGGGCTCGACGTAGCGGAACTCGTGCCCTTCGACCGTTGCGGACTCCCCCACCGCAAGATTCACGGTCCGTTCACTCTTGTAGGCCTCACTCGCCGACAGACCGACGGCCAGCAGCACGACACCGACGTGGACCACCATGCCCCCGTTGGTGCGGCCGACCAGACCCCGCCAGCCCTGACGGCGGGTGGCCAGCACCACCTGCCGGAGCGCCGCCCCGGCCGCGAATCCGCCGAGGCCGAAGGTCAGAACCGGATAGAAGCCGCGGCCGCCGAGGATCAGTGCCAGCGCCATCGAGCCGACCCCCAGCACGGCGGGCCAGAACAGGCGGGTCGACAGCACCTCGGTCGAAGCCTTGCGCCACGGTAACACCGGGGCGCTCGCCATCAGAAACAGGATCACCATCGCGATGGGACGGGCCATGGAATCGAAATAGGGGCGCCCGATCGTGAGCCTGGTACCGTCCCAGGCCTCGATCAGGAGTGGGAAAACGGTACCGAGGAGCACAACGAAGGCGAGCGCTCCGAAGGCCACGTTGTTGGCGAGGAACGAGCCCTCGCGGGACAGGGGGGCGTCGATCGCACCCGTGGACCGCAACTCGTCACCACGCCAGCCGATCAGGCCGACGCTGACGGCGGCCACCACCGCAAAGAAGGCCAGCAATGCAGGACCGACTGCGCCGGCCGTGAAGGCGTGCACCGACTCGACGACGCCCGAGCGGGTGAGGAAGGTGCCGAGGATGGTGAGGGCAAAGGTGGCACAGAGCAGGGACAGGTTCCAGACCCGCAGCATTCCCCGCCGTTCCTGGACCATCACCGAGTGTACGAAGGCGGTACCGGTCAGCCAGGGGAGCAGCGACGCGTTCTCCACCGGGTCCCAGGCCCAGTAGCCGCCCCAACCGAGCACTTCGTAGCTCCACCAGGCGCCCAGCACGATGCCGAGTGTCAGGAATCCCCAGGCGGCCACGGTCCAACGTCGGGTTTCGACCAGCCAGCCCTCCCCCATCCTTCCGGTGATCAGGGCCGCGATGGCGAACGCGAACGGGACCGTGAATCCGACGTAGCCCAGATAGAGCATGGGAGGGTGCACGGCCATCAGCACGTGGTTCTGCAGGAGCGGGTTGGGTCCGGGTCCGTCGACGAAACCGGGCGGGATCTCGACCGCGCCGAACGGGTTGGCCGGCCCGACCAGCAGGCCGAAGAAGAAGGCCGCGACCACCAGGATCACCACGAGGGCCCAGTTGAGCAGCGGATCATCGGCCCGGTTTCGGAACTTGACGAGCACCATCGCGAGGTACAGGGCCAGGATCAGGACCCACAACAGCAGTGACCCTTCGAGCGACGACCAGAGGGCGGCGAAGTTGAACAGCGGCGGGGTGGCCCGGCTGCCGACGTCGCTGACATAGGACACCGTGAAGTCGCGCTGGAACAGTGCCACCTCCATCACGACAAACGCTCCGACGGCGGCCACGACGACGAGGGACGCCCATCGCCGAACGGTTCGGAGAAAGATCGGTTGGCGTTCGTCCGACATCGCCACCAGGGCATAGGTTCCACCGGCCGCGCCCATCACCGAGGCGGCGAGGCCGAGGGCGACGAAAGCGAATCCGAGAACGGAGTTCACGATGCACACCTCATCGGCTGCAGGCCCGGCTCACGGGTCCGTCGTGTCGGAACTGCCGGAGGCGGAACGGTCGGACACGGGCTCCCCGGTATCGTCGAGTTCGTAGTTCAGCCGGTCAGGATTGTCCTCCACGTACTCCTCGGAGTGCTTGACCAGAAGCTGGTTGGACACGAACTCGGTTCCGTCCCAATGGCCCTTGGCCACCACCTGCTCACCGACCTTGAACAGGTCGGTTGGTTCGGCACCGACATGGCGGATCTCGGCGTTCTCTCCGCCGAAGGTCATGGTGAACGTCATGGCGTCACCGTCCGATACCGGCTCGCTGATGACGGTGCCCTGCATGTTGAAGGTGTCGTCACCCAGCTCGGCCCGTTGGGCGACCGCCTCGTCGACGTTGAGGAAGTAGACCCGGGCACTGCTCAGGGCCTGGAAGAGTACGAATCCGGCCACCACGGCCAGCGCTCCGATGATCAGCCAGTTGCGCAGTGAGCCCGAGCCACCGGAGGGTACGTTGCGGGGGGTGAGATCGAGATCAGTCAAGGAACCGCCGCCTCTCCTCGGGGACCTCGCTGGTCAGTGAGCGTCCGCGGCTCAGGACCCAGGAGATGTAGACCGCGAGGCCGACGATCACGATGCCGTAACCCGCGAGGACGAAAGCCCAATGGTTCACGATGCCGCACCTCCGAGTGTGGCGTCTCCGGCCTCACCTCGACGTTCGCTGAGCGCCTGGTTCAGACGCATGTCCTCGATCTGTCGTTCGAGCCAGGCAACCCGGAACCGGTGGATGAGCAGCCACGCCCCGAGGAGCAGGAACGCCACCACACTGAGGAACAGGGTGAAGAGCATCAGGCCGTCGAGTTGGGTGTCGACGCCGATGGTTTGCCCCTGGTGGAGCCCCCGCCACCACTGCACCGAGTAGCGGACGATGACCAGGTTGGCGATGGCGATGATGCCGACCACGGCGGCGCGTCGGGAGCGTACCTCCTGAGGCAGTTCCATTCGCCGAATGGCGAGATAGCCGAGATACATGATGAACATGACGGTGGTGGCGGTCAGCCGGGGGTCCCACTCCCAGTAGGTTCCCCAGGTCGGCTTGCCCCAGATCGCACCGGTGATCAGCACGAACGCCGTGAACAGCACGCCGATCTCGGCAGCGGCTCCGGCGAGGAGATCCCAGAAAACGCTCTGGTTGCGCAGGTAGATCACACTGCCGACGAACGTGATGAGATAGCCGATATAGGAGACGGCAATCGTGGGGAGGTGCAGGTACAACAACCGCACGCTGTCGCCCATGCTGACCTCCGGCGGCGACAGCACCAGCGCGAAGAGCAGCGACAGGGCCAGTGCGATAAGGGCGGCCCATCCGATGACGTAGGTTGCCTTTGAACTGGTAGACGTCACGACTCCTCCATTATCGGCCCGAAGGCCAGCATTCCCACGCCGACGTAAAGCAGAGCGAAAACGCCGAGCAACATGGCCCACGACCACCCGTCGTCGATCGGGCCGAAGACCGCAGCCTCCGAGGCTTTCGTTGCCGCCAAGAGTACCGGGGCCACAACCGGTAACACGAGTAGTGGCACCAGAGTATCTCGAACTCTCAATCCCGAGGCCACCGCGGCGTAAACGGTCCCGGCGGCGGTGATACCCAGAGTGGCAAGAACCACGACGGTGAGCAGCAACACGAGGTCGGCCAGCGGTGGGCCGTAGAGCACGAACGCCCCGAGACCGAGAACCACCTGCAGCGCCAACAGCTGGGCGGCGACCGCCGCCGACTTGCCCAGAAAGACACCGGCCGGATCGAGTCCGGCCATCTTGAGTGCGTCGAGGTTGCCGTCAGCCGACTCGACGGCGAACGACCGGCCCAGCGCCAGAAGCGACGACAGCAACACGGTGATCCAGAACAGACCGGGCGCCGCCTGAGCCAGCAGGGAACGGCCGTCGGATCCGGCAACCGCCAGGTCGGGGCTGATGGCCAGGCCGAACAGGATGAGCACCAAACCGCCGAAGGGGAGGATCTGCCCCATTCCGACCCGGGTGGCCCATTCGATTCGCAGATCCTTGGATGCCATCAGCCAGGCGTCACGAAGCATTGCGTCCCTCCTCGGCCCCGGTGACCATCCCGCCAACCAGATGCACGGTGCGGGTGGCCAGATTCGACACCCGCTCGTGGTCGTGCGAGGCGATGATCACGGTGGCTCCGAACCTGACCGCGTGGCGGACGATCTCGTCGATGAAGTCGCGACCGGCCTGATCGAGGCCGGCATGGGGTTCGTCGAGCAGCCAGATCTTTGGTCGACGGCACACCATCACCGCCACCGACGCCCGACGGCGCTGGCCGGCCGAGAGCGCCGAGATCTTCACCGTGCGCAGCCGCCCCCCGAGGTCGAGGCGGTCGAGGATGGGTTCGACGGTACTCGGATCGGCCCGGTTGGCTCTGGCCCAGAACGTGAGGTTGTCCTCCACGGTCAACTCGTCGTAGAGAAACGTCTGGTGGGCCAGCAGGCCGGTTTCCCGTCTGATCAGGCGGCGCCGCTCCCGATTCGCCACGTCGTGGCCCAGAATCGTTCCGGTACCCCCGTTCAACGGTGCCAGTCCGGCGCACAGACGCAGGAGCGTGCTCTTCCCTGCACCGTTGGGGCCACGAAGCACGACGATCTCGCCGTCGGCAACGGTCAGGTTCACACCGGCCAGCGCCGGAAACCCGCCGATGAGGCTGATCGCCCCGTTGAGATTCACCATCGTTGTAGTGTCCGTGACTGTGGCCCGATCATTCACCGTCTACCACGATACGGGCGTCGGGAGCCCGCCGGTACAGGCAGGCGGCCCAAATACGGTTGGGAACAGGTGCGGACCCGCCCAACGACGCCAGGCTCCCGGTCCGGCCGGCCCTGCCGCCGTGTATCGATCAATCCGCGGGCGTTGGGGCCGATGGGATGGAGGCGGCCCGATCCGACGGAACCGAGACGACGGAACCGAGACGACGGAACGAGAAGACGGGCCGGCCGAACCTGACGATGACCACCATGCTCCATCGACTGATAGGCGGGCTGGGCCGTGTGCTGATCACGGTTGGCGCGCTGGTGCTCGCCTTCGCCGCGTTCCAGTACTGGGGAACCGGTTTGGCCGAGGCCAGAGCCCAGCAGGAACTCGATGGCCAGTTTCTGGCCCGCCTCGCCTCGGTCCGGAATGATCTCGGCGACGAAGAGAACGTCTCTCAGACCTCTGCCGAAGCCGAACACCAGCCCGAGCCCTCGGAACGGGCGGAGCGGTTGGACCCGGCCGGGACGCCGGCCGGTGATACGGCCGCGCCGATCTTCGACATCGGCGAGATTCCCTCAATCGGCGAAGCGGCGGGCCGCATCATCATTCCGGCCATCGGTGTCGACAAGACCTACGTGCGGGGTGTCGGTCGCGACGAGCTCCGAAAAGGGCCGGGTCACTATCCCCTGACGGCCTTTCCCGGTCAACCGGGCAACGCCGCCATCGCCGGCCATCGCACCACCTACGGCGCTCCCTTCTTCGACCTCGACAAGCTCATGCCGGGCGACGAGATCATTGTCGAGACCCTGCAAGGGCGGTTCAGGTATCTCGTCAATGAACACGGGGCCGGCGACGACGAGTCGGACGCCGATGACGTCACCCCGCTGGGTCACTTCATCGTCGACCCGACCGCGACCTGGGTGCTCGACGATCACGGCGACAGCCGCCTGACGCTGACCGCCTGCCACCCCAAACGTTCGGCGGCCCAGCGAATCGTGGTGACGGCCACGCTCGACACGACGCCCGCCCCCCCGACGCCGATCGTCACCGAGGTGGTCGAACCGGACCTCGACCGATCCGGTGACGGCAGCGGTGAGGCTCCCGGCGTCGATGACATGGGCGTCGACGACATGGGCATCGACGACACCGTGCTCGACGACACCATCGGCGCCGAACTCGCCGCCGGAGACTCCCAGTCGTTGGACGAGTCCCTGGGCTGGCAGCCGAAGCACTGGCCGGCGACTGCGCTGTGGGCCGTCCTGTCCGCGCTCGTGGCCCTGGCCGGATGGGCGCTCGGCCGCGGCTGGCGACGACGTCCGGCCTACACGCTGACCGCCGTTCCGTTGCTGGCCTGCCTGTTCATCTGCTTCACCCACCTCGACAGGCTGCTGCCCGCCATCTGAGCTCGCCGATACCGCCCACCGGGTCCGGCGCCGGTGGGCGTTCGGTGTCGTGAGAGCTCAGCCGGTAGATTCTCCCCCGTGGGTACCTGCGCCATCCTCTCCTTCCGCCTCGGGATGACCGACGGCGTTTCCGTGGTCGCCGACCTGTGGCGGCAGGCGTTGGAACGACTGGGCTGGACCACGACGACGATCGCCGGGGATGGACCCGTCGATCACCTGATTCCGGGCCTGGCCATCGACGCCACTCGACCGCCGTCGACCACCGACCTCGAGCAGGCGCTCGGCCCGTGTGATCTCGTGATCGTGGAAAACCTCCTCTCGATCCCCCTCAACCTGGCGGCCAGCGCCGTCGTCATCGACACCCTCGCCGGGCGACCGGCCATCCTCCATCACCACGACCCACCATGGCAGCGAACTCGCTTCGCCCACGTCACCCACCTGCCGCCCGATCACCCCGCCTGGGCTCACGTCACGATCAATCGTCTCACCGAACGCCAGTTCGCCGACCGGGGGCTGTCGGCCACCACCATCTACAACGGTTTCGTCCTCGACCCACCGGCCGGCCGGCGCGATCGCACGAGAGCGACGTTGGGCGTCAGCGACGACCAATGGTTGGTGGCCCACCCCGTACGCGCCATCGCCCGCAAGAACATTCCGGCCGCCCTTCGGCTGTGCGAGGCGCTCGATGCCGTCTACTGGATCCCCGGGCAGGCCGAAGAGGGCTACGGCGATGACTTCGACCGGCTCCTGGCCGCCACCTCGGCCCGGGTGATCCGTCACCCCGTCGGTGGAGACGACGTCACGATGTCCGACCTGTACGCCGCCTGCGACCTGGTGGCCTTCCCCTCGATCTGGGAGGGCTTCGGCAACCCGCCGATCGAGGCCGCCATCCATCACCGTCCGGCCGCGGTCGGCGACTACCCGGTGGCCGACGAACTACGGGCCCTCGGCTTCAGCTGGCTCGACCCGGAGGACCACCGGGCCGTCGCCGCCGCGCTGCGCGATCCATCCGAGGAGGCGCTGGTCCGGAATCGACGGCTTGTCGAGCAGCACCTGTCGCAGGAGCGCATGGAAGCCAACATCGCCCGCCTCCTCGAGAGCCGGGGCTGGCAGCCCTAGCGGCTGCCTCCGCACCGAAACGGCCGACAGGAGCAAACCGGCCCGGTTCTGTGGGGTTCTGCTCCCTGTCGCCGGAGAACGGACGGATCAGCGAATCGATCAGACGCAGATCGCAAGGCCCGCCCACGACTGGGGCGCGGCGCCCCGACCTTCCCCGGTCTCGGGATTCCAGTACTCGGCAAGCCCGGACCGGCGGGCGCCGTCGACGAGGGACGTGGCCAGCATCCGAGCGGTCGACGATGCGGTCAGACCTTCGGCCACACCGCGCTGCGCCGCCCGCCAGAGGAGATACGTGAGCTGCGGCCACGCCGGGCCACGCCAGTACTGATCCGGCTCGTAGCCGGGCTCGGCCCGATGCACTCCTCGGGGCCCGAACGGGGCGCCGAACGCCTCGGCGTCCACCAGTTGATCGAACATCTCCGCACGGGGGTCGACGAACAGCGCCAGCATCGCGTCGAGCGTGCGCGCGCCCGACGAGGGGCCCACGTCACCTCGCAGCGGTTCGTCCCACCAGATCCGGCGATCGTCATCCCATCGAGACCTCACCGCATCGGCGAGTTCGTCACGTCCGGCCTGCAGCCGGTCGACCAACCCGGCGACCTCGGGATCGGCGGCCGCCGCCACCAGGGGCGCCAACAACCCACAGTTCCAGGCCACCAGTGCGGAGAAACCGACCGAGCCGACGGCGAAGTCCGGATTGTCGATCGGTGCACCGTGGTCGTCGAAAACGAGGGAGCCGACGAGACGAACCTTGTCGTTCTTCCATCCCACCCGATCGAACGGCGCCGACGGCCCGGAGGCCCAGTCGTCCCACCGGGGGCTGTCATCGCAGCCGGTCTCCCAGGGATGCAGGACACACGCGAGGCCGCTGGCGCTGCGGGGCCGGTCGTCCAGCAGATGAAGGAGGCCGCGGGCCGCTCGACCGAGGAGCTCGTCATCGAGCACGACCCCACACGCCGCGATCTCGCTCAAGGCCAGGGCCCACATCGGCGGCTGGGTGATGGACGAGGTCTTGGATCGAGCCCACAGGTCGGCGTGAGCGTCCGGGTCGGTCCAGTAGTTCATGTGGGGAACGAAGCCGGTCGGACCGATGGTGGCCAGGACATGATCGACCTCGGTGAGCGCCCGCGACGGGTCGAGCTTCGTCCAGATAACCGAATGAAAGCACGAGTCCCACAACCACTGATGGGGATAGACCTCGCCATTGGGCACGCAGAACCCCGGAAGGGTCCAGGCATTGTCCATCATGGCGGCGACGGCGTCGAACAGCGCCGGATCGGCGAGTCGGTGCGGTGCTACGTTGCTGGTCATCGGATGGTCCCCAGGGTCTCCCGGCCGGCTCCCGCCGGCGGCCGGTATCCTAGCGCCATGCTCAGCC
>JBFHME010000103.1:0-12233 GCA_041594435.1 Acidimicrobiales bacterium
GGCCGGGTCGTCACCGAGATGAACCTGGTGCTCGACAAGCGCACCAAGGACGTTCGACGCGATCTGTCGAGTGCCACCAACCACGCCGTGATCCAGGCCGACCTTGCTCCCGATCCCGCCGTGACCGCGGTGATCGACAAGTGGGCGCCGCTGGCCGAGGAGGTCGGCAGCGTGCCGGTCGGCACGATCACCGCCGACATCAACCGTGGCGGCGTACCGACCGGTAGCGACCGCGGTGTCGAGTCGCCGGCCGGCAACCTCGTGGCCGACGCCCAGAACTGGTCGGCCTCGGCCGCCGGTTCGCAGGTGGCGTTCATGAACCCCGGCGGTGTCCGCTCCGACCTGACCTTCGCATCGTCCAGCGGTGAGGGCGACGGTGTCGTCACCTTCGGCGAGGCGCAGACGTTCCAGCCGTTCGGCAACACCGTGTTGACCTTCCCCATGACCGGGGCCCAGATCATCTCGGTGCTCGAGGAGCAGTGCCAGCCGTCCTTCGCCAGCCGGCCGTTCCTCCACCTCGGTGTGTCGGAGGGCTTCACCTACGATCTGGCCAAGACGATCGAGGCCGGTGTCTGCACCGGCGTCTCGATCACCAACGTCCAGATCAACGGCGTACCGCTCGATCCGGCGGGAACCTACATGGTGACGGCCAACAGCTTCCTGGCCGACGGCGGTGACAACTTCACCACCTTCGCCGATGTCGACCCGGCGCTGCGGATCGACGGCGGCAACGACCTGTTGGCGCTGGTCAACTACCTGGGCACCTTCAGCCCCGTTGCACCCCCGCCCACCGATCGGGTCAACGAGATCGGCTGATCCGACTCGACACAACGACGTACCGGGCCCGGCCCTGCTCCTCACCGGAGCGCGGCCGGGCCCGGTCGCGTCCGAGGGCCCGTGTCCCGGCCTGAAGGTGGGACCTACTCCCGGTCGGTCAGGAACACGTACACACCGGCCTCGCCGATGATCTCGACCCCGGCGACGTCGAAGACGGAGAGCGGGCGCCGCTCGTAACCGGGGCCTTCGAACTCGTCGACCTTGTCGACAAAGGACGCCCAGTCGTCCGACACCAGAACCGATACCGGGACCCGATGACCGTCGGGATCGGGCACGAACCCCGGATAGCCCTCGTAGCCGCTCCACGTCACCTCGAACACGTAGCCGCGGATCATCCCTTCGACCCACTCCCCGGGGATGTCACGAACCAGCCAGTGATTGGACTCCCCGGGCCGCAGGGTTCCGTAGAAGGCGAGGGCATTGTCGAATTGCATCCCGCCAAGGTATCGACATCTACCGGAACGAGCAGATCTCACCGGCCCACAGCCGGTCGACGGTTGCGGACCTGGGCCGGTTCGCTTCTACCCTGCACCCATGGATCGCAGTCTTGCCGAAGGTGTGCTCTACACCGACCAGTATCAGCTGACGATGGCCCAGCTCTACCACCGCCGAGGCCTGGCCGAACGCCCCGCCCGGTTCGAGCACTTCTTCCGCCGCTACCCCGACTACGGCCGCCACCAGGCCGGCTACTGCATCAACGCCGGCGCCGCGTGGCTTGCCGACTGGATCCGAACCGTCCGCTTCGATGACGCCTCGCTCGACCAACTCCGCACCCACCACGACCGCAACGGCGAACCGCTTTTCGGCGACGACTTTCTCGGCTGGCTCTCCGACGTCGGCGACTTCTCGTCGCTGCACATCGAGGCCATCCCGGAGGGCCGGGTCGTGCATTCCAACGTGCCGATCACCGTCGTCGAGGGGCCGCTCGCTCTGGCCCAGCTGCTGGAAACGTCACTGCTCAACCACCTGAACTTCCAGACCCTGATCGCCACCAAGGCGTCCCGCGTCGTCGAGGCGGCCAGCGGCGGCAGCGTGATCGAGTTCGGGATGCGCCGGGCGCCGGAGCGGGGAGCGCTGGCCGCCAGCCGGGCCTCGCTCATCGGTGGCGCCGTCGGCTCGTCCAACGTCGGCCTCTCACATGCGCTCGGCTTCATCCCCGTCGGCACCCTTGCCCACAGCCTCGTACAGGTGTTCATGGCGTTGGGGGAGGGGGAGCTCGGCGCCTTCCGGGCCTACGCGGAGCTCTATCCCGACGACTGCCTGCTCCTCGTCGACACCATCAACACCATCGGCTCCGGTCTGCCCAATGCCATCACCGTGTTCGACGAACTCCGCTCCAAAGGCCACGAACCCATCGGCATCCGGCTCGACTCGGGCGATCTGGCCCATCTCGCCGTGCGAGCCT
This sequence comes from Acidimicrobiales bacterium, assembly GCA_041594435.1. Lineage (GTDB taxonomy): Bacteria > Actinomycetota > Acidimicrobiia > Acidimicrobiales > SZUA-35 > JAHELU01. The sequence continues at coordinate 2,243 of JBFHME010000103.1, forward strand.
CCGCCATGCTCGACGACGCCGGCTTCACGGAACCGATCATCGTGCTGTCATCCAGTCTGGACGAGCTCACGATCTGGCAGATCCTCAACCAGATCACGATCGAAGCCCCGCAATACGATCAGGATCCCGACCGGGTCACCGGCCGGCTCGTCTACGGCGCCGGCACCCGCATGGCCACCAGCGAGGGCGCCCCCAGCCTTGATGGGGTCTACAAGCTCGTCGCCATCGGCGACGACAGCGCCGGCGATGGGTGGACGCCGGCGATCAAGCTCAGCGACACGCCGGCCAAGGTCGTGAATCCCGGCCGGAAGCGGGTGTGGCGAATCCACGGCGCACGAGGCACGGCGACCGCCGACCTCCTCGCCCTGGCCGACGAGACGCTCGACGGCCCGCTCGTCCTCCACCACCCAAGCGCCCCCGGTGTCAGCCGCACCCTCACCGCAGACCAGATAACGGGGCGGGAGGAACTCCTCGAACCGTTCGACCCATGGACGGTGGTCGACGAACACGACGCGGTCGAGGCGGCCCGGCTACGTCGGACCGCCGACCTCGAGCGGCTCGACGTCGGCGTCCGCCGCATCGTCAACCCCCACGTCTACCACGTGTCCCTCAGCGAGGGCTCCTGGCGACTCAAGAACGACCTGATGTCCCGCATGGGCCGCGGCTGATCCCGCTCGGCGGGTCCGAGGTCAGTACACGGGCCGCCAGGTATGACCGTCGATCAGCATCTCGATCGCGTCGTCGGCCAGCAAGTCGCCCTCGGCCGCCACCCCGTCGTTCACCGCTTGGCGGGCCACCGCCGTCGCCACCAGGCGAGCCGCTTCGGCCGCTTGATCCACCGGTGGGAGGAGCCGGTCCTCGGCGCCCGCCACCGCCAACTCGGCCACCGCCCCGGAGGCTGCGGTGATCATGGCGTCGGTGATTCGGATCGCACCGACGGCCAAGGCTCCCAGTCCGACGCCGGGGAAGATGTAGACGTTGTTGACCTGGGCGATCTCGTGAACGGCGTCGCCCCACGGCACGGGATCAAAAGGGCTGCCGGTGCCGATCAGCGCCCGCCCCCTCGTCCACTCGATGACATCGCCCGGAATAGCCTCGGCCCGGGGTGTCGGATTCGACAGCGGCATGATGACCGGCCGCTCCACACCATCGGCCATGGCCTCCACCACCTCGCGAGTGAACAGACCGGGCTGGCCCGACACCCCGATCAACACCTGCGGCCGTACCGCCCGTACCACGTCGAGCAGCGACCCGGACTCCGGCACCTCGTCGCTCGCTCGAAGGTACCGCTGCTGAAACGCGTGCAGTTCTTCGGCGTCGGGCACGCCGGCGTGGAGCAGGCCGTGACGGTCGACGAGCCAGCACCGACCCACCGCATCCGCCTCGCTCAACCCGGCCGACATCAGGAACCGCACCAGCTCGTCGGCCACTCCCGTACCGGCCGATCCGGCCCCCACGATCACCACCTGGAGATCACGGGCCGCCACCCCGGTCCGGCCCAGGCCCGCCCGCACCGCCGCCGCGGTGACCGCCGCGGTGCCCTGGATGTCGTCGTTGAACGAGGCAACCCGATCCCGGTGACGGTCCAGCAGGCGGCGGGCGTTCGACTGGGCGAAGTCCTCCCACTGAACGATGGCGTTCGGCAGCCGCTCGACCACCGCGTCGACGAACGCATCGACCAGCTCGTCATACTCGGCGCCCCGGACCCGGTGGTTGCGCCACCCGAGGTAGAGCGGATCCGACAGCAGCGACTCGTTGTCGGTCCCGGCGTCGAGCAGCACCGGCAGCGACCGGCTCGGATCGATCCCACCCACGGCGGTGTAGAGCGCCAGCTTGCCGATCGGGATACCCATGCCGCCCGCTCCGAGGTCGCCGAGCCCGAGGATTCGTTCGCCGTCGCTGACGACGATGATGTCGATCCGGTCGGCGGCGCCGGGGCCACCGACGGGGGTGTTGATGGCGTTGTCGAGCAGCTCCCCGATCCGGTGCCGATCGGGCCACGACAGGTACAGCCCGTGTTCCTGGCGGTAGATACGCGACCACTCCTGGCAGGCCAAGCCCACCGTCGGGGTGTAGACGATCGGCAGGATCTCGTCGAGGTTGCGTTGGAGGAAGGAGTAGAACAGCACCGAGTTCCGCCCCTGGAGCAGGCGCAGGAAGATGTGACGGCCGAGGTCGGTGCCTTTCGTGTCGAACTCGATACGAGTCCGCTGCAGCTGTAGATCGAGCGTTTCCACCACCGGCGGCAGCAGGCCGTTGAGCCGGTACCGGTCGCGCTCCTCCGCGGTGAACGCGGTGCCCTTGTTGAGGAAACGGTTGCGGAGGCGGTTCCAGCCGGTCAGCTCGGTCACGAGCGTCAGACTAATCGAGGCGGGCGGGCCGGGTCGGTCCGGCCGTTCATTCCAGCGTCCGGGCTACACGAGGTTCCCATAGCGATGAAGGGTCCGAGACACCGACTGCTCCCGCAGATAATGCAGCAGTTCGATCCGTCCATTGGCGGTGACCACGTCGTCGGCAACGTGCACACCCGCCGAGTTCGCTGCGGTCCGCAAACCGTCGTCGCAGGATCCGATCAACCGGATCCGACTCACGCCCCGGGCGGCCAGTGCGTCGAGGCGGGCGGCGAACTCGGCCGCCGACTCGGTGTCGCTGTCCGACACCACCGTGGCCACACCGCAGCGGCGAGCAGCGGCAAGCACCCGCTCCAGCTCGGCGGCCGCCGTCGGCCGGTCAGACCGCTCGACCCGCACGGCAACCCGCTCCAACGGCCGGTAGCGGAAGACGTTCGATTCGCAGAACAGCGCGGTCGGGTCGTGCTCCACGGCGAACTCGGTGGACCACCAGTGCTCATCGCTCGCGGTTGCCGCCGAAAGCCATGCCTCCGAACCGACATCGGACTCGGCGGCGGCGGCCGGACCGGTGACCCATCGCCCGAGCTGGGCCACGTAGTTGGGGCCGCCGGCCTTGGCGCCCGGCCCGATCGACGACCGCTTCCATCCGCCGAAGGGCTGGCGTTGCACGATGGCACCGGTGATGGTGCGGTTGACATAGGCGTTGCCGACCTCGATCCGCTCGGTCCAGGTGTCGACCTCGTTGGGATCGAGCGAGTGGATGCCGCCGGTCAAGCCGAACGTCGTGCCGTTCTGGATGGCAAGCGCCTCGTCGAGGTCGGCGGCCGCCATGAGCCCGAGCACCGGCCCGAAACACTCGGTCTGATGGAACCATGAGCCGGGTGTGACCCCGAGACGCACCCCCGGTGACCAGAGGGCCGCCGATCCACCGTCGTCGATCCGGCGGGGCTCGATCAGCCACTCCTCGCCCTCGTCCAGCGCCGTCAGACCACGCAGCAGCTTGCCCGACGGTGCCTCGACGGTGGGGGTCATGTCGGTCGACAGATCGGTCGAGGGCCCGACGGTGAGCGACGTCACCGCATCGACCAACTGCCGCCGGAAACGCTCGGAGTGGTACACGTCACCGACGAGGATGCCGAGGCTGGCGGCCGAGCACTTCTGACCGGCGTGACCGAACGCCGAGTAGGCCAGATCGGCCACCGCCAGATCGAGGTCGGCGTGCGGCGTGACAACGATGGCGTTCTTGCCCGAGGTCTCGGCGAGGATGCGCAGGCCCGGCTTCCACGACCGGAACAGTTCGGCGGTCTCGTAGGCCCCGGTGAGGATGACGGTGTCGGAGGCCTCGATGAGGTGGCGGCCGAGGCCGTCGTCGGGCACCCGGATGAACTGCAGGGCGTCGTCGGGGACGCCGGCGGCCCAGCAGCACTCGGTCACGATCTCGGCGCAGCGCGGCGTTTGGGGGGCGGGCTTCAAGGCAACCGTGTTGCCGGCGGCCAGCGCGGCGAGCACGCCGCCGGCCGGGATGGCGACGGGGAAGTTCCACGGCGGCACCACCGTGACCACGCCGAGCGGTTCGAAGGAGAGACCGTGGCGCTGATCGAGCTCGTTGATCCGCTCGGCGTAGTAGCGGGCGAAGTCGATGGCCTCCGACACCTCGGGATCGGCCTGGGCGAGGGTCTTGTCGGCCTCATGGATCATGGCGTTGACGAGGTCGCCCCGGCGGCGGGTCAGCTCGTCGGCCACCGCGTGCAGGATCGCCCGCCGCTCGGCGATCGGACGTCCCGACCACTTGACCGCGCCGTCGGCCAGGCCGGCCATGACCCGGCCAACGTTGGCCCGCTCCTCCGGCGAGTCGACGAGCAGCGGCGTCTTGATCGGCTCGAACCGATCGGCCCGGACCACCTCGGCCGCCCACTGCCGGTTGGCGGCCAGCGCCGGGTCGGTGTCGGGTTCGTTGGTGAAAGCCTCGGGAATGTCGCCGGTCGGCTCCTCGGTCAGCCGGTTCTGGCTGCGGTTCGGGCCGATCGGCACGTCGAGACGGTCGGCCACGGCCAGCCGGAATTTCGCCGCCTCGGATTCGAACTCCGGGCTGCCCGGCCGCAGGGTGAACAGGTGGCGGATGAAGTTGGCGTCCGACGCGTTCTCCTCCAGCCGCCGGAACAGGTAGCTGATGGCCACGTCGAACTCCGAAGCCGCCACCACCGGCGTATAGAGGAGCAGATCGCCGGCGGTCTCCCGGGCCGCCTTGGCCTGGGGAACGGCCATGCCTTGCAGCATTTCCAGCTCGAGACGATCGGCCACGCCCCGCTCGGAGGCCAGCAGGTAACCCCAGGCGATGTCGAACAGGTTGTGGCTGGCCAGCCCGATTCGCACCGACCGGGTGCGCTCCGGCGTCAGCACCCAGTCGAGGCAACGCTTGTAGTTGGCGTCGACCTCGGCCTTCGTGCGATACGGCGCCTGGGGCCAGTCGTGTATCGCCGCCTCGACCTGCTCCATCGCCAGGTTGGCACCCTTGACCAGACGGATCTTGATCGTGCCGGGCCGATTCTCGGCCCAGGCCACCAGCTCCTGCAGAACCGGGAACGAATCGGGCAGATACGCCTGGAGCACGATACCGGCGTCGATGTCGGCCAGCTCCGGCTCGTCGAGCAGTGAACGGAACGCGGCGACCGTCAACTCCAGATCGTGGTACTCCTCCATGTCGAGGTTGACGAACGTACCCCGATCGCGGGCTTTGAGGAACAGGGGTCGGAGCTGGGCGACCACCCGGGCGAGGCTGTCGTCCCACGCCCAGTAGTTGAGTTGCGACACGATCGACGAGGTCTTGACCGACACGTAGTCGACGTCGGGGTTGTCGAGCAGACGATCGGCCTTCTCGAACCGGCGTCGGGCCTCGGCGTCACCAAGAACGGCCTCACCCAACTGATTGACGTTGAGCCGGAACCCCTCGGCCCGGCGGGAGGTCAGGTGGGACGCCATCTTCGCCGGGTCGGCGTCGACCACCAGGTGGCCGACGATCTGACGCATCCGGCGCACGGCCAGGGGCATCACGACCTGGGGCAACACCGGGGCCAGCCGGGCCCCGGCCTGCAGGAGCACCTTGTCGATGGGCGACAGGAACCGGGGGAGCGGCTCACCGTTCCGATCCCGAACCAGCGCCACCAGCTCCTCGGCCGCCACCCCATGATCCTCGGGCCGGATCACCCGGTCGACGAACCGCATGGCGAACCGCACGCCGGCCTCGTCGGACACCACGCCGTCGAGCTGGGCCGCCTGCGACCGCTCCCGTTTCGTCTCCAGCTCCTCGGCCCGACTCAACCACCTTCCGACCAGATCGATGGCCGGTTCGACGAGGTCGATCGCCTGGGTGTCAGCGGGTGGGTTGTCGGAGGAGTCCGGAAGATGAGCCATGACATCAGTATCCAATGGTGAGGGGCGGTTGGTCTTGTATGTTCTCCCGATCCGAGCTGTTGGATTTCGACAATCGGGTGGGGTTTTGACGCAGTGGTCGTTCGATCCTCGAGGGCCGGACGCCTGTGCCAATCCTTGCGATCGAAGGGCCTGGAGTGGGCAAGATCGCTCTACGGACCTATTGTATTGGAGCATATTTGACCTAATCTGTCGGCAGGCCGGCAAAGAGGGCGACGAAAGCAGACCCCGAACGTGGACGAACTCGACCGGAAAATCGTTGAACTGCTCCAGGACGACGCAACACTCTCGGTCCGAGAGATCGGCGAGGCGGTGGGGCTCAGCGCCACGCCATGCTGGCGTCGAATCCGGAACCTCGAGGATCGCGGCGTGTTGACCAAGCGGGTCACGCTGGTGGACCCGGCCAAGATCAACCTCGGCGTCTCCGCGCTGGTCTTCATCCGCACGAACGAGCACAACAAGGTGTGGTTGCAGAAGTTCGTCGACGGGGTGTCGGACATTCCCGAGATCATCGAGGCCTACCGCACAAGCGGTGAAGTGGACTACGTGCTCAAGGTGCTGGTGCCCGATCTGACGGCCTTCGACGACTTCTACAAGCGCCTCATCGACAAGGTCGAACTCTACGACGTGCGTTCCACGTTCATTCTCGAAGCGGTCAAGCACTCCACGTCGCTCCCACTCGACTACGTCTGACGGGCCCTCCTGTACCGACCACACCTCGTTCTGTGCGCCCGCGGCCCGAGTTCCCGGGCGTGCGGCGCACGGAACCGACGATGGATGCTCGGCGGTTGACACCTAGCTAAACAAAGTATAGGCTTTCTAGGTATGAAGGATCAGGCACTGAAAGGCCACCTCGATCTGCTGCTGCTGGCGGTTCTGGCCGACGGTCCGGCGCATGGGTATGCCGTGCTCGCCGGGTTGCGGGATCGAAGCGATGGGGTGTTCGACCTCCCCGAGGGCACGATCTATCCGGCGCTCCATCGGCTGGAGAAGGCGGGGCTGCTCTCCTCGTCGTGGTCGACCGAAACGGGGCGCCGTCGCCGCACCTACAGCATCAGCGCCAAAGGCCGTCGAGCCATGAAGGATCGCCGGCAGGGGTGGGAGGAGTTCAGCGGCGCCGTCGCTCGAGTACTGGAGGGGAACCCGTGGCCGGCCACCAACTGATCGACGAGTACCTCGATGATGTCGCCACCCGACTGCGGTGGCGGCCCGACGTCGATGCCATCACCGACGAACTGCGGGACCACCTCTACTCGGCGGTCGAACGCCGGGTCGCCATGGGCTCGGGGTCGAGTGACGCGGAACACGAGACGCTGGCCGCCTTCGGCCCACCGGGGCACGTGGCGATGGACTTCGCCAGCACCGGAACAAGTGGACTGGCGGTGCCAACGTCGTTCTCCGTGACCGCGGGCCGGCTCGCGCCGTTGGCCGCTGTCGGTTGGGTCCTGAGCTCGGGGCTGATGATCGCCAGCGAGATGGTGGATCGAGCCACCGGTCAATGGGAGGGTCGGCCCCAGGTCCTGTACCTGGTGGGGTCGTCGCTGATGTTGATATCGGCGGCGCTGACCGCGGTCGTCGTCGTGGCCCTCGTCGAGCGCCACGGAGGTCTTGGCATCCTGGGTCGATTGGGGATCGGTCTGACCGCCCTCGGCGCGGTGGCCACGTTCGTCAGCTGGTTCTATCCCGGCTGGGTCAGCCTCATCGGCCTCGGTGCGCTGCTCATGGCCGTCGCCCTCCACCGGCGATCATTGGCTCCGCGAACGCCGGCGGTTCTGTTCGGTTCGGCCTGGCTGGTGGCGGCGGCCGTCACCCTTGTGCTCGAACTGATCGGCGTCGGCACACCGGACGAGTGGGGTGACAATCGCACAGCCCTCCTGGCCGGTCTCGTCGTCGGGTGCGTGGGCTACGCCGCAGCGCTGGTGGGCCTCGGACGGTGGCTGGGCCGGGAGGACGCGATCACCGACGAGACGATCCGGTCGCTGGCTGGACCGGAACCGGTCGATCAGCCCCTCTGACCCCTCCCGAAACTCGGAGCGCACGTGACACTCGGTGTCGCCCGGGCTCCGAAGTACGGGGTTTTGGGACCTGCGTGTTGATGAATCGGGATCGAGGGGATCCTGTAGCATTGCATGCGAGTCCTGGCCATGGATCCCATCGAAGAGGCGTATCGCGTTCACCATCAGCGACTGTGGAGGTCCCTGCTCGCCTACACGGGTGATGCGGAGGTGGCCACCGACGCGGCGGCCGAAACCTACACACAGGCGCTCGGTCGGGGCGACGCCTCCTCGACCCGTCGGCCTGGATCTGGCGGACCGCCTTCCGGGTGGCCGGCGGGCTGTTGGCCGATCGAAGTCGACGGTGGCGTGACCTCGAATTGGTCGGCCTCGACGGTGACCCCGCCGTTGCCGAGGTCGCCCGCGATCCGGAACTCGTGGAGTTTCTCGATCGCCGATGTGCCCCCGACGGGCGTCGACCAAGGTGGCGAAGCCGGCGATTCGAACCCCGAAACGGTGGCCGTCCGCGGCACGGTGACCGAAGTGTTCACCGACTGCGTGAGTCGGCTGGTGCTCACCGAGACCGGCCAGGTCGTCGAGACCGGACCGATCAGCTGCGACGGCGGATCCTTCATCGTGGTCGACGGAACCCGGGTCATAACCTCGTCGGGTTACACCAGCGCCGACCTCGCCTTCGACAAACACCCGTCGAACCTGAAGCCGGGGATGGATGTGCTGGTGACCGCCGTCCGACGTGGGGGGAGCGGACCGCTGACGCTGGACTGCGACAGCTGCCGGATACGGCTCGTCTGAGCGATCCAGGCCCGGCCCGGGCAGAGGGCCGCCGCCACCGGCTCGCGGCCGATCCTCGGTTCGATGCGGACCGGAGCCGGTTACGACCCGGCGGCCGTTATGTCCAAACCGAACAGTTCGGTGAAACGGGCGGCGTACTCGTCGTCGTCCTCGATGGCACCCAGGGCCACCCAATCCTCGTCCGACACCTTGGGTTTGGCCGCTGTCAGTTCCGGGCCACCCCAGCCACAGGTCCACCGCAGCTTCGGGCTGTCGGTGGTCACGATCTCGTGGATCACGTCGGCCACCTCGGAGGGATGCCCGGGGTTGGCCAGGCCGGCCTGGTAGAAGGCGAACAGGCGGCGGTAGGCCCGACCGTAGGCGCCGCTGTCGTTGGGGGCGTCGGTGTTCTTGGCCAGGATCGCCGTACGGATCACGCCCGGCTCGATCAGGGCGACCCGAACCCCGAAGGCGGCCATCTCCTGAGCCAAGCCCTCGGTCAGTCCTTCCACCGCCCACTTCGAGGCCACGTACGGTGCCTGACCGACGGCGGCGATCACCCCGGCCACCGAGCCGACATTGATGATGCAGCCCTCGCCCCGCTCTCGCATCTGCGGCGCAACCGCCTGCACGCAGCGAACGATGCCGTAGACGTTGACGTCCATGATCTCGGCGTATCGTTCGACCGGCACCTCTTCGGTCACGCCGTTCCCGCCGACACCGGCGTTGTTGACCAGCACGTCGATCCGGCCGGCATCCGCGGTGACCTCGGCCACTGCCCGGTTGACCGACTCGGTGTCGGTGACGTCGCACGCCACCGGGTGAACCCGTTCATCGACCCCCGCTTCGGCGGCCATCGCGGCCAAGCGATCGCCCTTGTCGAGCGAGCGCATCGACCCGTACACCGTCCAACCCTTCGAGGCCAGATCGACGGCGGCGGCGCGGCCGATCCCGGAGTTGGCACCGGTGATGAGGGCGATGGTCGTCGATTCCGTGCTTGCGGATGCCATGGAGGAACTGTAGACGGGTCGGTGTCGACCGGAGAAACGAAGGAGCCCCCGCCACGGGAAACGAAGGAAACCGTGACGGGGGCTCCCGGGAGCGAGGGGGGTGCTCCCGCAACCGGGTCGAGACCCGGAGATCAGCCCGGGGGCCAAGGAACGGTCACCGCCGTCCTCCCGGTCGGTCGGGGGGGCCGGGAACACGTTGCTGGCCGGTGCTCAGTGCGAACACGGATCGGCCGGCGGTGTCCTCGATGCCGCTGAAGCCCTCGAACAGGTCGAAGATGTCCTCCACGAAATCGGGATCGGTGTCATCGGCGGGGCGGCTTTATTTGGTGCCGCCCCAAAGTTACTCGGGAAAATTAAAGGTTTCGCTGAAGGCGGGATCGTCACCAAGCCAACCATTGGCGTCATTGGCGAAACC
>JBFHME010000104.1:0-12200 GCA_041594435.1 Acidimicrobiales bacterium
CAGGGTGAAGATCGTGACCGCCGGGATGATGTACACCAGCGATGGGATCGTCTGGAGCGCATCGAGGATGGGGGAGAGCACAGCCTCGACTCGTTTGTTCCGCCCCGACCAGATGCCGAGCGGAATGGCGACCGCCAGGGAGACGGCGACGGCGGCCACAACCTGGGTGAAGGTGTCGAGCGAGTCCTCCCACATGCCGATCAGCCCGATGAAGCTGACAGCCGATGCGGTGAACAGCGCAAGCTTCCACCCGCCGAGGCGCCACGTGGCCCAGGTGGCGGCGAACACCACGACCGGCCAGGCTGTCGAATCGGTCAGCAGATCCCGGATCGGAACGTAGAACCACGACACCACGATGTTGGTGACTCCTCGAGTCAGCCAGCTGAGGTTGTCCCGGACCCAGGTGACCCCGTTGTCGATCGGGTCGAAGATCTTGGTGTCCCACAGCTCGGGAAAACCGGAGATACCGGCCAGCTTGCCGATCACCGTCAGCGCCACGACGCCGCCGATCGCGATGAGCACCGTGCGGCGGGAGGGGGCGGTGGCCTTGTCGGTCGACGCCGCGGCCCGTCCGAGCCGATCGAGCACCAGGGCGATGGCCACGATGGCGAGGCCGGCGGCGATGCCCCGGCCCATACGACGTTGCAGGAGCGTGTCCATGATCTCCTGGCCCAGACCGCCGGCGGCGAGCAGGGTGGCCAGCACCACGATGCCGAGCGCCATCATGATCGTCTGGGTCACACCGGTGAGGATCGTCGGCATCGCCATCGGCAGCTGCACCTTGAGCAGGGTCTGGCGGCTGGACGCTCCGAACATCTCGGAAGCGTCGACCGAGGCGACGGGCACCTGCCGGATGCCGACGGTGGTCAGGCGGACGAGCGGCGGGAGGGCGTAGATCACCGTGGCGAGGGTTGCCGGAACCGCGCCGATGCCGAAGAACATCACCATGGGCACGAAGTAGACGGGAGCGGGGATGGTCTGCATGGCGTCGAGCACCGGCTTGATGGCCGACTCGAACCGGGGCCGAAATGCCGCAGCCACGCCGAGCGGGATGCCGATGCCGACCGAGATGAGCACGGCCATCAACATCAACGCCAGCGTTTCGACGGTGACCTCCCACAGGCCGACCAGGCCGGGATAGACCAGAGCCGCAGCGGCAACGCAGGCGTCGAGCCAGCGGCGTGATCGGGCGATGAACAGGAAGGCCATGACCGGCAGCACAAACCACGGGAACCACAGCAGCACAGCCTCGACCGAGTCGAGCCCCCAGCGGATGGCGTCGGAGATCGGGTTGAAGAAGAGCGTGAACAGTTCGTGGGGGTCGTCGGAGCGACGGTTCTGCAGGGCCCAGGTGGCGAACCGGTCGAACGGCTCGCTGAATGCCTCCTGCCAGCGCGGCGGGAACAGCACCCGGGAGGAGAACAGCAGTTGGAGCACCAGCACACCGACGGCCATGATGGCCCACCAGGCTGCCGTCGGGATCGATCGAGGCCAGTTGAGGGCGCGGCGCCAGTCGAATTCCGGGTTCGACTCCGCCGCACCGACCTCAAGCATCGAGGATGGCCTTCACCTGTTCGCGATCGACGGTGCCGATGCGTGAGCCCGAGCCGTCGATGACGCCGATGGCCAGATCGGTGGACACCAGCAGACCGAGAACGTCCTCCAGCAGCGTGTCGGACGACACGGTCGGTCCGGCGGCGGCGTCGGTCGATTCCGGCCCCGCCGATCCGCCGCCGACCGACGCCATGACCCGGTCGACGGTCACCACCTTGGCCCTCGACACGTTCTTGGTGAACTCCCGCACGTAGTCGGTGGCCGGCGCGGCCAGGAGTTCGGCGGCGGTGCCGACCTGGTCGAACTCGCCGTCTTTCATGATGGCGATGCGATCGCCGAGCTTGATCGCCTCATCGAAGTCGTGGGTCACGAACACGATGGTGCGGTTCATCTCGCCCTGGAGGCGCAGCAGCTCCTCCTGCATGTCTCGCCGGATCAACGGGTCGAGGGCCGAAAACGGTTCGTCGAAGAACAGCACCTCGGGATCGACGGCCAACGCCCGGGCCAGACCGACCCGCTGTTGCATGCCGCCGGAAAGCTGCTGCGGGTAGTGGTCGCCCCAGCCGCCGAGCCCGACCACCTCCAGCACCTCGTTGGCCCTGGCGTGACGCTTGTCCCGGGACCAACCCTGGACTTCGAGCCCGTAGGCGGCATTGTCGATGACCCGTCTGTGGGGAAAGAGGCCGAAGTGCTGGAAGACCATCGACAGCTTCTTGCGCCGCACCTCCCGGAGCCGATCAGTGCTCATGCCGGTGAGTTCGTCGCCGTCGAGTACCACCGAACCACGGGTCACGTCGGTCAGGCAGGCCACGCAACGCAGCAGCGTCGACTTGCCCGACCCCGACAGGCCCATGATCACGAACGTCTCGCCCGGCGCGACGGCGAACGAGGCGTCGCGGACGCCGATCGTGGCCCCGGTCTGGTCCAGAATGTCGGCTCGGCTGGCACCGGAGTCGGCGAGCGCCAACGCCTTGGCACTAGCCGATCGGCTGCCGAAGACCTTCCAGACACGCTCGGCCGACAGCTTGGCCGCCTCGACCGCCGCCGCCGTTGGACTCGACGATGCCGACGGGGCCGCAAAAGCCCCGTCGGCGGAAGCGTCCGGTGCGGCTAGCCCAGCCACGCCGACCAGGTATCGCGGTTGTCGGCGACCCATTGGGCCGCAACGTCCTCGGGATCCTCACCGTCGATCTCCACCGCCGGCAGCATCGACAGCTGATCCTCGTTGGTGATGGTGAAGGCCTCGAGGAAGGAGTAGACATCGGGCGCCTTCTCGGCCAGCCGGCCGGAGACGGCCTTGATGATCACGTCCTCTGGATAGTCGCAGTCGACCCCGCCGTCGCCGGAGGCCATGCTCTCACCGCAGGTGTCGTTGTAGGCCGGCAGCTCGACCTTGACCAGGTCGTACTTCGACACCGCCGCAGTCGGGGTCCACCAGTACATGAGCACCGGTTCCTCGGCCGCGAACCGGGAGTCGAGCTCGGCCACCGTGGCCGCCTCGGAGCCCGAGTAGAAGACCTCGAACGGCAAGCCGAGGTTGGCGATGATCTGCTCGTCGAAGGTCGAGTACGACGGATCGGTGCCGAGGAAGCGACCGTTGTCGCCGGTCTCGGGGGTGGCGAACTCGGCCGCCACCGCCGGGTCGTTGTAGCCCTCCCAGGTGGCCAGCGCCGGGTTCTCGTCGATCACGTACGACGGGACGAACCAGCCGATACGGCCGACCGCACCGAGTTCACCCAGGTTCTCGACCGTTCCGTCGTCGAAGAAGGCCTGCTCGCTCTCGGTGATACCGGAGGGCCAGATCTCCAACACGGCATCGGCGGTACCGTCGGCCAGGCCGGTGAACATGGCCTCGTTCTCGTCGATGTTCACGACCTCTGTCGGGTAGCCGAGTTCGGATTCGATGATGTTTCGGGCAACCTCGACGTTGAGCGCCGAGGCGGTCCACGGGTTGACGACGAAGCTGATCGTCGGCTTGTCTTCGTCGACCCCGCCGCCTTCGGCCTCCGTGTCGTCGTCGACCCCGCCGCCGGCGCCCTCCGTGTCGCCGTCGGACCCACAGGCCGCCACCAGCGCCAGCCCGAGGAACAGCGCGACAACCGTTCGGAAACCTGCCGCGAAGGATATGGACAGTGGACGTTCCATCGTTGATTCTCCCCATTGGAACGGGTTGCTCGGTTGAGCAATCAGTGCCGCGGATCTTACCACCGGTACCACCTCGTTGGCCCGTTGTCGTGGTTTGCGGGCCGCTACCATCGCCCGGGTGAACACCGCGGCCGGTCAATCATCTGCAGGTGCTGTCCGGCGGGGTGTGATGGCCGCCGTGCCCCTGGCGATTCCGGCACTACCCATCGGCGTGCTGCTCGGCGTGGCCATTCGGGACTCCGACGTGGTCGGCAACTGGGCGGGCTGGGCGTCGTCGTGGTTGATTTTCGCCGGAGCCGCCCAGTTCGCCGCCGTCGAGCTGCTGGACGACGGTGCCGGGGTCGTCGCCGTCGTCGGCGCCGTCTTCATGATCAACGCCCGTCACCTGATGTACAGTGCGGCGATCGGAGGGCGGTTCCAGGACGCGCCGACCTGGTTCAAAGTGGTGGGCTCCTATTTTCTGATCGACCAGGTCTTTGCCATCAACAACGACTACGCGGCCGATTCTCCCAAGGATCGTCCGTTGTCGTACCGCATTCGCTTCTACGTCGCCTCGGCGGCACCGATGGCCGTGGTCTGGTACCTGGGCGTCGGCGCCGGCATCCTGCTCGGACGGTTCATCCCGGCGGCGTGGGAGATCGAATTCGCCATCCCGTTGCTGTTCCTCGGTTTGCTGGTGTTGTCGACATTCAATCTGCCCGGGGTGGTGGCCGCTGTCATAGGCGGCACCGTGGCCGTGGCGGGGCGAGACTGGCCGTCCGGATCGGGTCTGTTGCTGGGTGCCGTGCTCGGCGTGGCGGTCGCCGGCGTGCTCGACCGGCTGCTGTTGGGCCCCGACGGTGCGATCGCCGTTGACGGCGTCGCACCCGAGGAGGCCCAATGACGTCCGCCACCACGGTCTGGCTGGCTTTCATCCTCGGCGGCCTGGTCACCTACGCCCAGCGGGCGTCGTTCCTGCTCGTCCTCGGTGACCGGTCGTTGCCGGTGGCGATCCAACGGGCATTGCGCTACGTTGCTCCGGCGGCGTTCGCGGCGATCGTGGCCCCTCGGATCTTCGATTCCGTGTCACTGTCGGAATTCACCGCGCCCGACGCCCGGTTGCTGGCCGCCATCGTCGGCGGCGTGCTCATGTGGAAGGTGCCGAAGATGCCCGTCCTGCTCCTCGTGGGCATGACGGTGTTCTGGCTGTTGCGCTGGGCCGGCTTGTAGCCGCCGCCCGAGCGCCCCGCCTTTCGACGCTCAGCGGCCTCGTTGACCCGGGCCGGATCGACGCTGGCCGAGCATGCGGGCCACGATGTTTCGCTGGACGTCGGAGGTGCCGCCGTAGACGAGCCCGCCGGCCACGTTCCGCAGATCCTGTTCCACCCCGAATTCGGTGACGTAGCCCCGGGCGCCGTAGGTGAGGATCGCGTCGACCGACGATGCCACGGACGCCTCCGAAGCCTGGATCTTCGCCAGCGCCGCGGCCTCCATCGACGGCTGGCCGAGGACGAACAGTGCGGCCGACCGGTACAGCTGAAGGCGCGAGTTGTCGTGGCGAAGCTTCATGTCGGCCAGGCGGTGGCTCACCGCCTGGAAGTCACCGATCGGCTGGCTGAACTGGCGACGGGTCCTGGTGAAGGCCACGGCCTCGTCGAGCTGTCGCTCCATCGCACCGATCTGGGCGGCCAGGACGAAGGCCCGCTCCGCTTCCATCGCCGTCGAGAACACGGCCGCACCCGACCCGACCGAGCCGAGCACACTGTCGGCTCCGAGCTCGACGTTGTCGAACGTGACGTCGGCGAACGGCGTGGTGCGCAGCCCCATCTTGGGCCGGTTCGGACCCACCGAGACCCCGTTGAGTCGGGCGTCGACCACGAATGCGGTCACGCCCCACTGACCGAGCTTCGGATCGGACGTGGCGAACACCAGGAACACATCGGCTTCAGGCGCCATGGTGACGTAGGATTTGTGGCCGTTGAGCACGTACCCGCCGTCGTCGGTGGCGGTGAAGGTGGTGGCCATGGCAAAGGTGTCGGAGCCCGAATCGGCCTCGGTGATGCAGAACGCTCCCTTGATCGAACCGTCGGCCAGCCCGGGAAGATACCGCTGCTGCTGGGTCACGCCGCCGAACTGGGCCAGCAGCGGCTGCGTCGTCCACACCTGGGTGCTCAGGGCGAACACGAGCCCGGCGTCGGCACAGCCGTAGCCAAGGCCTTCGAACTGCAACAGCGCGGTGACGATGTCGTTGCCCGATCCGCCGTGGGCCGGATCGATCATGGTGCCCTGCACACCGCGACCGGCGGCCAGCTCCCAGCCTTCGGGCCAGAACCGGCAGGCCACGTCGCGATCGGGCAGCGTGGGGTCGACCAGCTTGGCCGCCGCCCACTCGGCCATCTCGACCTTCACCGGGTGGTGGAGGTCGCACAGGGCGTCCAGCACCGCGGCCGCGGATGACTCGGGCATCGGTTCGGAGTTGGCGCGCAGATCAGGAGCAGACATCACAACCACGGCAATCGGGACAACCACAGCAATCGGTACAACCACGGCAATCGGTACAACCACAACATTCGGTCCGGCGAGCCATGACGGTATTGTACGGATCAACCAGTGGCACCGGGAGTCTTCTCAGATGCATCGTTACGTTCTCTCATCACTTGTGCCCGATGCGGCATCGGATCGCCCGTCGGCCGTTGCGGTCGTGTGTGGTGACGACGAACTGACCTGGTCGGAGTTCGAGGCCCGCACGGCCCAGCTCGCCGCCACGCTCAACGGGCACGGCGTACGGCGGGGTGACCGGGTGGGTGTCTATCTGCACAAGTCGCTCGAGTCGATGGTGGCCGTGCACGGCATCCTTCGGTCCGGCGCGGCCTATGTGCCGATCGATCCCCTCGCTCCGATCGACCTGATCGAGTCGATCATCGTCGACTGCGGGATCGAGGCTCTCGTGACCCACGGGCTTCGCAAGTCGGGGCTGGCCAAGCTGTTGGCGACGTTGGGACCGACGATGGTGATCGGCGTCGACGGCGAGCAGTTCGATCTGCCGGCGACCGGTTCCGGCGCCACGGGTGCCGGGTCGCACCGATTCGTTTCCTGGGAGGAGGTCGCGGCAAACGATCCGATCCCAGCGGCGTCGCTGGTGGCCGACGATCTCGCCTACGTGATGTACACGTCGGGATCGACCGGACGACCGAAGGGCATGATGCACACCCACGGCAGCGGTCTGGCCTACGCATTGATGGCGGCAGATGTCTACCGTCTCGGTCCCGACGACCGGCTGGCCAACTTCTCGCCGCTGCATTTCGACATGTCGACCTTCGAGGTGTTCGCCGGAGTCTCGGCTGGTGCCGCGGCGGTGCTCGTTCCCGAGCCCCATCTGCGCGTTCCGGCCAGCCTCACCGAGTACCTCTCGGCCCAGCGGGTCACCACCCTCTACACGGTGCCGTCGCTGCTGATCCAGATGATGACCCGTGGTGCGTTCGATCAGCGCGACTGGTCGTCGCTGCGGTGGATCATGCCGGCGGGTGAGGTGTTTCCCCCCGAGCCGCTGCAACAGCTCCGGGCGATGGTGCCCGACGAGGTGACCTTCAGCAACGTCTACGGCCCGGCCGAGGTCAATCAGATCACCCACCATCATCTGCCGCACGACTTCGAGGGAACGATGCCGATCGGCCGCGCCAGCCCCGGTGCCGACGTGGCGTTGATCGATGACGGCGACAACCTCGTGGAGGGACCGGCCACCGGTGAACTGATCGCTCGCACGGCCACGATGATGGCCGGGTACTGGGGCCGCCCCGACCTCGATGAGAAGGGTTTTCTGTTCCGCGAAGGTCCCGGAGGACTCCGGCAGCGTTGGTACCGGACCGGCGACCTGTGCCAACGCGACGAAACCGGCCTCCTCCACTACCTCGGCCGACGAGACAACCAGGTCAAGGTGCGGGGTTACCGGGTCGAACTCGAAGTGGTGGAGGCGGCGGTCGGCAGCCTTCCCGGCATCGAGCAGGCCGTGGTCGGTGTCCGTCCCGGCGCCGACGGTGACGGCTCCCTCATCGCCCGTTACATTCCGACCACGGTTACCGCAGCAACCGCAGGGACCGGTGCCGGAACCGACTCCCCCGCAGGCCCCGACCGTCCGGCATCACCGGAGGCTCCTGCGGGGGAGTGGCGTTCGGCGCTGTCGGCAACGTTGCCGAGCTACGCCATCCCGACCGGCTTCGAGCCGGTCGAGACGTTCCCCCTCACACCAAGCGGAAAAATCGACCGCCGGACGGTGCGCCGAGCCCTGGCGCACCGTCCGGACGATCGATCCGGGCGGGATGGATGACAACTAGGCGTTCACGAGATCCCGCTCGGCGGCATGATCCACTTTGGCCCTCGCTCCGTTCTGCGCAGCGATCTCGGGTTCACGGGCCACCCAGAACATGCCCAGCCCCGTCAGCAGCGACAGCAGGCCCAGCGTGGCCAGCACTCCGGCCAGGGCGTAGCCGACCTGGATCGAGGTGTGGGTCACCACGCCGACCCCGAGCTCACCGACGAGACCGTGAACGGTTCCCGACCAGGCCTGCTCCCGAGCCGGGCCTTCGATCGGGTGTCGCCGATCGAAGTCGGTCCAGTAGCGGCCGTCGACCTCGAACTCGTAGGTGCCGGCGGCGAAGGTCTCACCGTTGTATTCGACGTCTTGATCCAGAACCACGGTCTGGGTGCCGTTACGGACGTGATAGACGATCGTGGCCATCTGGAACATGTACTCCGACGCCGTGTTGACCACCGGGTCGTCGGGGTCGAGCTCATTGTTGAGCACCGGATACCCCCACTCATCGGTGAGCATCGTCATGATGGCGTCGGCTCCTTCCGTCGTTCCGCGATCGATCAGGTTGCCGTCGTCGTCGTAGCTCAGCGTGACGTTCTGGGCTCCACTGAACTTCTGGAGGGCGTCCATGCCCTGTTGGGTTCGGTACAGCGCGACACCGGATGCAATCAAGCAGACTGCGCCGATCACGGCGAGCACGGTGCCGAGGCCTCTGAGTTTCTTGGACATTTTCTACCTCCCGGTTGGAAGCTCCGACTTGGTCCTTCCAGCTCATAGTGTGCAACTCTTTTGATTGTCGCGATACGGACGAAGGTCCCTTTTCGCGATCGAATGACGTCAACCGATTCTTTTTTTAGATCGGCCGGATCGTAGATCAGGCGCCTCGGACCGTCGCTTTCCTCAATCGTTTCCCCGCAACCGGCGACGAATCCCGGGGCTCAGATCAGGTCAGGCCCGCATCAGGACAGCTTGGACTCGCAGTAGCGGACGGTTTGCCCAACGGTCTGAAAGTTGTCGAGCGTGATCTCGGTGGCGTCGACCTGGAATCCCAGTTCGTCCTCGATCCAGCCGGTGATGCTCATGACCCCGAGCGAATCGACGGCACCCGTCAACAACAGGTCGGTGTCGGTCTCGATCGTGTCGCCGATCAGCGAAACCTCGGCGTTGACGAACTTCAACAGCCGTTCGGCGAAATCCGGGGAGATCCTCGGTGGGTTCATGATCGGACCGTTGCCTTTTCCTTCGGCGGAGTCGGGCTGTCGTCATCCCGGCCGGTGGTGGCGGCCACCGTGGGCAGCAGTCTGCTCGACCCCGCTTCGACCTGGAAGGAGGCTGCGGCCACGAGCGTCAGCGCGATCACGATGAACAGGATGCGGGGCCAGACGAAGATCGGATCGATGATCGTGCTGATTCCCAGATCCATCTCGGCCAGACGCTCGACCATCCAGACGAGGGCGATCGCCGACATGATCACCGATGCGCCCACGAAGAACGGCCGGTAGAACCGGGTCCGACGCAACAGATACAGGGCCGGGAACAACAGCAGGACGACGACGGCCTGGCCGATCTCGATGCCGATGTTCCGACCGAGCAGCGAGATGAGCTGGGTGCCGCGGGAGACGTCGAGGCCCTCGACCAGCGAGGCGAACCCCATGCCGTGGAACAGGCCGAACACGAACGACAACACCCACTCGCGGTTGGCAAACACCGGCCGGATGTTGTGCAGTGCCGCCGCCGCGATCGACAGGGCGATGATGAACTCGACGAGCTTGGACGGCGGGAGCGGCAACAGCTCCAACCCGGCCAGGGTGAACGTGATCGAATGAGCGACGGTGAACATCGTGACGATCTTGAGCACCCGCCACAGCGACGTCATGAACCCGCTCGTCGGCCACCACCGGGAGTCGAAGACCAGGACCGCCGGAAGCAGCAGCACGAGCACGAAGAGGATGTGGTCGGGGCCGGTCTGGATGTGGTTGACGCCCTGCTTGACGCTGGCCGTGAGGTTCTTGAACCAGCTCGGCTGGCCGAGGTCGATGGTTTGCTCGCGGCTGTTCCCGTCGAAGGTCGCCAACGACTCCCAGCCGTTCTCGATCACCCCGCCGGCCCAGTCGTTGGCGATGAGGAGCAGCGAGCTGCGGCCCTCGATCTCGTCGACAAACGGATCGAAGCGCAGATCGAAACTGCGGGGCACCGTGTCGGTCACGGCGATCGTGAAGGGGGCGACGAGATAGTTGTCGTCCTCCTCGTCGGCCTCGGAGAAGAACACGAACAGCTCCCCGAACACCGGCTCCCAGGTCTCGCCGTCAGCACCGACGGACATGTGGTCGGTCAGGTACGCGGCGATCTCGTCGGCGTGGCCGTCGACAACCGCCTGATTACCCAGATCCTCACTCAGACCGAGGGCGGTCCGGACGTCGGGTATCGGCGCCTCGACCCGACCGGCCAGGCTCGATTGGGTGACGTCGAGATAGAGATAGGTCTGATCGCCGCTGTGAGCGGACGCCGCGGAGCTCAGTCCGAGGAGCAGCGCAAGGCCCAGCGTCATCGCCGCCATCTTGACCAAGTTGTCGGCTACGAATCGAGTCACGTGTCTCTCCCACCGTCCCTGTACGAACTGAATCAACGATAGAAGGTTGGACACCGACCGAGACCCGGCTGGGCGAATGTCCTGAAAGGTTTTTCGGAGCCGAATGGTTCCGAAACCGACGCATCTTCCTACAGTTGTTGGTGAAGGGGGAACAAGGGAGAGTACGTGAAGTCGGCACCGAGCGGCGGCGCAGATCAAGGCGCACATCAGAGGGCGGGCGTTGGCCGAGAGTAGTGTCGCGGTTTCCGTTCGGTCGGCACATCCCGCCGGCGCGATGCTGTCGCCCATGCAGCGGTCGCTCTGGACGTCCCAGCGGTTGAACGATGGCGAACCGGTGCAGAACATGGCGCTGGTGTCGCACATCGGCGGACCGGTCGATCCCGAGCGCCTTGCCCGGGCATTCGCCTCGGTCGTCACCGCCCACGACGTTCTCCGCACCACAATCCGGCGAGGTCCCGACGGCGACCGGGCCGAGCTGTTCGCCGTTGATCCTGCGGTCGACTGGTCGGTTCTGACCGAGATCCTGCCGCTGCCCCCGGACCAGGTCGATGCGTTGGTGGCCGACCGCTGCCGGGTACCGCTCGACATGGCCCGGCGCGGCTTCGACAGCCTCCTCATGCCCCATCCGGACGGCACCTGCTCGTGGTACCTCAACCTCCACCATGTGATCACCGATGCCACGTCCTCGGCGCTGGTGTTCGCCGCCACCGCCGGCGTGTACTTCGCCGCTGACGACCTGACGGGCGCACCATCCACCGAGTCCGCATCCTCCTACTACGACTGGGTGGCCACCGAGTTCGCAGCCGGTCCCGAGGCGAGCCGGGCCCGTCAACGGGCGCTTCGGCACTGGTCCGACCGTTCGGCCGCGGTCGAGCTGGATCGCCTCTACCGCGGGGTGGACCATCGTCGGATCGGAGGCGAGCCGGCCGGAGCAGCGACGCGACTGCCGATCGAACTCGACGACGAACTGCTGGCCGGGATCACCGACCGTCTCGACGGAGACTTCAAACTCCTCAGCCCGGACCTCTCGTGGACGGTGCTGCTCATGACCGCACTCGCCGTCCATCTGCATCGGGTCTCCGGGTCCGATCGCTTCGCCATCGGCATGCCGGTGCACCATCGGGGCCGTCCGGACACCAGGACTCTGATCGGTCCGACGATGGAGGTGTTCCCGGTCGACATCGCCGTCGACCCCGCCGACACGTTCGCCGACCTGCACGCCCGGATCGGCCGGGCCGTCATCGACACCATGCGCCACGCCGTACCCGGCACGAGCCCGGCCGCCGATTTCAGTGCTGTGGTCAACATCATTCCCCGGGCCCAGCAGAGCCGGTTTGGTGATCATCCGGCAGCCACCCGCTGGATTCATCCGGGAGCCATCGACCAGAGCCACCTCGTGCGGCTGCAGATGACCCGCTACGCCGCGGGCCCGGCCGCCGACGAGGCCGCGACGGATGCGGCGAGCGAATCCGAGACGTTCAGCTTCGCCCTCGACCTCTCCCACCGGGCGGCCGACCCCGAGCACCGTCCCCACGCTGTCGACCATTTCCTGACCGGCTTGCGTCACCTGGTCGCCGAGCCCGACAGGCCGATCGCCAACGTGGCCCTCCCGACACCGGCGGA
>JBFHME010000105.1:0-12166 GCA_041594435.1 Acidimicrobiales bacterium
GGGTCGGCGGCCTCGGGGTCGACCGAGGAATCCACCGCCGCCGTGGGTTCGACGTCGGCCGAGGAATCCACCGCCGTCGTGGGTTCGACACTCTGGCGGTCGGTGAGCGGTCGGGCGCCGGTGTCGGGCGAGACGCCGGGTGGGGTCCAGCCGCGGTCCAGAGGAACGGCCTCGGCGAGAGCCGCAACCTCGGGCGGCAACGAGATCGGGGCGTCCGGCGTCACCGGCGGAGGAGTCCACGTCTCCTGGGTCGCTTCGGCTACCGGTGCCGGCGCGGCTTCGGCTCCGCGGTCCGCCCCCGGGGCGGCCGGGCTCTCGCCTCCGGCCAGTGTGGCGACATCGAGTCCCAACAGCTTGCTGAGGGCGGGCGAGCGACCCTGGCTCTTGTCCCCGGCGGGCGGGGCTGCGGCCTGCGGCGTTTCCGGCGCCACGACTGAACGTCGGATGCCGGTGTTGTCGCCGACTTCGGTGAACACCGACGTCGGCACGGCGATCCGGGCGGTGATACCGCTGTTGGCCGTCTTGACGAGGTCGACGCGTGCGCCGACCCGCTGGGCCAACCGTCCGATGACGACGAAGCCCAGCGACCGGCCCATGGCCAGTCCGAGTTCAGGCGGGTCCTTGAGGATTGCGTTTGCCTTGGCCAGCTGATCGTCGGGCATACCCATGCCATGGTCGACGACGGCCACCTGATACTGGCCGTCGACAAGACGGCCCGAAACCTCGACCGGGGCCTCCGGCGGCGAGAACTGGGTGGCGTTCTCCATGAGTTCGGCGGCCATGTGGGCCAGATCGACCGCAGCAGCAGCCGTCACCCGACCGGGCTCGACGGAGGTGAGCTCGATGTGCTGATAGTTCTCGATCTCACCCATCGCGACCCGAAGCACATCGGCGAAGTCGACCGGCCCGCCACGGCGACGGCCCGGTTCGGCCTCGGCCAACACGAGCAGACTCTCGGCGTTACGCCGCATACGGGTGGCGAGGTGGTCGACCTTGAACATCTGCTCCAGTCGGTCGGGATCCTCCTCGGTGTTCTCCAGCTGATCGATGTACTCGACCTGGCGGTCGAGAAGCGCCTGGCTTCGTCGGGCCAGGTTGATCACGATGTTGGAGATGCCCTTGCGGATCGACTCGTTCTGATTGCGGTCGATCTCGACCGTGTTACGGTGCATCGAATTGACCGCTCCGGCGAGGGACCCGAGTTCATCGTCTGGGGACGCGTCGAGTTCCCGCCAGCTCCCGATCGGACCGCTGTCGTTGTCGAGCAAGGCCTCCTGAGCCGAGACCAGCGCCCGGGCGGAGGCGGCGACCTCGGCGAGCGATTCGAGCACCGACCTGATGATCCGGTGTGCAATCAGAGCCGACAGACCCACGCCAAGAAGGCCGAAGATGCCGTAGACGCGGACGCCGGTCGAACCAGGGAGGAAGACGAGACCCCCGACTGCCAGTACCCCGAGACACACAATGGGTACATAGGCAACCAGGCCAAGTCGATACTGGAGATCAGATTGAAACCGTTGGCGAATAGTTGGTAGGAATCCCATAGTCCTCTCGCAGTTGTTGAGCCACGGTTTAGGATCGGCTCGCCCCGTCAGGTCTTAAGCATCAGGCCGCGATTCCACCTGGCTCATCCTCTCTCCTCCTCGGTCGGCAGGCCCGTGGGCGGTGATGGCCCGCTATTACTCAACTCCGCCGCTGCTTTGGCGATAAGAACGTTGTGTCTGCCGTTGTCTCAGAAGATGCCCTTCACGGGAGCTTGAAAGAGTTCCCCCTTGCCGCCCTGCTGCAGAGTCTCGCCAACCGGCGCCGCACCGGCGCCCTCACCCTCGAAGACGGTAGCGAGATCTGGTTCGCCGAAGGTCAGATCTATCTGGCCACCAGCGCCAAGGGTTCGCCCATCAGCGCCGTGCTGTTCGGTGCCGAGGCCGCGTCGATGCGCGACATCGAATCGATGTTCGCGTCGGACAACGATCACGGAACCGTGATCGAGCAGCTTCTACTGTCACGACCCCAGGCCGAGCCGGCGATCCGCCGG
The DNA here is from genome assembly GCA_041594435.1 of Acidimicrobiales bacterium. Lineage (GTDB taxonomy): Bacteria > Actinomycetota > Acidimicrobiia > Acidimicrobiales > SZUA-35 > JAHELU01. The sequence goes on from JBFHME010000105.1 coordinate 2,036, forward strand.
CTCCTTCACGAGTACAACCTGAATGCGCTGTTCGAGATGCTGGTTCCCTCGGGAGCCAGCTTCAGTTTCGAACCCGGCCGGAGCCACAAACTGGGTAATCAGTTCTCGCACGACACCGCCACCCTGCTTGCTCAGGCCGAGCAGCGTTTGGACATCTGGCGAAAGATCGCGGAGCGTATCCCGTCCACCATGGCCGTCTTCCAGCTCGCTCCGACGCTGCCCGACGACAACTTCGAGCGTCTCGTGACCGGAGACGAGTGGCGCTACCTGGCGCTGATCAACGGCCGCAACACGGTCGCCGACATCATCACCGCCACCGGTGAGAGCGCCTTCCGTGTCTGCTCGACCCTCTACCGCATGTTGCTCGAGCGCATCGTCGAAGACGCCCCGGCCGCGGAAAAGCCTGTTCCACGCCAATAATCGGCTCGCCCCCGCGGCCGCCGTCCACGGAACTGATGCAGAACCGGTCGAAACCGACCGGTTCTGCGTCGTTGTGGGCTCGGACCCCTGGATCGATCAGGTCAAAGGCCGGTCGGCTGGACGGACCGGTGACGGCAGCAGCGTTGACCCCATGAGTTCGGCGTCGACGGCCGCAGCGCAGGCCCGACCCTCGGCGATGGCCCACACGATCAGGCTCTGTCCGCGTCCCATGTCGCCACAGGTGTAGATCCCGGGCCGGGAGGTCCGCCAGCGGTCATCGCGTTTGACGCGGCCACCCTCCACCTCGAGGTCGAGTTCCCCGACCACCGAGGTGGTCTCCGGGCCGACGAAACCCATGGCCAGCAGAACGAGTTCGGCCTGGAGCTCGAATTCGGATCCCTCCACCGTAACGAAGGTGGGCCGACCGTCCACGAACTGCACGTCGACGCTGTGACCGTGCAGATGGGTGACGGCGCCGTCGGAGCCGACGAACTCGGAGGTCGAGACGGCGTAGAGGCGCTCCACGCCCTCCTCGTGCGCCGAGGCGGTACGGAGCATGAGCGGCCATGTCGGCCACGGCGTCGACTCGGGCCGATGATCCGGCGGCTCGGGCATGATCTCCAGTTGGTGCACCAACCGGGCACCCTGGCGGTTGGCGGTGCCGAGACAGTCGGCGCCGGTGTCTCCGCCGCCGATGATGACGACGGCCTTGCCTTCGGCCGAGATCGGGGATTCGTCGAGGTCGCCCTCTTGAACCTTGTTGGCCAGCGGCAGATACTCCATCGCCTGGTGGATGCCGTCGAGCTCGCGGCCGGGAACCGGCAGATCACGCCAGTCGGTGGCTCCACCGGCCAGCACCACGGCGTCGAACTCGTCGGCCAGATCGGCAGCCGAGATTCGGTCCGGGTGATCCTCCGGGCCGCCGACGTAGGCGTTGGTCCGGAACATCGTGCCCTCGGCCTCCATCTGGGCGAGACGGCGGTCGAGCACCCACTTCTCCATCTTGAATTCCGGTATCCCGTAGCGAAGCAGGCCGCCGATCCGGTCGGCCCGCTCGAAGACGGTCACCTCGTGACCGGCCCTGGTCAGCTGCTGAGCAGCGGCCAGACCCGCCGGACCGGAGCCGACGACGGCCACGGACTTGCCCGTCTTCTTCGAGGCGATGACCGGCTCCACCCAGCCCTCGGCCCAGGCCCGCTCGATGATGTTGAGTTCGACGTTCTTGATCGTGACCGCTTCGGTGCTGATGCCGGCTACGCACGCCGCCTCGCAGGGCGCCGGGCACAACCGACCGGTGAACTCGGGAAAGTTGTTGGTGGCATGCAGCGCCTCGATGGCGGCCCGCCATTCGTGCCGGTAGACGAGATCGTTCCAGTCGGGGATCAGATTGCCGAGAGGACACCCGTTGTTGCAGAACGGAATGCCGCAGTCCATACAGCGCGACGCCTGGCGTGCAACCTCGTCGACCGGCATGGGTTCGTAGACCTCGTTCCAGTCCTTGACCCGGACCGTGACCGGACGGCTGGTCGGAGTCCGGCGTTGCTCGGTCAGAAACGCCCTCGGATCACCCATGTGCCGCCTCCATGATGGCCTGAATCGGATCGGTTCCGGCTTCCTCCGCCTGGCGGCGGGCGTCGAGAACCCTGCGGTAATCGGTTGGCATCACTTTCACGAACGACTCGACGGAAGCGTCCCACTCGGCGAGCAGCCGACCGGCCACCGTCGAGCCCGTTTCGGACTGGTGGAGGCTGACGAGGCGGTGCAACTGTGCCCGATCCTCGTCGTCGAGGCGCTCCAGCTCGACCATCTCCGGATTGCACCGACGTGGTAGATGATCGTCGGGATCGTGGACGTAGGCCACACCCCCCGACATACCGGCGCCGAAGTTGCGGCCTGTCGGGCCGAGGATCACCGCGACACCCCCGGTCATGTATTCACACCCGTGATCGCCTACGCCCTCCACGACCGCCTCGGCACCCGAGTTGCGCACGCAGAAGCGTTCACCGACCAGTCCTCGGATGAAGACCTGACCACTGGTCGCTCCGTAGAGGATGACGTTGCCGGCGATGATGTTGGCTTCGGCGACGAAGGTCGACGACGCCGGCGGTCGAACCGACAGGCGGCCGCCTGACAGACCCTTGCCGAAATAGTCGTTGGCGTCACCCTCCAGGCGCAGGGTTATCCCGCGGGGTACGAAGGCTCCGAACGACTGGCCGGCCGAGCCGGTGAAGTCGATCACGATCGTGTCGTCAGGTAGCCCGGCTCCACCGTGGCGCTTGGTCAGCTCGTGACCGAGCATCGTGCCAACGGTTCGATTGGTGTTCGAAATCGGATAGACCAAGCTGACGGGCTGTCCCTCGTCGAGGGCAACCTGGGCGTCGGCGATGATCTGAAGATCCAACGCCTTGTTCAGGCCGTGGTCCTGCGGGTTCACGTAGTGACGGCTGGCTCCCTCGGCGATCTCCGGCATGTGGAGGATCGGCGACAGGTCGAGACCCGACGCCTTCCAGTGATCGATCGCCCGTGCCGTGTCGAGACATTCCACACGACCAACCGCTTCATCGATCGAGCGGAATCCCAACTCTGCCAGATACTCCCGCACCTCCGTCGCGACGTACTCGAAGAAGGTCTCGACGAACTCGGGTTTGCCGGTGAACTTCGCCCGCAGTTCGGGGTTCTGGGTCGCCACGCCGACCGGGCAGGTGTCGAGATGGCAAACCCGCATCATCACGCAGCCGGAAACGATCAGCGGCGCGGTGGCGAACCCGAATTCCTCGCCGCCGAGCAGTGCGGCTATCACGACATCGCGGCCGGTCTTGATCTGGCCGTCGACCTGGACGACGATGCGGTCGCGAAGGTCGTTCAGCAGCAGTGTCTGCTGGGTTTCGGCCAGACCGAGCTCCCAGGGGCCGCCGGCATGCTTGAGCGATGTGAGCGGCGACGCCCCGGTTCCGCCGTCGCTGCCCGAGATCAGCACGACGTCGGCTTTTGCCTTCGACACGCCGGCGGCCACCGTGCCGACACCGACCTCCGCCACCAGTTTCACGTGGATACGCGCATCAGGGTTGGAGTTCTTGAGGTCGTGGATCAGCTGGGCCAGATCCTCGATCGAGTAGATGTCGTGATGCGGCGGAGGCGAGATCAGACCCACACCGGGTGTCGAGTGCCGGGTCTTGGCGATCCACGGATAGACCTTGCTGCCCGGCAGCTGACCGCCCTCACCGGGCTTGGCTCCCTGGGCCATCTTGATCTGAATATCGTCGGACTCGGTGAGATACAGCGACGTGACGCCGAACCGGCCGGATGCCACCTGCTTGATCGCCGAACGCTTCGAGTCGCCGCCGGGCATCGGCTCGAACCGCTCGGGATCCTCGCCACCCTCCCCGGTGTTCGACTTGGCGCCGAGCCGGTTCATGGCGATGGCCAAGGTCTCATGGGCCTCGGCTGAGATCGATCCATAACTCATGGCACCGGTCGCGAACCGCTTCACGATCTCCGCGACCGGCTCGACCTCGTCGATGGGGACGGGCTCCCGGTCGGAGCGAAACCGGAACAGCCCGCGGAGCGTGGCCAGTCGTTCGGCCTGCTCGTCAACCAGCCTGGTGTAGTCCTTGAACACGTCGTAACGCTGCGAGCGGGTCGAGTGCTGCAATTTGAACACGGTTTCAGGATTGAACAGGTGATACTCGCCCTCTCGGCGCCACTGATACTCGCCCCCGACCTCCAGGGTCCGGTGGGCCAGCACTTCGGGGCGGTCCGGGAACGCCCGCTCGTGGCGCTTGGCACATTCGGCCGCCACCTCCGGCAACCCGATGCCCCCCAACTTTGACGTGACCCCGGTGAAGAACTCGGCGACGAATTCATGTCCAAGACCGATGGCCTCGAAGATCTGCGCTCCGGTATAGGAGGCGACGGTGGAGATACCCATCTTCGACATCACCTTGATGACACCGTTCGAGGCCGCCTTCACATAGTTCTGGAACGCCTTGTCCCGGTCCATTGGAATGTGACCGGAATTGATTCGGCTTCGGATAGTGGCAAAGGCCAGGGACGGGCAGATGGCGTTCGCCCCGAACCCGAGCAGCACCGCGAAGTGGTGAACCTCTTTGGCGTCGGCCGCCTCGGTGATGATGCCGACCTGGGTACGAACCTTTTCCCGCACCAGGTGGTGGTGCACGGCACCGGTGAGCAGCAGCGACGGGATGGGGGCCAGGTCGGCCGTGGCGCCGCGGTTCGACAGTATCAACACGGTGGCGCCCTCAGCGACGGCGGCGCGGGCTTGAAACTGGATGTCGTCGAGAGCCGAACGCAGTCCGGCATCACCGTCGTTGACCGGGTAGAGGCCGGCGATCTCGGCCACGATCAGCTGGGTCCAGCCCGACACGTCACTGGCCGCACCAATGCGCGACAGCTCGAACGGGGTGAGAATCGGATAGTCGAGTTCCAGTTGACGGCACCAATCGCGCCCCGGGCGCAGGATGTTGGCCTGTTCACCGAGCAGGACCCGATGGCTGGTGACCAGCTCCTCGCGGATGGCGTCGAGCGGCGGATTGGTGACCTGGGCGAACAACTGCTTGAAGTACTCGAACAGGAGGCGCGGCCGGTTCGACAACACCGCAAGGGGCGTGTCGGTCCCCATCGAACCGATTGCCTCCTTGCCGTGGACCACCATGGGGTCGACGAGCAGCTCCAGCTCCTCGAAGGTGTACCCGTTGGCCACCTGCTCGGGAATGAGTTCCTCATCGGCAAGCCACGTCCCGTCGCGTTCCACCAACTCGGGCAGATCCGACATGCGGAGGCGTCCAACGGTCAGCCAGTCCCGGTAATCGTGTTCATCGGCCAGCTCGGCCATGAGTTCACCGTCGCCGACGATCCGGCCACGGGTTGTGTCGACGAGGAACATCTTGCCCGGTTCGAGACGGCCCTTGCTGACGATCTTCGCCGGGTCGACGTCGATGACACCGACCTCGGAGGCCATCACCACCAGGCCGTCGTCGGTGACGATGTAGCGGCTCGGGCGGAGGCCGTTGCGATCGAGGACCGCGCCGACGACTTTGCCATCGGTGAAGGTGACGGACGCCGGTCCGTCCCACGGCTCCATGGCGCTCGAGTAGAAGTCGTAGAAGGCCCGCAGTGTGTCGGGCATCTCGTCGTTCTTTTCCCACGCTTCGGGGATGCACATCAGCACGGCGTGATGGATGGGATAGCCACCGAGATGCAATAGCTCGATCGCCTCGTCGAGGCTGGCGGTGTCGGACGCATCCGGCGTGCAGACCGGGAAGATGCGGTCGACCCGGTCACCCCAGTGGTCGGCCCCCAGGAGTGTCTCCCGGGCCCGCATCCAGTTTCGGTTGCCCATCACCGTGTTGATCTCGCCGTTGTGGGCCAGGAATCGGTACGGGTGGGCGAGGGGCCAGGACGGGAAGGTGTTGGTCGAGAACCGCGAGTGCACCAGCCCCAGTGCGCTCTCGATTCGATCATCCGACAGATCGGGGAAGAACGACTTCAACTGCGGCGTCGTCAACATGCCTTTGTAGACGATGGTCCGGGAGCTGAGACTGGCGAAGTAGACCTGGTCTCCGGCCAAGTCGGTGAGCTCGTGCTCGATACGCTTTCTCGCGATGTAGACCTCCCGGTCGAGTTCGAGCCCCGATTGGCCGTCATATCCGGCGACGAAGATCTGATGAAACGCCGGCATCACGTCTCTGGTCTGCTGGCCCAGATCGGACGGATCGACGGGTACTTCACGCCAACCGACCACCGCCAGACCCTCGGAGGCCATGATCTCGTCGATCATCTGGACAACCTTGCGGCGCTGCCCGTCGTCGGGCGGGAGAAAGCCGATGCCGGTGGCGTAGTGGCCTGCCGGCGGGAGACCGGGCATCAGGTCCTGATAGAAGCGGTCCGGGACTTGGATGAGGATCCCGGCCCCATCGCCGGTGTTCGGCTCGGCGTTGGTCGCCCCGCGGTGTTGGAGGCAGATCAACGCCTCCAGGGCGTGGCGTACGATCTCGTTGCTACGACGACCGTGCAGATCAGCCACAAAGGCCACTCCGCAGGCGTCGTGCTCAAACGAGGGGTCGTACAGTCCTTGGGCTCGGGGCGTGGTAGGCAAGCATGCTCTCCTGTCGCTCGTGGCGATCGATGTCGGACCCTGAACCAGCCACCCACCTGCATGGGGCGACACGCCGACGTGCGGATCCAGCGACATCGCGGCCTCGACATGAGATGGCGTTCAGGCGATTCGGGACGTCACTGGCCCAAAGTAGTTTCGTCACGGAGCCGCGGCCAACTCATCGGGGTGTAGCGGTAGTCCGAACACCACGGGGGAAGTCGACGGCGATGTGCACCGAAGCCGAAATTCAATGTTATCTGATTCAGTGGTGGCAGGGTCAAGTCGATCGCCAACAACGATCGACAATCGACACGCCCTGATGGCTGGACGCGCCGGGGCGCCAACGGGGAGTCACCGCCGCATCGCCGTCCTACCCTGTGGTCCTGCCATGATGGAGCCATGACCGAAAGCCCGAGCGAGCCAGCAGCCGACGAACCCAGCAACGCCACCGGTCCGACCGGTATCGATCGCAACTCAGGGGGCTTCGTCGACAGCATCCTGGCCGATCTCGGCGCTTCACCGACGCCCTATCACGCCGTCCGACGGGCATCGGAGCTGCTCGGGGCATCCGGCTTCGTTCCCGTCGATCCGACCGAGCCGCTGCCGGTCGAACCGGGGAGCTACCTTGCGGCCAGCGGCGGGACGCTCATCGCCTGGATCCAACCCGGCCGCCGGCCGGACGCCGGCTTCGTCATCGTCGGAGCGCACACCGATTCGCCAAACTTCCGGGTCAAGAACCACCCCGACGTGACCAGTGCGGGCCTCGCCCAGATCGGACTCGAGGTGTATGGAGGAGTGCTCCTGAACTCGTGGTTGAACCGCGACCTCGGACTCGCCGGCCGGGTATCGATCGGATCAGACGACGGATCCGTGGCCGAACAAGTGCTGTTGGACATCGCAGAACCGCTCCTAACCATCCCTCAACTCGCCATCCACCTCGACCGCGATGTCAGCACCAAAGGGCTCGAACTCGACAAACAACTGCATCTCACGCCGCTTTGGACGGTCGCCTCGGAAGACGATCCGCCGGCCGACACCGAAGGGCTGAAGGCGTTCGTGGCCGCTCGACTGGGCGTGGAGACCGAGCGCATTCTGGCCTGGGACCTGATGCCATATGACCTCCAGGCCCCGTCACGGCTCGGTCGGAACGGCGAATTCATGGCCTCGGCCCGAATCGACAACCTCCTGTCGAGCTTCTGCGCCACCCGGGCGCTGGCCGGGTTTGCCGACGACTCCGGGCACGACGTTGCGTCGGCCACCCCCGTGCTCGTGCTCTATGACCATGAGGAGATCGGGTCCGAATCGGCCACCGGCGCCGCCGGCAATCTGCTGCTGTCGATGCTGGAGCGAATCGCGTATGCTCAGGGGGCGGACCGCGATGGCTTCCTGACCGCAATGGCCCGCTCCATCGCCGTGTCGGCCGACGGCGCCCACGCAACCCATCCCAACTACGTCGACAAGCACGACCCCAACCACCAGGTCGCGTTGAACGCCGGCATCGTGATCAAGCGCAATGCCAACCAGCGCTACGCCACCGATGCGGTGAGCGAGTCGTTCATGGTCGACATCTGTCGAGGCGCCGGGGTTCCGCTGCAGTACTACATCCACCGCAACGACTTGCCGTGTGGCTCGACGATCGGTCCGATTACCGCCGCCCGCCTCGGAGTGTCGACCGTCGATCTCGGAGCACCTCAACTGGCCATGCACAGCATTCGGGAGACGGCGGGAACGGTCGACGCCATCTACCTGGCCGACGCGCTGCGCGGGGCGTGGGCCGCCGACCGTCGCTGACAACCACGGTCGCCGGCCCCATGATCGGTTCACGGGAAGAGCCCCCGGGCCCGATCGGTCACGGTTGTTGCTAATTGGGCACAACCGGTCTCCGATTGTTGTCGTCGCCGGTATTCCCAACTACGGTTCAGCGGTCGTCGTTCTGCGAATCCGGGCATGGGTACCAGCAGGCACCGCACTGGTCCAACCCGGCGATTCGCGTCCCCGGCGACCGTCTATCGCAATCCTGTGGAGGAGATTCTCGTGGGCGCAGTCCCGTATCTAGCTCTGGTATCCGCTCTGGCCGCCCTCGGCCTCGCCGGATTCTTTTACACCGACGTGAAGAAGGCCAGCCCCGGCAACGACCGCATGGTCTTCCTGATGAACGAGATCCAGAAGGGCGCCAGGGCCTTTCTCCGCCAGGAGTACACCTGGGTGTCGGGATTCGTCGTGATCATGGCCACCCTGATCGCCGCCGTCATTCATCCGCTGGCCGCCGTCAGCTACGTCATGGGTGCCGTCCTCTCGGCCACCGCCGGCTACGCCGGTATGACCGTGGCCACGATGGCCAACGCCCGCACCACAGAGGCGGCCAAGGACGGACCGGCCAAAGCGCTCCCCATCGCCTTCCGGGGCGGGGCCGTCATGGGCTTCAGCGTGGCCGGCCTGGCCCTGCTCGGTGTCAGCGCCTGCTACATCCTTTTCGTGCTCGGCACCGCCGGCCCGGACGCCTTCGAGATCATCACCGCCTACGGCCTCGGTGCCTCGTCGATCGCCCTGTTCTCCCGCGTGGGTGGCGGTATCTACACCAAGGCGGCCGATGTCGGTGCCGACCTGGTCGGCAAGGTCGAGGCCGGTATCCCCGAGGACGATCCCCGCAATCCGGCCACCATCGCCGACAACGTCGGTGATAATGTCGGCGACGTCGCCGGTATGGGCGCCGACCTGTTCGAGTCCTACGCCGGGTCGATCCTCGCCCCCATCGCCTTGACTGCGTTCGCCCTGAACATCAATGCCGATGCCATCGACTCCGATCTCCACGTTCCCCTCCTGATGTTCCCGCTGGCGGTGGCCTTCGTCGGCATGATCGCGTCGATCATCGGCTCGTTCACCGTGAAGGGCGGTGACTCGACCGATTCCTCCGCCTTGAGCCGGGCCCTCCACATGGGCACCAACATCGCCATGGCCATCACCGTCGTGGGCACGCTCGCCCTGTCCTTCTGGCTCTTCGGCGGTGACAACTTCGAAGCGCCGATCGGTCTGGCCCTGGCGGTCATCGGCGGCCTCATCGCCGGCTGGGCGCTCGGCAAGTCGGCCGAATACTTCACCTCGGATCACTACGGTCCGGTCAAGAAGATCGCCGGGCAGTCGGAGACCGGTCCGGCCACCACCATCCTCGGCGGCGTCTCCGCCGGCATGGTCTCGGTCGCCGCCTCGGTGGTGCTCGTGGTCATCGGCGTCGCCGTCGCGTTCTGGGGCGGCGAGATGACCTTGAAGGAACTGGCCGACACCAATGATGCCGTGCCGGTCGGTTTCGGCGGTATCTACGGCATCGCGGTGGCCGCCATCGGCATGCTGGCCACCACCGGTGTGGTGGTCTCCGTCGACGCCTACGGTCCGATCGCCGACAACGCCGGCGGCATCGCCGAGATGGCCGAACTCGATCCGTCGGTCCGTGAGGTCACCGATGCGCTCGATTCGCTGGGCAACACCACTGCCGCCGTCGCCAAGGGCTTCGCCGTCGGATCTGCCGCCCTGACCGCACTCGCCCTGTTCAAGAGCTTCGAGTTCGCCGTCATCAAGGCGGGCGGTTCCCTCGATCTCGA
>JBFHME010000106.1:0-12005 GCA_041594435.1 Acidimicrobiales bacterium
GCCGAGCTCGACCCCCGGCCGAACGGCATGAACACGACCGCCCCGGAGATCGAGACCCCGTGCTGAGGATGCAATCGATCGACGACGACGCCGGTGGCGGGATCGACGCCGCCCCACAGGCTGACGGGCTCGTCGAACACCAGGGCCGGGCCGGCGGCCTCCCCGCTGGTCATCGGCGTCACGGTCGTCCGGGCCGTCACCCGCTCGCTCCCGACCACAGCTCGTCGTCGAGCCTCACCCGTCCGACGACCGCCGAATCGACGCACTCGCGGATGCTGCCGAACACCGCGTCGACACCGATGTTGCCCGGGGCGTAGTAGGCCCACTTGGCCGAGTCGGTCATGGCCAGGCCCCGGGTGTTGCGAACGATGGGTGTCAGATAGGTGCAGGTGTCGGTCACGAACGTGACACCGGCAGCCTCGAGTGGTTCGACCCAGCCCCGCAGCCCGGCCTCGGTCAGAACCTCCCGTCCGGTCGACACGTAGAAGTCGACCGAGGGGTGCACCTGGCGCCCGACCAGCAGCTCGGCCAGCACACCGATCTCGGCCACCGAGTAATGCGGGGTGCCGAGGCTGACGGTGGCCAAAGACCGTCCGGACTCGACCGTGGCGCTCAGCTCCCGGCGGGCCCGGCGGCAGTCGGCGGCCGTTATCCGGACGTGACGGCGCTCGTCACCGGGCGAAGGCACAACCCCCGCGCACGCCGCCTCGAGCGTCGGGGCCTCCGGGGTGACGCCGACGGCGTGGAACATGGCCACGCTGCCCGAGGACGCGGCCGCCGCGCCCAAGGCCTTCAGGTTGTATTCGGTCACCGTGTCTCCCAGCCCGATGATCGCCGGGATCGACGAGCCGCAGTGGCGGCCGACCAGGTACCCGATGACCGGGTAGGCGGCGTCGGTCGCCAGCAGGTCGGACGGCAACCCCCTCACGTCGACGACGGTGGTGGCGACCCGGTTCTCGTCGCGGTGCAATCCGGCGTCGGGTACCCGGCCGGTCACTGCGGCGGCGATGTCGATGAAGTCGCTGTAACGGTGGGTGCGGGCGCCGAGCACACTGTTGGCGAAGACGATGGCGTTCGACTCGGCCCAGGCCACGTGCTCGCCGAGGCTCGGTCGCAGCTCGTCGGGTCGCTGGTACGGAGCGCACGTCCATGTCGGCTCGCAGCCCATGGCCACGTACGAGTCCATGAGTGCCCGCGCTTCGCGTCGAGTCTCGTCGTCGCCCCGAAACAACTCAGGATGCAACAGGTCGAGACTCGACACGTTGAGGGTGGTCGGCACGACCACCTGGGCGCCCCCGCTGACGAGCCGGTCCGCGAAGTCGAGGCCGGACCGACCGTGGTAGAGGCAACTGTCGATGTGAGCCCCGGTGATCGGCAACAAGCTCGGCGCCCGCATCGCTTCCGCCAGGCGAACCACCAGGCGCATGGCCATGGCCACCCCGTCGCCGCGGGAGCCGGTGAGCAGCGCCTGTTCGTGATCGGTGAGCCGGACGGTCACCATCGGACCTCGTTGCGGGAGCGCTGCGACGTGACCCGACGGCTCCCCGGCGCAGGGCGGATACTCGCCCACCGGGAAGGAGGCCGGAGGTGGCGACGGCCCGTGTCGACCGGCGGCGTGCGGTTTGGGGCGTCCATGATCGTCAGGATACGGCGGCCAACCTTGACCTGAAGCGCATTCCAGGGTGTTGACTGGATCCATGGCACCACATGACGCTTCTTCATCCAACCCACTTGCACTCGGCACCATGACCTTCGGCGTCGAAACCGACGAGGCCGGCGCATTCGCCCAGCTCGATCGATTTCTCGAGGTCGGCGGCACCCTCATCGATACCGCGGATGTCTACGGCGACGGTGAGTCGGAGCGCATCATCGGTCGCTGGCTGGCCGCCCGTGGTATGGACGGCGGTGCCGATCGTGGAACGGACGCCGCCGCGGTCCACATCGCCACCAAGGGGCGCTTCGCCCCGCCCGACGGGATGGCCGGCGCCTCCCGCCCTGCGCTGGAAGCCGCCGTCGACGCCAGCCTGAACAGGCTCGGCATCGACCACATCGATCTGTACTTCATCCACGGTTGGGATCAGGAAACGCCCGTGGCGGAAACGCTGGAGACGCTGACCGATCTCGCGGCGGCCGGGAAGATCGGGCGGGTCGGCTGGTCGAACCTGACCGGCTACCAGTTCGGCACGATCGTCACCACGGCCCGTCTGGCCGGGCTGACCGGACCCGACGTGATCCAACTCCAGTACAACCTGCTCGACCGGACCATCGAACACGAACTGCTGCCCTACTGTCTCGACACCGGCATCACCAGCCAGGCCTGGTCGCCCCTCGGTGGAGGCTGGCTGACCGGGAAATACCGGCAGGACCGACGGCCCGACGGCGCAACCCGTTTGGGTGAGGACCCGAACCGGGGCGTCGAGGCCTACGACAAACGCAACACCGACCGCACGTGGACCATCGTCGACGCTGCGTCGGCCATCGCCGGCGACCGCGGCTGTTCGCCCGGCCAGGTCGCCATTGCGTGGCTGCTGACCCGACCGACGGTGAGTTCCGTCCTCCTCGGAGCCCGCACACTCGAACAGCTCGACGACAACCTCGGCGCAGCCGACGTCACGCTCAGCACCGACGAGATCGACCGCCTCACCACCGTCTCCGCCCCCGGTCTACCCGACTATCCCTACGCCATGCTGGAGGAGTTCGCCGGGATGGAGCACTGGCGTATCCTCGGCACGGCGACCACAATCTGAGTATGAGCCCGTCATCAGCGCCCACCCTGTCGATCGACCACGGACCCACCGACGTCCCGCTCCTCGACGAGACGATCCCGGCCAACCTGGCCCGCGCGGTGGCGACCTGGCCCGAGAACGACGCCCTCGTCTCCGTGGAACAGGATCAGCGCTACACCTACAGCGAGTTCGCGGCCGCCGTCGACGACCTGGCCAAGGCGTTGCTGGCGGCCGGGGTCGAGAAAGGCGACCGGGTAGGCATCTGGAGCCCCAACTACGCCGAGTGGGTCATCCTCCAGTACGCCACCGCCAGGATCGGAGCGGTGCTCGTCACCATCAACCCGGCCTACCGGGTCAACGAACTGGAGTACGTGCTCAACCAGTCGGGCGTCTCGCTCCTGGTGGCGGCGCCCTCCTACCTGACGAGCGACTACACGGCGATGATCGCCGAGGTATGGGATCGGGTCGACTGCAGGCGGGTGGTGTATCTCCCGGTCGGTGACCCGCCGTCGGGCGACTGGGCGGACCTGCTGGCCGGTGCCGCGTCGATCTCCGACGAGGCGCTCGAGGCCCGCACCGCATCCCTCGACCCGAACGATCCGATCAACATCCAGTACACGTCGGGCACCACCGGCTTTCCCAAGGGAGCGACGCTCAGCCACCGCAACATCCTCAACAACGGGTTCTTCATCGGAGAGGCCTGCGGCTATTCCGACGCCGACCGGGTCTGCATCCCGGTGCCGTTCTACCACTGTTTCGGGATGGTGCTCGGCAACCTGGCCTGCACCACCCATGGGGCGGCCGTGGTGATCCCGTCGGCCGGGTTCAAACCCAAGGCCGTGCTGGAGGCGGTGCAGGCCGAGCGCTGCACGTCGCTCTACGGTGTGCCCACCATGTTCATCGCCGAGCTCGGCGAACCCGACCTCGACGACTACGACCTCTCCACCCTGCGCACCGGCATCATGGCCGGATCACCGTGCCCGGTCGAGGTGATGAAGCAGGTCGTCAACCGCATGAACATGGACGAGGTCACCATCGCCTACGGAATGACCGAGACCTCGCCCGTGTCGACCCAGACGTCGGCCGAGGACTCGCTGGAACATCGGGTGTCGACCGTGGGCCGGGTGCATCCGCATGTCGAGATCAAGATCGTCGATCCCGACACCGGCGAGATCGTGCCCCGCGGCGAGGGCGGCGAGTTCATGACCCGCGGCTACTCGGTGATGCTCGGCTACTGGAACGACCCGAAGCGCACCGCCGAGGCCATCGACGAGGAGGGCTGGATGCACACCGGCGATCTGGCCACCATGGACGCGGATGGCTACGTCAACATCATCGGCCGGATCAAGGACATGATCATCCGAGGCGGGGAGAACGTGTATCCCCGGGAGATCGAGGAGTTCCTCTACGGTCATCCCGACATCGTGGAGGTCCAGGTGATCGGCGTGCCCGATGTCAAATACGGTGAGGAGATCATGGCCTGGGTCCAGCTTCGGGAGGACTCGGACCTCGCGGCACTCGCCGCCGGTGAAGGTGGGGCGGACGCCGTGGCCGAGGCGGTCAAGGAGTACTGTCGGGGCACCATCGCCCACTACAAGGTGCCCCGCTACGTGCGGGTCACCGACGACTTCCCGATGACCGTCACCGGCAAGATCCGCAAGGTCGCGATGCGGGAGACCTCGATCGCGGAGCTCGGTCTCGACGAGGCGGCCAACGTGCGCAACGCCTGAGCGGTTTCCTTGAGCGGTTTCCTGCGGGCGGCCCGGGTGGGACCGCGCTCGCTCCTCCGGTGGCCAAGCGCCTCGTCGACCGATTCGAGAGCCCGCCGCCTGGTGTCGGGGTTGGGTTGGATCGCCCAGACCGGTCCCGTTCCGCATGGGGCGTGGGGCTTGTTTCGTCGTTGTGGGGCTCAAGGATCGGAGCGCCGGGCCCGATGTTGCGTGCAGTAGATCACGTGAACGAGACGTCGATCCCAGGGGCTCCAATCTGGTCGCCTTGCCTCTGGTGGAGTCAGTGGCGAAACCGGCGTTTGCACTCCACGGGAAAACGGAGCGTTCGAGATGCAAGCCCAACCCCAGACCACAACAGCAGCCGTCAGCTGGATGGGAGTCGCCTGGTATCGGAGGGTGATCTGGCTTCAAGCCCTGACTGCGCTGGCCGTCGCCGTTATGATGCTTGCCGCCGGAATCAGCCCGGCGGCAGCCGCCAAGCCGAATCGCAGCGAGGACTCTGCGAGCAGCTTCCAATCGTGTAGCGACATGCTGCGAAACGGCGCAACCATGCCCCTGGACGACGTGCGGACCGCGATCGGCGCCGATGTGGCCTTGAACCAGTACGGGCTGAGTGGTGGTGGAGTTGGTGTCGCGGTGATCGATACGGGCGTGAACCGTGTCGGAGGCTTGGAGGGAAACAACACCGTCGTCGACGGCCCCGATTTCTCGTTCGACGCTTTGGAGGACCCGCTCCGCCATCGTGACCTGCACGGACACGGCACGAACATGGCTGCGATCATCGCCGCCAACAACTCGGCGTCGGGCGACGGTGTCGCCCAGGGTGCGCACATTGTGAACGTGAAGGTCGGCGCCGGTGATGGCACCGTCGATGTGTCCCAGGTGATCGCCGCCATTGACTGGGTGGTTCAGAATCGGGATCTCAACGGCAACAACATCCGGGTGATCAGCCTGGCCTACGCCACCGACTCTGCGCAGGACTACCGGCTCGACCCGCTCGCCCACGCCGTCCAGTCGGCTTGGAACCACGGCATCGTCGTGGTCGTCGCGGGAGGCAACGACGGCCGAGGCATCGCCCGGGTGGGCAACCCCGCCATCAACCCCTACGTGATCGCGGTCGGCAACGCACAGCAGACGCCGAGCAACGGCTGGAGGGTCCCGGCGTCGTCCTCGACCGGCGACGGTGTCCGCAACCCCGACCTCGTGGCACCCGGAACGCACATCATGAGCGCCGGAGTCGGCGGGTCATACCTTGTCAACTCTCACCCCAGTGCGGTCTGCGAGACCAACAACGGGGACCTGTACCTGCGAGGTACAGGCACAAGCCAGGCAGCCGCCGCCACGGCGGGAGCTGCGGCGCTCCTTCTCGAGCAGCGCCCCGACCTCAGCCCCGACCAGGTCAAGTACCTGCTCACGAGTACCGCGACCAACATCGGTCAGCGGGTCGAGGTGCAAGGCCATGGCCTCCTCAATCTGGCCGCCGCCGTCTCCGCCCCGACGCCTGGTGCCCAGGCCACCCAGACCCACGCTCCCACCACCGGGCTCGGAAGCCTGGACGCTGCACGCGGCAGCTACCACGTCGGGACCGAAGGCGACTATCTCCAGGGCGAAATGACCGCCTTCGGCGGCGACTGGAACGCACCTGTGTGGGCGCCCGCCTCCGCAGCCGGGACGGCCTGGAGCGACCAGACCTACGTCAACGGTGACAACTCCTGGTCCGGCGGGACGTGGTCGGGCGCCACCTGGTCGGGGTCAACCTGGTCGGGGTCAACCTGGTCCGGCGGGACGTGGTCGGGCGCCACCTGGTCAGGGACAACCTGGTCAGGGTCCACCTGGTCAGGATCAACCTGGTCGGGGGCCACCTGGTCAGGGACAACCTGGTCAGGGTCCACCTGGTCCGGCGCCACCTGGTCGGGGGCCACCTGGTCCGGAAGCAGCTGGAGCTGAGCGCTCTCCCGGGACCCTGACGGTCAGACCGGGAACCAGCGGAGCGACTCGAAGTCGTCGCTCAGATCCTGGATGCGCTCGGGATGGGCGTCGCACGAGGCCGACAGCATCTGCTGCTCGCCCTCGGCCAGGAAGTCGGCCAGGCTCTTCGAGGTCGCCTGGACCCGGTGGTCGGCGTGGCTCATCGTGCCGGCGACATAGCTGACCTGATGCAGGCTCATCGGCGGCGTGGTCGGCCCGTTGTGGTGGTGCCACAGACCGGTGGCCGGTTCGAAGTCGTAACAGTTGACGAGACGGTGGCCGTGTGACGCCACGGCCTCCACAGCGGCCAGGATGTACTCGAAGGTGTCTTCGTCGATGAAGTAGTTGAAGTTGACCCGCACCCAACCCGGTTTGATGCCTTCACAGCCCTCGTTGATCTCCCGTTCGAAAGCGTGTGATCGGTCGAGGTCGATCCCGAGCAGCCGATGCCCGTACGGACCGGCGCACGAGCACCCGCCGCGGGACTGGATGCCGAACAGGTCGTTGAGGATGCCGACGACGAGATTATGGTGCAGGTACGGGAAGCCGGTGGCATCGGCCGCGCGCACGACGAACGACACGATGCTCAACCGCTCGGCATCCTTGCTGCCGAGGATCTGGATGTTCGGATGCCGTGACCAGCGGTCTATGGCCCGGCGGACGAAGCTCTCCTCCCGCTGCCTGATGGTTTCGACGCCGACCGCCTCCTTCAACTGGAACACCAGGCCGGCCCGGATCGACTCGACGATGGCCGGGGTGCCGCCCTCCTCCCGATGTTCGATGTCGGTGAGGTAGTCGTGCTCGGTGGGGTTGACGTAGGCCACCGTGCCGCCGCCGGGCACCACCGGAACCCGGTTGGCGAACAGGGCCTTGCGGGCGATCAACAGTCCGGGGGTTCCAGGCCCGCCGATCAGTTTGTGGGGCGAGATGAACACCGCGTCGTAGTGGGTGCCGGTGCCGTGCTCGACTGCTTCTCCGGAGCCGCCCATGTCGATGTCGACGTACGGGGCGGCGGCGGCGAAATCCCAGAAGGCGTAGGCCCCGTAGCGGTGGAGCAGCGCGGAGACCGCAGCGCAGTCGGTGATGATACCGGTGACGTTGGAGGCAGCGGAGAACGAACCGATCAGCAGCGGCCGATCCTTGTGGCGACGGAGCTCGGCCTCGAGGTGGGCGAGGTCGATGTGCCCGTCGGCGTCCTCGTTGATGGTGACGACATCGGCGATCGACTCCCGCCACGGCAGCTCGTTGGAGTGGTGCTCGAACGGACCGATGAACACCACCGGTCGTTCGTCGGCCGGGATCTGCCCGCTGAAGTGGTACCGATCGTCGAGCGCCGAGGGGATCGACAGCCCCAGCACCCCGATGATTTTGGCGATCGCATAGGTCGATCCGGAACCGCAGAAAAGCACCGCATGTTCGTCGGTGGCGCCGACGCAGCGACGAATGATCTCCCGGGCCTCATCCCGGAACCGCGTGGTCTGCAACCCGGTGCCGGAGGACTCGGTGTGGGTGTTGGCGTAGAGGGGAAGCACCGCCTCCCGCAGATAGTCCTCGATGAACGACAGCGCCCGACCCGATGCGGTGTAGTCGGCGTAGACGACCGGGCGGGGCCCGAACGGGCCGCTCACCACGTCGTCGCCACCGATCACGCTCTGCCGGATGGTTTCGATCAGCTTCTCGGGATCGGGGGTGGTGGTTGCCGCCACGTCGGTGGCCGGTTCGGCCGACTCGACGGCGGATGCTTCCAGCGAAGTGGGACCCATTGCTCCAGCATACGGTGAGCGCTGGAGCGGCGTGGTTTGCGCGGCCGGTGGACGAGCGAACGGGCTCTCAACGCTTGGCGAATCGTCCATGAGCCCGGGACACCGTCGAGGTCGACCCGGTCGCTCGGACGGTTCGCACCGTGGCAAGCACCCTGGAAAGCAGTCTGAACAACGCCGTGGAAACCTGACCGGTCGGTGTCCAACACCATCGCCTTCGGCAGTACCGTTTGATGCACCGGCTCGATCGCCGTGAAACCCGATCGCCATGGAGGATGTGTGAAAGCGAGCAGACTCGCCGGGCTCGGATGGAACGAATCGGTGCCACCGAACGGTCTCCACAATCGAAGGGTCGCGACGAACGCCACCAACGACAACCCGCTGGGCCTCGACACGCCCGTCGGCGACGTCGACATCGAGACCACACCGGAGCACCGCAACCTGGTGGCCGGCGACCCGCGCTGCGCCAACTGGACCCGCCGCCACGACGACCCCGATGTATCGGCCCTGCGGGCGCGCCTGTGGGAGCGAAACGGCATCCGTGGACTCGAGGTGTGCGAGCCCGGCGACGTCGAGCGAGCGGCGACCCTGTTCCACCGCGACGGCTTCGTGGCCGTGAGCGACGCCGTGCCGCCCGAACAGCTCGAGCGGTTGCGGGACGCCGCGGCCGACGTCATCGAGCAGCTCGTCGAGGCCGACCCCGAAGCCTCGGTGGGCGGCGGGGCCGGTGGACTCCCGCATCGCTATTCGTTCGGCGGCACGTCGGCGTCCCGGCACCTGTTCCACCGGCCCGAATGGTGCGAACTCATCGACATGCCGACCACCACCCCGATCCTGACCGCCATCTTCGGTTCGGCCGACTACATCGTGTACGGCTGCGGCGGTGACATCGCGTTCCCGGGCGCCATCGAGTATCAGGGCCTCCACTCCGACAACGTGTGGACCGAGCTGCACGACCCGGTCGGAGGCGTGTCGGTTCGCGACCTGCCGGTACCGGTGGTCCACATCAACTTCCCGCTCGTCGATCTCACACCGGAGAACGGCCCGATCCGCCAGATTCCCGGCACACACCGTTCGAGGGCGCCGATTCCCGCCCTGGCCGACGAGCCGGAGTGGATGCGGTTCTCCACGGTGTGCCCGCTGCCCGCCGGGTCGGCCATCATCCGCGACGCACGATGCTGGCACGGCGGCACGCCGAACCTGTCCCGGGAGGTGCGGGCGATGCCGAACGTCGAGTACTTCGCACCCTGGTTCCGCAGTGAAGCGTTGCAGCGGTCGATGTCGTACGACACGTGGAGGACCCTCACGCCACACGCCCAACGCCTGGCCCGCTACATCGTGGGCTTCCCCGGCGAACCGGTGGCCGGCGAGGGCTTCCATCATCCTCGTCGAGCGGTTCGGGACCAACGCGTGGCCGCCGACATCGCAGCACTGGGCGAACCCGCGGCAAGCGAATACCGGCGTCGGCACTGATCGAGCGATCGTGCCCCGAGCAACCAGGAGTGTCATCACATGATCGTTGGCTTCATCGGACTGGGCAATGTCGGCTCCAAACTGGCCGGCTCACTGCTCGATCAGGGGACCGACCTCGTGGTCTGCGACCTGGACCCCGAGGCGGTCGCCCGGTTCACCGGGCGAGGGGCCTCCTCGGCCGCGACACCCGAAGAGCTGGCCCCGAAGTGTGATGTGGTGATCACCTGCCTGCCCTCGCCCGCCATCTGCGCGTCGGTGGTCGAGGCGATGCTCCCGCACATGCGGGAGGGGACGCTGTGGATGGAGATGTCGACCACCGACGCAGCCGAGGTCAAGCGTCTTGGCGCAGCCGCGGCCGAGCGCGGAGTCACGTTGCTGGAGTGCCCGGTCTCCGGCGGCTGCCATCGGGCGGCCACCGGCAACATCTCGATCTTTGCCGGTGGCCCGAGGGAGGCCTTCGACCGGGGTCTGCCGCTGCTCACGATCCTCGGCCGCAAGATCCTCCACACCGGCGAGTGGGGTTCGGCGTCCGTGCTCAAGGTCGTCACCAACTATCTGGCCGCCATCCACCTGGCCGCCACCGGTGAGGCCTTCGCCGTCGCCGCCAAGGCCGGGCTCGACATGGCCACCACCTACCATGCCATCGCCATCTCGTCGGGCAACTCGTTTTCCCACGAAACCGAGGGCCAGCTCATCTGTAACGGCAGCTACGACATCAACTTCACCATGGACCTCGTCGAGAAGGACACCGACCTGTTTCTCGACGTGGCCCGTGCCAACGGCGTCGAACTGGAACTCGGGCCGGTGGTCCGGGCCGCGTTCGCCGACGCCAAGGAACGTTACGGTGCCCGGGCGCTCAGCCCCCGGGTGGTGCAGCGCTGGGAGGACGACCTGGGCGTCAGCTTCCGGGCGCCCGGGTTCCCGGCCGACCTGATCGACTCCGAACCCCGCGTCGACGGCTTCGAGGTCGTCGTCGAGTAGCCCCCTCCTTCCGGTCCGCGCCCTGCAACCCGCCCCTCCCCGGTTTCCGGGGTTCCGCGAGCCCAGTTCCGGGTTCTCCGAACCCCAGAATCGAGATGGGTGGAGGAGGCTGGGAGGCTGTCACAGCCCATCGGCATCATGGCGGTCATGGCGGGTGCGGTTGAATGCGATGCGATCATCATGAACCTGGCCGCGCAGCGAGCAGGCGTGTGCCTTCGATTCGAGTTGTTGGCGGCAGGGGTCACGAGTTCGTCCCTCGGTCGACGGATCGAGGCCGGTGTGCTGAGGCCAACCGTCCGTGGGGTCTACATCGTCGACGGTCTCGCCGGTGAGCGCACGCCCCTTCACCACGCGATCGTCGCCTTGCCCGAGGCCGAACTGTCGCGCTTCACCGCCGGGCGGCTCCAGAACTTCGCCGTCGATCCGGCGATCGATGCCTCGACCGTCCACGTCGCCGTGCCACACGGCACCAACCGGCGCATCGACGGCGTGAGCATCCACCGACGCCGACGCCCCAGCGCCCCGCAGGACCTGGTCACCATCGACGGGCTGCCGGTCACCGGGCCGGCGTTGACGATCGTCGATCTGGCCGCAGTGGTCGGGCCGTCCCGGCTTCAGCACCTGGTGCAGACCCAGATCCGTGACCGGCGCCCGAGCCTCGACGAGCTCATCGCCTGCTTCGATTCCGTGGCCCGCCGTGGTGTCAACGGCATCGCCCCGCTCCGAAAGGTACTGCGGAGGATGACCGATGGAGCGCCCGTTCCCGACTCGGCCCTCGAACGGGCCACCGGCCTCCTCCTGCGTGACTCCGGCATCGACGGTTTCCAGCAGCAGTACCGGCCGCCCTGGTACGACGGGATTCGCGGCATCGTCGACTTCGCTCATCCCGAGCTACGGGTCGTGCTCGAAGCCGACGGGCGACGCTGGCACCGACGGGACCAGGACATGACCGAGGATCGGCGCCGTGATCGGTTGGCGGCCCGTCATGGCTGGGTGTCGATCCGGGTCACCTGGCACGAGGTCACGGTCAGACCGGCGGCCACGGCGGCCGACATCTCGGCCATCGTCCTCGAACGACGGCGTCTGCTCGAGATCGCCGCCTGACCTCGGCACCAATCGTGACCTTTCTGGTGTTCGAGGGACCCACTTCCGGGTCCGGGGAACCCCAGAACGAGATGGAGCGGCGGAACGACCCTACGGGGCGACGAGTTCGCCGGCGCGATCGACGAGCCGGCGGGACTGCTCCAGGAGGTCGCCGCGGTAGCCGTCGATCCGAACCGACTCGGGCAGACGCAGGAGCTGGAAGGCCGCGTTGCCGTCGGTGTTGGCGCTCGTGAACGGGCGACCGTCGACGTAGACGTCGATAC
>JBFHME010000107.1:0-11775 GCA_041594435.1 Acidimicrobiales bacterium
AGCCCAAGGCCGAGGCGACTCTTGCGGAGGAGCCCAAGGAGGAGAAGCCCAAGGCCGAGGCGACTCCCGCGGAGGAGCCCAAAGCCGAGGAGACCCCCGCGGTGGAGCCCAAGGCCGAGGAAGCTCCTGTTGAGGAGACCCCCGCGGTGGAGCCCAAGGCCGAGGAAGCTCCCGTCGAGGAGACCCCCGCGGTGGAGCCCAAGGCCGAGGAAGCTCCCGTCGAGGAGCCCAAGGCTGAGGAAGCTCCTGTTGAGGAGACCCCCGCGGTGGAGCCCAAGGCCGAGGAGGCCTCGGCCCAAGCCACAGCGGCCGCGGAACCCGAAGCCGACGGCGACGATTCCAACATCACCGGCTCCGAAGAGGAATAGCTGCAACACGGATCCGTTCCTTGGTTGCGCGACCAGATGCTCCCTGGACCAGGTGGAACCGATGATCTCAGATGTCGTTCAGCACGGCCTCGAGCGGGTCGGGTGCGGCGGTGGGATCCATCGCCTCGACGAGCAGAACGGCGTAGCGGAGGCTCCGCCTCGACTTGGCGGCGATGAACCGCCTGAGCTGGGATGTGGTGGACCGTCCTCGCCACTCGGGCTGTTTCTGGAGAGTTCGGAAGGATCGAAGCTCGCCTTGGCGTTCGAGGATCTCGAAGACGGTGTCGATCCCGACGGCTCGGATCAGCTCGTCCTCGAGGTCCTTCACGCAGACATGGAAGCCGACGTGGACCATGTCGGCGATGGCCGTGGGCCTCCCGACGCCTGTCGACCACAGGGTCCGGCGCACGAGTTCTGCGGCATCGGCGTCGCACAGACCGGCGAGATGCCGCCGATCACCCTGAGGTCCGAACCGGCGCAGGTAGGCGCCCATCGCCTGGGCTCCCCCAACCGGTAGCACGGCCACCCGTTCGCCGCCGAGATCACGGCCCTGTCGCCGGGCGAGTGTCTCGAGAGCCATCTGGTCGCTGATGCCCTCGACGACGATGATGGCGTCGGCGTCATCGGCCTTGCGGAGCGCCTGCTGCGTGGCCCGTGCCGGCGCGCCGGGGCCATGGGGCCATCCGTCGAGCGCCGCCGCGCCACGGTCGATCCGCTCGATCCGATCCATGACGTCACCTCCAGTGATCGATTCACCGGTCGTTGCGGTAACGGTACTCGACCGGTCAATCCGCCGCTCAGACTTTCAGTCCCGGTCGAGGATGCCGTGTTCGTGCAGGAAGTCGAGAAGGCCTGGAACCAGATCCATCATCGTGAGCTCGGCAAACGGGATCCACCGGGCCTCCCCGGCATCATCACCGGCGGTCAGCCTCAGGGCAGCCGGCCCCTTGACGGCCGCGGCGTCGACCGGAACGGCAAGGAAGTCGAAGATGACGAAGTGGAATCCGGCGCCGATCCGTTCGACCCAGCCGACGAGCGAACCGCAGTCGACGGCCAGGCCGGTTTCTTCGGCGACCTCCCGGACGACAGCTTCGGCCATCAGCTCTCCCGGTTCGACGCGACCGCCGGGGACCGTCCACTTACCCCGAGCGGGCGGATTGCCTCTGGTGACGAGAAGCAGATGGTCGTCCACGATCACGATGGCCCCAACGGCCAACGCCGGAGGAGATTCGGAGTTGGTCGGTCCTGTCGCCGTTTCCACCAGGGTCGAGGGGGTCAGGAGTCCGTCAGGGACCGGTGGACCACGAGCTGGCGCGCTTTGAGACCGAAGGACTCGAAGAAGTTCTTCGTCTCCCGGTCGCCGGGCAGCGCCAAGGCGTCGATGCCAAAACAACCCCGAGCACGGGCTTCGTCGACGACGGCGTTCATGACGGTTTCGCCGATCCCGACCCCGCGGGCGTCGGGATCCACCACAAGCTGCTCGACACGGGCCAGACGGCCACCGTCATCGAGCTGCTCGAAGACGGTCAACGCATAGCCGAAGACGACACCGTCGTACGTGCCAACAAGGAGAAGCGAGTCGGATTCGTCGATCGCGGCCATCAGACGCCGGCGGAGCTCGTCCTCGGTGTAGGACAGTTCACGTCGGAGCAACAGGTCAGCCCCTCGATCATCGGCGATACGGGACGCATGATCGATCGCTAGTCGAACCAGCAGATCGATGTCGTCGGCCGTTGCTGTTCGAAATGACTCGGCGGTGGCCTCGGTTGCTGCGGGCTCTGCGGACTCGTTCACGAAAGCAGCCGGTCGATCTTCGCCACCACCGTCTTGCGGTTCCGGTTGCCCGACTCGTGGGCTCGGACGCGCTCGAGCTGATCGTGCGTCAAATCCTCGAGAAGGCCGATGATCTCCTTGGCCGTGAGATCGTCGTAGCCGGCGATCGGCAACCGAGCGGTCCGCGCCGGCGGGGTCTCCGCCGATTCGGTGACGCCCGGTTCCGTGCCGCCGTCGTCGACGGCGGGAGTTGGATCGTCGGCGCCCGATTCAGACGACGGCCGGTCGGTTGCCTCGGAGCCTGTCGGTGCCGGCTCCGAGCCCGGTGTCGACGGCGCCAGGCCGACCTGTGAACCGAGTTCGGTGATGAATCTGGCAGCCATCTTGGCCATGGCGTCCGCAGCCTGTGCACCGGCGGCTCCGGCCGTTCCCGCTCCCGGAATCACCTGGTCGGGGATGGACGCACCACGCTGTTTGGCCGCCATCTGTCCGAAGAACTTCGCCAATTGGACTTGGCTGCGACCCTTCTTGATCAGCCGGGGAAGCACCTCGGGATACTCGTACAACATCCCGATCGGCGCGTACACGAACAGCTCGATGAGTTGTTCAAGTGGATTGTCATCGGCCTGCTCGGTCATGGTCTACCCTTTCACACCCGAGGCGCCCGCCGCCAGGATCAGACTGAGAGGCTGATGGGCTCACCGCAGTGCGGGCAGCTCGGTTCGGCCTGCTTGGCCACCTGGCTGCGGTTGACGAGAAGGAAACAGCTGGGGCAGGGAAACTCCTCGCCCCTCGGTCCTCCGCCACCGGACGAGGTCGGGGTGCCCTCTTCGCCGTCTTCATCGTCGTCTTCGGAGGCCGCAAGTCGGTCTCGGAGGATGGCATCGAGGTCCGCTTCGACGTCGTCGGGATCGAGGTCCTCATCCTCGTCGTCTTCATCGGAGGAAACCTTGCGGGCCCGCGGGCGTGTCTCCTCCTCCTCCTCGTCATCCTCTTCGTCCTCGTCCAAGACGTCGAGGTCCTCATCGAGGTCCTCTTCGAGATCGTCGTCCTCGATCTCGAGGTCCTCGTCGTCGATGTCGAGGTCCTCATCGTCCAGATCATCATCGTCGAGATCGTCGTCCTCGACGTCGCCGTCGTCGAAGTCGTCGTTCTCTTCCAGTTCGTCATCAAGGTCGTCAATCATCGATGGTGCCTCACAACTGACAAGAGCAGGACGGCCGGACTCTAGCCTCACATTCCGCCGTTTCTACTGCTGTGAACATTCTTTTTTGCAAACTCCCGATTTCCATCCGGCATTCCCCCGTGAGATGGTGGCGACCGGGAAATCTCCGAGCCATCATTCCACGTCGGCGGGGCGCGCGCCGGACACCGACCAAATTTCCTGCTCGGCTCTGACGCGGGCGACCGGCCTTGGTTGCTCAGCCCTTGGTGAACATGTGGCGTATCTGACCGATGTTCTCGATGTAGGCCTGCGTGTCGTCGTAGTAACCCCGGGCAGCCACCGACCCAGGGCCCTGATAGTAGCCGGCCAGCGCGGCGTCGACAGAGCCCATATAGCCCAACAGCCAGGCCAGGAAGCGAGCCGACATGCGGATGTTGTCATCCGGATTGTACGGATCGAGCTCGGGAATCTGTATGAGTTCGCCGGCGATCCAGTCTGCCGTACGGGGCATGATCTGGCCGACACCGATGGCACCCTTGGGGCTGACCGCCGTGGTCTGCCACCCGGACTCCCGGTAGGCGACGGCCATGACCAGATCGGTCGGCACGCCGTAATGATTCGACCACCGCTCGAACGAGGGAATCAAGCTCAGACGGCTGGGGTTGGCCCGCAGCTTGGATGGCAGCCTGGTGTAGCCTGCCGCCGGGTCGGCCGACACCACCCGGGAACCGGCGGGAATCGTCAGCCTCTGACCGATTCGGACGAAGTTGGCGTTGCCGATCCCGTTGACGTTGACCAGCGCCCTGGTCGAGACTCCGGCTGCCGCCGCGATCTCGCTCAGCGTGTCACCCGCCTTGACCACATAGGTTGTCGTTCCACCGTCTGGAATGCGGAGAACCTGGCCCACCCGGATCAGATGGAGGTTCGAGATTCCGTTGTCGGCGACCAGCACCGACAGTGAAACGCCGTGCTGTTGGGCGATCACGGACAGGCTGTCGCCGGGTTGCACCACGTAATCGGTGTGGGCAGCGGCGACCGACGGCGTCATGACGATGAAAGCCAGCATCGCCACCGCCAGCTTGAATGCTCCGAAGACAGCGGCGGAGCCGGCTGGACGACGAGGCGAGTGTTCGGGGTTTTTCCGGGGCATCGGCCCTCCTGCAAAAGACCGTGAGCTCCCACCGAGCTCAGGGCATTACGACTGAACGGCGCTACCCGTCCGCTTCGCTTCTGCCCGTCTTTCTGCTTCCAACCGCTCTAGCTCCGCCTCAGAGGAGTGGTTGACAAACGACATCATAGCCGCAATTGCGTGGTGGCCTGCTTCTTCGGCGATGAGTTTGTGCATCTTCTGAGCCACCGAGCGGTATGCGGGATGCCCCTGCGGGATCGACCGGAGTTCGATGGTGTGCATCGCCGAGCGGGCATTCACATTGAGGTTGAACCGCAGCCGGTAGGCGAGCGAGACGGCGTATGACGCCTGCGCCTCGAATCCCCGTTCGTGGAGGGCCTCGTACAGTCCGGCCGAACGTTCCATGGCATCGTCGAACCGATCGGTCGCCCCGACCTCGTCAACGAGCGGTGGCCGTGTGTAGCCGTGGCGGGGGTTGAGCTTCTGCCACTCAACCGTCAACATGCGGTGGCGTTGCAGATCCCGGAACGCTCCGTAGTCGGCCAGGATGTCGAATCGGTAGAACGGTCGTTCCAGCGCCCGGCCGGGCCGGTGGCGACGATTGGTTCGATCACCGTTGTAGGTCCGGATCACCCGGAGCCGTTCATCGGTCGACATCGCCCGGACCTTCGCCTCGATGTCGGCCTCGGCCAGGTGACTGTAGGGGTAGAGCATCGACGCCACCAGCTTGACCTCGGCGTCGGGGTCGAAATCGATCAGTTCGACCCGCTCGTCGTCGTCGTGGACCTCCGGATCGCCGAGTAGCTCCGCCGTCAACGCTTCCATCGCCGCCCGGTTGTCCTCCAAATACCGGGAGGTGACCTGACCGCGATCGGCGAGATCGACCCGCTTGACGAACGAGGGGATGACCTTGCGGAGTTCCTCGAGCATCATGTCGGCGTAGGACCGGGCCTCCGGCAGCGGATCGGCCCGCATGCGGAGGAGCATCTGTTCATAGCTCTGCCCGGTGGCGTAGATGCCGACGTTCGATTGAGCGGCGGCCGGCAGGATGCCGCGGATGGCGTCGAGGGCCTTGGCCTTGATGGCGGACCGGTAGACGAAGTCGCTATCGGACGGCGACTTCGGAGTGGTCCGGCGCAGGTGATCGGTCATCACCGGTATCAGCCCGCTGTAGATCTCGAACAGACGATCCATGTCGCCGATGTAGCGGGCGCCCAGGTCGGAACTCAAGACATCGGGGTCGCGGAAGTAGCGGTACCGACCGTTGGCTCGGGCGTCGTAGGCGATGTAGCGCGTCGATTGTTCCAGGTAGGCGGCGAGGCGACCCCACTCGAGGATCTTCGTCAGCAGGTTCGACGCCTGCTCGCAAGCCAGGTGAATGCCCCCGAGCTGGGCGACGGAGTCGTCGCCGTATTCGAAGAAGATGCGGTCGTAGAGACGTTCGGCCTGGGCGAGACCGACCGTGGCGTCGATCGAGGCGTCACCCTCGATGTCGAGCTCGCCGACGAACTCGTCGAGAAAGAGTCGACGAAGGCTTTTCGGCGAACGGGAGTACCGGGCGAACAGGGCTCCCTTGACCACCTCCGGCAGATTGACCAGGGCAAAGACCGGGCGATCGAGGTTGGTGAAATAACGCCGGAGGACGTCTTGCTCGGTCGAAGTGAACTCCTCGGTGACATACGCGCTCACGGCGGCAAAGATTAGGCCGTTTGGCGCCTCTATGGGCGGACCGATCCCGAGAAGCCTGTCGTATCTTCGACAACATACGCTCGTTTCTCACCGATTCGCACGTGGGGTCGCGCCTTTTCGTCGGACCGGCTGCAACCGGCTCAGGCGCGGGTCAGGTTGTCGATGAGGTCTGTCGCATCGGGGAACCGCTGTCGGAGAACGTCACGGTCACCGAGCTCGAACTCATCGATGTCGAAGCGAGGAGCCATCGTGGTGCCGACCAGGCTCCACAGCCCCATGGTGCGGCTCCCCTGCCAGCGGCCGGCCTCGACGACGGCCGCGGGACGCTCGCCGGCACGCAGATCGGGTCCGAGTATCCGCCGCCGAATCCCGTCATCCGGATGCAGCGTGACAAGCTCGACGGGTGCGCCGAGATAGTGGTGGTAGATCTCCGGTCCGGGAAGGCGGTGCAGAGCGGAGAAGTCGTCGGGGGTCAACAGGTAGTAGATGGCGCTCGAATGGACGTCGTACCAGACCTGACGCCACCAGCCCCCTTCGTTGGCCAAGGGCTCGAGGCCGAGTATCCGTTTGACGGTTTCGGCGTCAAGCGCGTCCGACGGATTGATCATTCGGGACGCTCGCCGTTCCCGCAGTGTACGACCCGGCGGTCGGTGACGATGGCGGTGATGAGTGACGCGGGGGTCACGTCGAAGGCGGGGTTCAACGCAGTGGCGTCGGCGGGAGCGAACCGCACGTCGCCGAAGCCGGTTACCTCGGCCTCGGCTCGAAGCTCGATCTCGATGTCCGCCCCACCGGCCGTTCCGCCGTCGACGGTGGACTCCGGAGCCACGATGAGGAAGGGGATCCCGACGTGGCGAGCGGCCAGTGCCAACGAGAACGTGCCGATCTTGTTGGCCGAATCGCCGTTGGCCGCGACCCGATCGGCTCCGGCGACCACCACGTCGACCAACCCGCGCCCGATCAACGCCGGGCCGGCCGAGTCCACCACCAGGCGGTACGGGGCGCCCATCCGCCCGAGTTCCCAGGTCGTCAGGCGGGCACCCTGCAGGAGCGGCCGGGTTTCGAGTGGATACGCGATCTCCAGGTCGCCACGTTCGTGCAGCGTCTGGATGACGGCGAGGGCGGTACCACGCTCGACGGTGGCGAGACCGCCGGTGTTGCAGATCGTCATGGCCCGGACGGGCCGGCGCGAGACGAGATCGACGACGAGATCGGCGCCCCGCTCCCCCATCGCCGTCGACGACCGGATCTCCTCCTGCCTGATCCGGTGGGCGGCCGCCAGGGCCGCGGATCGGCCATCTGCGACCACACCGAGCACCTCGTCGACTCGAACCGCCAGATTCACCGCGGTGGGACGGGCGCCGCGGAGCTGTTCGACGAGCTGTCGGAAAGCCGCCGGTTCGGCGAGCGGGTCGGCTTCCCCCATGGCCAGCACCACCCCGTAGGCGCCGGCCACGCCGATCGCCGGTGCGCCCCGCACCACCAGTCGCTTGATGGCGTCGACCAGCTCGGCGACCGATCGGGCCCGGAACACGGTCAACTCGTGAGGAAGTTTCGTCTGGTCGATCAGATCGACCGCATCATCGCTCCAGACAATGGTCTGCATGGTTCGTCGGTCTCCTTGACGGGTCAGACGACCCGTTCGCTGCCGCCGTCTATCGGTATCTGGGCTCCCGTCGTGGCGGCAAACGCCGGACCGCACAGCGACGTGACGACGGAGGCCACGGTGGCCGACGTGACCTCGGTTCCCAGGAGGTTCCGCCGTTTGTATTCGTCCGCCGTCATCCCATAACTTTCGGCCCGCTCGGCAACGAGCTCGTCGGACCACAAGCCCGTGTCGAACACGGCGTCCGGGTGCACGATGTTGACCCGGATACCGTCACCGGCCCATTCCAGGGCGGCGACCCGGGCCAGCTGGGTCAACGCGGCCTTGGAGGCCGAGTAGGCGGCGGCCCCACGGCCGGGGGCGGCAACGTTCTTCGATCCGATCACCACGACCCGTCCACCGACCGGCGACAGTTGCAGGAGCGGATGAACCTTGTTGAACAGCGTGACCACGGAGTCGACGTTGACCGCCTGGGTGCGGCTCCAGGTTGCGCCGTCGAGCTCACGTATCGGGAGCGACGCGGCGAAGACGCCGGCGCACACGACCACGATGTCGACACCGCCGAAGGCGACCACGGCGTCGTCGAGTGCCTCATCGACGGCGTCCGCATCGGTGACGTCGACGTGGCGACCGAGCCAGGCTTCGTGATCGAAGGCGGCGGTGATGTCGTCGGCCACGTCGAGCCCGACAACGGCCGCTCCCTGAGCGAGCAGGTCGGCGGCGCACGCCCGCCCGATGCCGGACGCGGCGCCGGTCACCACGGCCACCCGTCCGGCCAGCGGGGGCGGCGCCCCCTGCCGGCGCAACTTCGCCTGTTCGAGATCCCAGTACTCACAGTCGAAGATGTCGGCCTCGTCGAGGGCCACATAGCCGCCGAGATCGTCCTCCACCGTGGTGATGACGTCGATCGTGTGGTGGTAGATGTCGGCGACGATGTCGGACTCGGCCCGGGTCCGACCGACCGACAGCATGCCGAACTGCGGATCCAGCACGACCCGGGGTGCCGGATCGAGCATCGTCAACTCCCTCGGGCCGCCCCCGGTGCCGTCGTCTGTGGCCCCGCCTCGGGTCCGCGACTCGTTGTGGTCGAAATAGCGCCGGTAGTCGGCCACGTAGGCCGCGACGTCGCGACCCACCTGCGGCAGCCGTTTGGTTCGCAGAACATGATCCGGCGTGAGCGGACCCCGCCGCGACAGGTCGGTCCAGTCGGCTCGACCGAGCAGCCCGGCCACGTCGGGGCCCTGATGGACGGTGGTGATCAGCGGTCGATCGGCGGCCGCCGAGACGTCGGCTCTGAGCCGGCAGATGTCGACCCGATCCACCGAGAGCACCGGTGCCGGCGGGGATGCCGACGGCGCCGCGTGTTGCTCCCGGAGCCACTGTTCGCATCGCTCGATCAACTCGACATGGCGAGCCAGGGCCTGTGCGGTGTCGGATCCGAAGGTGAACAGGCCATGGTTGAGCAGCACCATGCCGACGGTGTGATCGTGGGCCTGGTCGGGCCACAACTCCCGGACCTTGCGGGCCAGATCGAATCCCGGCATGACATACGGGATGACGACCACGTCGTCACCATAGATCTCCCGGCAGTTGGCCTCCCCGTTTGCGGTGTTGGTCATGGCCACGATGGCATCGGCGTGGGAGTGTTGCACGGCGGGGTGCGGGAGGAACGCGTGGAGGAGGGCCTCGACCGAAGGCTGAGGAGCGCCCGGATCGAGTTTGGCGGCCGCCAGCTCCCTGGCCATGTCGGTGTCGGGAAGGCGATCCAGATCGAGGAGTTCGTGGA
The DNA here is from genome assembly GCA_041594435.1 of Acidimicrobiales bacterium. Classification (GTDB taxonomy): domain Bacteria; phylum Actinomycetota; class Acidimicrobiia; order Acidimicrobiales; family SZUA-35; genus JAHELU01. The sequence continues at coordinate 9,517 of JBFHME010000107.1, forward strand.
GCCGGCTCAAACGCAGCGGAGCGAATCCCGCCGGTTCGATCGTCGCCAGGTCCCAACCGGAACCCTTCACGTACAGCGCGTCGACCGCCCGCCCGGTGAGGTCGTCCCACCGGTGTTTGACCGAGGTGTTCCCGCCCCCGTGGAGTACGAACGACGGCTCCCGACCGAGAAGCCGGGAGCCATGACAACAGGCGTGCACCGGATCGGTCAGATCGAGCGGCCCAGGGTCGAGATCGTTCCAGGCGGTCGAGAGGGTTCGAGACTTCAGCATTGGCCTACTTTCCTGGCATTCCTTCTACCAGCCTGCCGTGGCCATCACGCCCGCGTCGACGACAAGGTCGACGCCGGTGATGGCGGCGGATTGGTCCGAGATCAGAAACCAGCAGGCCCGGGCGACATCTTCCGGCGCGATCAACCGGGCGAGCGGGGCGGTCGACAGCCAGCGCTCGACGCCGTCCGGCCAGTCGACCTCGATGCCGGGGCGGCTGCACAGACCCGGCGACACCGAGTTGACCCGAATGCCGACCGGCCCCAATTCGGCGGCGGCCGCCTTCACATAGGTGATGAGCGCAGCCTTCGACGCCGCATAGTGGCCGTGGGCCGCGGCGGGACGATGCCCTTCGATCGAGGCGATGTGCACGATGGCGCCGGCGCCGGGTGTCGACCGGGCCATCTTCCGGGCCACCACCTGTGTGAGGTGATGGGCGCCGGTGAGGTTGACCGCCATCGTCGCCTCCCACTCGGCCTCGCCCAGGTCGCCGAGACGGCCGATGTCCTGCACCGCCACGGTGTTGACCAACCCGGCGATCGGTCCGATGTCGGTGGCGACCCGGTCGATCACCGAGGAGAGCGCCGCCCGATCCGTGATGTCAACGGCGAATTCGGGAACCGACCCCGGCGGTCCTTCCGACGGTCGGTGGACGAGTGCCACCACGGCGGCCGATTCCTCGAGGCACGTGGCGACAACGGCCCGGCCGATGCCACCGGCGGCGCCCGCCACCACGATCACGCCCCCGGTGTCAACCACCCTGGTGAACCTCCACCTGTTCCGGCGGCAGTGGTGTGTTGCCGAGCAGCAGATCCGATGCCTTCTCGGCGATCATCATGGTCGGTGCGTAGATGTTCCCGTTCGTGATCTCGGGCATGACCGAGGCGTCGACCACGTGGAGGTTCGATGTGTTGTGGACGGCCATCGTGGCCGGGTCGACCACCGCCAAGTCGTCGGTGCCCATACGGGCGGTGCACGACGGATGCAGAGCCGTTTCGGCATCGCGGGCGACCCAGTCCATGATCTCGGAATCGCTCTCGACGGAAGGCCCGGGGGAGATCTCGCCGCCGTTGTAGGGAGCGAACGCCGGCTGATTGAGGATCGTGCGGGTCACCTGCACGGCTTCGATCCACTCCCGCCGGTCCCGTTCGGTCGACAGGTAGTTGAACAGGATCGCCGGTTTGTCGGTCGGGTCGGTCGACCGGATCTTCACCGTGCCACGCGAATCGGAGTACATGGGTCCGACGTGGACCTGGTAGCCGTGGCCTGCCGTCGGAGCGGTTCCGTCGTAGCGGATGGCGATGGGCAGGAAATGGAACATCAGGTTCGGGTAGGCCTCGTCGGGGTTGCTGCGGACAAAGGCGCCGGCCTCGAAATGGTTGGTGGCCGCCGGGCCCCGGCGGGCCAGCCACTGCAGCCCGATCCATGGTTTTCGCCAGTCGGCGAGATGCGGCTGCATCGACACCGGTTCGGTGCAGGCGAACTGGATGTAGACCTCCAGGTGGTCCTTGAGGTTCTCCCCGACGCCCGGCACGGCGGCCACGGCGTCGATGTCGACCGATCGCAGATGGTCGGGGTCACCGACACCGGAAAGCTGAAGGAGTTGCGGGGTGTTGAAGGCGCCACCGCAGCACACGATGTTGGCCGCTCCGACCGAGTGGGTGCGACGGCGGTGTCGGTAGGTGACGCCGACGGCTCGGTTGCCGTCGAAGTCGATCTTCGTGGTCAGCGCCCGGGTCACCACATCGAGGTTCGGGCGGTCCATCACCGGATGGAGGTAGGCCCGGGCGGCGCTCAACCGGCGCCCGCGATGCACGTTCTTGTCGAAGGCGGCGAAACCCTCTTGGCGGTAGCCGTTGACGTCGGAGGTTCGGTTGAACCCGGCCTGTGGACCGGCCTCCAACCAGGCCTGGAACAGCGGCGAGGAGGCCGGTCCCCGTTCCAGGATGAGCGGACCGTCGCCGCCACGCCACTCGTCGGCACCGGCCAGG
>JBFHME010000108.1:0-11712 GCA_041594435.1 Acidimicrobiales bacterium
ACACCATGCGCCACGCCGTACCCGGCACGAGCCCGGCCGCCGATTTCAGTGCTGTGGTCAACATCATTCCCCGGGCCCAGCAGAGCCGGTTTGGTGATCATCCGGTCGCCACCCGCTGGATCCATCCGGGAGCCATCGACCAGAGCCACCTCGTGCGGCTGCAGATGACCCGCTACGCCGCCGGCCCGGCCGTCGACGAGGCCGCGACGGATGCGGCGAGCGAATCCGAGACGTTCAGCTTCGCCCTCGACCTCTCCCATCGGGAGGCCGACCCCGAGCACCGTCCCCATGCTGTCGACCATTTCCTGAACGGCTTGCGTCACCTGGTCGCCGAGCCCGACAGGCCGATCGCCAACCTGGCCCTCCCGACACCGGCGGAACGTGAGGTGTTGGTGGCCTGGGGGAGCGAGCCGGCGCTGACGGACACCGTGACGCCCGATGTCGGACCCGGCGCCGACGGCTCGGTGATCGAACGGCTCCTGGCCTCGCTCGACGCCCGATCCGATACGGCGCTGATCGACGGTGAGCGCAGCGTCTCCGGCGGCGAACTCGCAGCCTGGATCCGTCGAACCGCCCACTGGCTGACCGAGCAGGGGGCCAGGCCCGGTAGCCGGGTTGCCGTCGACCTGCCCCGGTCGGCCGAGGCCGTCGTCGTCATCATGGCCACGCTGGCCGCAGGGTGTTCGTTCGTGCCGCTCGATCCGTCACAGCCGCCCGAACGGCGTCGGCGGTTGATCGAACGGGCGGGCTCTGCCGTGGTCGTCTCGTCAGCGGATGTCGATGCCCTCACCGATCTGGCTGCCGGATCCGACGGCGGCGCCGAACCGGTCACCACCACCCCGGACGACGAGGCCTATCTGCTGTTCACGTCCGGATCCACCGGCGAACCCAAGGGCGTGCCGATCACCCACCTGGGGCTGAGCGACTATCTGGCCTTCGCCGCCGGCGCCTACGTCGAATCCGACCGTCCGCCCGTGGCTCCGCTGTTCACCGCCCTCACCTTCGACTTGACCATCACCACCCTGTTCGTGCCGCTGCTCACCGGCGGGCGGCTCGTGGTGATCGATAACGAAGGCGTGACCGGCCTGGCCGCCGTGGCGGCCGAGACCGACATCACCTGGGCGAAGGCCACGCCGTCACACCTCGAAATCCTCGTTCGGCTGCTGCCCGCCGAGCATCGCCTCCGCACCCTGATCGTCGGCGGCGAGGCGTTCGGCTCGGCGCTGGCCCGACAGCTTCTCGCCTTCAACCCCGAGGCGAGGATCTTCAACGAATACGGGCCGACCGAGGCGGTCGTCGGTTGCATGATCCATCAGGTTCCCGTGGACGGGCGGACGGGCGTGGGGGGCGACCTGGGCGAGCGCCAGGCCGAGGTGCCGATCGGGCGCCCGGCTCCCGGTGTGACGTTGGTGGTGGTCGACCGGTATCTGCAGCCGGTCCCGCCCGGTGTCGCCGGCGAGTTGCTGATCCATCACCGGGGCCTGACGGCCGGCTATCTCGACAGCGACACCGATCCCGACGGCGACACGGATACCCGGGCGACCTCGCCGTTCGTCGATGTCGGGGGTCGGCGGTTCTACCGCTCCGGCGATCTGGTGCGCCTATGCGACCACGAAAACCTCGTCTACCTGGGCCGGATCGATGAGCAGGTCAAGGTTGGCGGGCGCCGGCTGGAACCGATCGAGGTCGAGCAGGCACTGGCCGAGCACCCGGCGATCGGCCGGGCCGCCGTTCGATTGTGGTCGCCGTCGATCGCCGAGCCCGGGGCCCACTGTCTTCGGTGCGGGCTTCCCGACAACGTTCCCGGGGTGGCGTTCGACGAAGCCGGGATCTGCGACACCTGCCACGCCTACGAGACCGTCGCCCCGGTTGCCCAACGCTGGTTCAAGAGCCCGGCCGACCTCACCACCGAGTTGGAGAAGGCCCGCTCCAACCGAACCGGCGACCACGACGTTCTCCACCTCCTGAGTGGCGGCAAGGACTCCACCTACGCGCTCTACCGTCTGGTCGAGATGGGAGCCCGCCCCTATGCGATGACCCTCGACAACGGGTTCATCTCGGAGGGGGCCAAGGACAACGTGCGCCGCTCCGTGGCCGACCTCGGTATCGATCACGAGTTCGTGACCACCGAGGCCATGAACGCCATCTTCGCCGACTCGCTGGCCGTCCATTCCAACGTCTGCAACGGCTGCTACAAGACGATCTACACGCTGGCCACCAACCGGGCGGCCGAACTCGGCATCCCGATCATCGTGACCGGGTTGTCCCGGGGTCAGCTGTTCGAAACCCGCCTCATTCCCCAGCAGTTCGATCTCGATCGCTTCGATCCCGACGCCATCGACCGTGCGGTGCTCGAAGCCCGCAAGATCTACCACCGGTCCGACGATGCGGCCAACCGCCTGCTCGACACCGACATCTTCGCCACTGACGATGTCTTCTCCCGGATCCGTTACCTCGACTTCTACCGGTATGTCGACGTCGAACTGTCCGAGATGTTGGACTTCCTCACCAACCGGGCACCGTGGGTGCGTCCGGCCGACACCGGCCGTTCGACCAACTGCCTCATCAACGCCGCCGGCATCCACACCCACCTCACCGAGCAGGGCTACCACAACTACGCCATCCCGTACGCGTGGGATGTACGGCTCGGCCACAAGACCCGAGACGAAGCCATCGAGGAACTCGACGATCAGCTCGACCTCGACGAGGTGAGCGCCATGCTGGCCGAGGTGGGCTACGAGCCTCGTCGACGTGAGGTTCTCACCGCCTGGTTCGAACCGGATTCTCGGACCGAGGCCGATGCCGCGACCGTCCCCGACAGCGCCGAACTCCGCAGTTTCCTCAGCCGACGGCTCCCCGACTACGCCATCCCCAACGCGTTCGTACCCGTCGAGCGGGTGCCGCTGACGATCAACGGCAAAGTCGACACCGGTGCCCTCCCGCCACCCGAGCGGGTGCACCGTCCGTCCGCCGGGCTGCACGTTCCGGCGTCGACCGAGACCGAACGCCGGATCGTGCAGGTGTGGGAGAAGGTGCTCGGAATCGAGCCGATCGGGGTCGACGACGACTTCTTCGCCCTCGGAGGCGACTCGCTCGCCGCGCTGGAGTCGATCGTCGCGCTGGCCGGTGCCCTGTCGATCGACGCACCCGAGGATCTGGCCTTCCGCCACACCACACCCCGGTCGCTGGCCGCGGTGCTCGACACCCTGATCGGAGCCGAGCAGGCCGATCGCGGCGCGGCGGGATCGGTGATCGCCGAACCCACGCCATCGTCGCTGCCCCCGGCGCCGTCGCCCGCCGGCCAGGCGCCGGATCTGTCGCCGGGGCAGCAGGCCATTCTGTTCGACCAGGCGGCCCGACCCGGCGACATCATGTACAACATCGGTCGGGTCTACCGGGTCGACGCCTCGGCGGACGTGCTGCGGGACCAGGCCGCATTGTGTGGTGTTCTGGAGCGGGTGGCCGAGCGTCACCAGCCGCTGTCGTGGACCTACGGCGCGAACCGCCGACCGCTCTCGGGTGCCGAGGCGCTGTCGTTCCGGGCCGCTGATCCGGTCGACGAGGCCGATCTGGCCGCCGCACTCGCCGTTCAGCACCGGGCGCCGTTCGACCTCGACAACGGCCCGCTGCTGCGCTGCCTGGTCCAGCCGGTGCGCAACGGCCCGACCGCGGTGCTGCTCGTCGTCCATCACGCCTCCGCCGACGCCGAGAGCTTCGACATCATCTGGCGGGAGGCCAACGCCCTGCTCGGAGGCGCGGATCTCGATCCGTTGCCGACCGACTACGGCTCGTACTGCCAGTGGCAACAGGCCCGCCGGGAGGAACACGACAAGCGGTACTGGCTCGACGCGGACGTCGGACGGGGCAACCGCCCCGGATTCGTGGTCTTCGAACCGGAGCCGGACGGATTCCTGATGCGGTCGGCGTCGGTGTCACCGGAGGCGCTCGATCGGACCGATGGCGCCTCCGCCTTCGCGGTCGCGCTGTGCGCCATCGGGGCAGCATTGGGTCCGTTCTGCGCCGAACCCGACGTCGAGGTCGGTCTGATCACCTCGACACGCACCGACGCCGCGTCCGATCCGTTGGTCGGCTACTTCCTCAATACCGTGCCCGTGGTCGTCGACCGTGACCCGGTCGCCGTCGGCCGTCACCTGGGAGCGACCCTCAGCCATCGGGCCTTCCCGCTGGCCCGTATCCTGGCCGATCGCCGGGCGGCCGGTCTACCGGCCGCAGCCCCTTCGATCTACGTCGCCTATGACGATCTCGGCCCCGGCACCGTTGGCTCGGCCACGGCGGAGCAGCAGGTGCTGTCGAACGGCTCGGCGGTGGCCGACGCCACGATCTTCGTCGAACGCCGTCCCGACCGACTCGACATCAGCCTGGAGTTCCGAGGCTCGGTGATGACCGAGGGGCAGGCCGATCGATTGTTGACGGCGATCGACCGTGCACTGGTGGATCTCACGGGATCGGGCACGGCAACCGTGCCGTCCGCTGGTGGCGATCGGCTCAGCCGGCTCGATGGTCCGCCGCTACCGGAGGCGGCGTCCCCGCCGCTGCTCGAACGGATCGTGGAACTGTTGGACGCCGCCGGGGAATCGCCGGCCGTCGTCTGTGGTGATCGGTCGCTGAGTTGGGCCGAACTCGGTGAACGGTCCGCGGATCTGGCCGGTCACCTGCTGGCCCTGGGTGTGGAGCCCGGTGATCCCGTGGCCGTCGCCGTCGGCCGCTCGGTCGATCTCATCGTCGCCATCCTCGGGGTGCTGCGGGCCGGTGGTGCCTATGTGCCGATTGATCCGACCTACCCGGAACTGCGCCGGGATCTGCTCCTGAATCGTTCGGGCGCCCGCATCGTCGTGGATGCCGACCTCGTCGACCGCTTGGCGCGATCCGGGGTTCCCACGACGCAGGATCGCCCCGGCCCTCCCGTGTTGCCGATCATCGACCCCGACGATCCTGCCTACCTCATCTTCACCTCGGGGTCCACGGGTGAACCGAAACCGGTTTGGATCTCCCACGGTCGGCTGACGGCCAGCACCCTGGCCCGTTCGCCGTTCTACGCGGTCGACGCGACCGGCGCGGCGACGGAGGCGTCCGGTGACATCGACGACTTCCGTTACCTCATGATGTCGAGCGCGTCATTCGACTCGAGTGTCGCCGGCATCTTCTGGACGCTGTCCGAGGGCGGCACCTTGGTGTTGCCCACCGACGACCAGGTCCACGACGTCGAGGCGGTGGCCGACCTCCTCGTCGATCAACGCGTCACCCACACTCTCATGGTGCCGACCCTCTATCAGGCCGTGATCGACTCCATGGAGCGACGGGGGCGGCTCCGTCCCGTGGGTGATCGACAGCAATGGCCCGATCAGGTGATCGTGGCCGGTGAGGCCTGCCCTCCCGCACTCGTCGAGCACCACTACCGTCGGTTCCCCCTGTCGAGGCTGACCAACGAATACGGCCCCACCGAGGCCACCGTGTGGGCCACCGGCCACCACGTGCGCTACGGCGACAACCCGGTTCCGATCGGCGTCCCGATCGCCGGAGCGTGGTTGGAGGTGCGCGGGCGCGATGGCGCCGTCCGGCCGGCCGAGGTGGCCGGCGAGTTGGTGCTGGGCGGCGCCGGTGTGGCCGAGCAGTTCGGATCCACCTATGCGACCGGTGATCGGGCCGCCGTCGTCGACGGGATCGTGCACTATCTCGGTCGGGTCGACAATCAGCTCAACCTCGGAGGGGTGCGGGTCGAGCCCGAGGAGATCGAACGGGTTCTCGCCGGCGTACCGGGCGTGCGGACCGCAGTGGTCACGGTCTCGACCGGTCTGCGTCTAGCCGCCTGGATCGCTGCCGACGGAGGTCTGGAATCGGAGTCGGCCCTGCGGGACACCGCCGCCGATGCCCTGCCCCCGTTGTGGCGACCTACGGTGTACCGGTTCCGGGCCGAACTCCCGCAAACGGCCAACGGCAAGATCGACCGCTCGGCCGTTGCCGAGCTCGAGGCGTCCATCGAGGCCGCCGGCTCATCCGAGCGCCCGATCACGGCCGGCGACGAGGTCGGCAGCGATCGTGAGCAGGCGATGGCCCGGATCTTTGCCGAGGCGCTCGCCCAACCGACCTTCGGTCTCGACGAATCGTTCTTCGACCATGGCGGGCACTCGTTGACCGCCATCGAGCTGCTCCTGGCGATCGAGGAGGAGTTTGGCATCCGGGCTCCGGTGTCGGCGCTCTACCGATCACCAACACCCCGCGGCCTCCTCGGGATGCTCGACACCGCCGACGGTGGGATCGACGCGGCGCCGACCGACGGCGTCTCCGATTGGGCCTTCCTCGTGCCGATCCAACCCAACGGTTCACGGGCTCCGATGTTCGCCATCCACGTGCTCGGGATCGACTGCGTCTATTTCCGGCCTCTGTCGGCCCGTCTCGGTGACGACCAACCGATGTACGGCCTCGGTCAGCCGACTCACGACGCCGAGCTCCGCACCGAGGGACCGACGTCGGTGGCCGGGATCGCCGCCGCCTACGTCGCCGAGATCAATCGGGTCCGCCCCGACGGCCCCATCATCCTCACTGCCATCTCGTTGGGGGGTGTGGTCGCCTTCGAGACCGCACAGCAGCTGCTTGCGGCTGGTCGTGACGTGGCCCTGCTCGCCCTGTTCGACGCCGCCGGCCCGGCCGCCGTGCAGATGCAGGCCGAACTCGGTCTGCGGGGCCGGCTGGCCACCCACCTCAACGCCTTGAAGGAAGACCCCCGCGACTACATCGCCGGCCGTGCCGCCTACAACCTGAAGAAACTGCGTCGGGTCGCCGAGCTGAGCGAGACCGAGGTGCGACGACGGCTCGGTCTCGACCCCAACCATCGGCTGGAGGTCCGGCGATTCATCGAGGAGAACATCCAGAGCCAGCTGCACTATGAGTATCGGTCCTACCCGGCGCCGATGGTCGTGTACAAGGCCGCCGACGATCCCTTCACCGGCCACTTCCTCGACATCGATCTCGGTTGGCGGCCGGTGGCCGACGGCGGTTTGATCATCAGAGTCGTCGAAGGCGACCATTTGACGATGGTGGCCGAACCGCACGTCGAGCGGCTGGCCGAACTCCTCCAGGTCGACATCGACGATGCGCTGGACGTCGACTGAGTCAACCTCGGGTTGGAGCCCAGCGCCTCCTGGTTGCCATCTCGGCCAGTATCTCGCGCCCGGCCCATTGACCTATCCTGGAACCATGGCAGCCACCGATTCCGACACAACGACCGAAGCGTTTTCGCTCCGTCCGCTCCCCGAGTTCGAGGGTCGTCCGGGCCCACTGCTGATCATCGTCGCCGATGGTGTCGGCGTCGCCCCGCCCGTCGACTCGAACGCCGTCCACCGAGCCCACACCCCGACACTCGACGCTCTGGCCTCCTCGGACCTCTACACGGAACTCGCCGCCCACGGCGAGGCCGTCGGTCTCCCCACCGACGACGACATGGGGAATTCGGAAGTCGGACACAATGCGCTCGGTGCCGGTCGGATCTTCGACCAGGGGGCGAAGCTGGTCAACAAGGCCCTGGCCGACGGTTCACTGTTCGAGTCCGGCCACTGGCGGACGGCGGTCGGCCGGGCCCTCGACGGCGGCACGCTCCACTTCCTCGGTCTCCATTCCGACGGCAACGTCCACTCCCACACCGACCATCTCTACACCATGTTGCGGCGGGCGGCCGACGACGGCGTCCGCCGGGTGAGAGTGCACATCCTCCACGACGGTCGCGACGTGCCTTCCCGCTCGGCCCTCCACTACATCGCCGCCACCGAGGCCGTGCTGTCCGACATCAACACCGGCCACGACGGCGCCGACTTCGCCATCGGCTCCGGCGGTGGTCGCATGTTCATCACGATGGACCGCTACGAAGCCGATTGGGACATGGTCGAGCGCGGCTACCGGTGCCACACCCACGGGGTCGGGCGTCCGTTCCCGTCGGCCGCCGATGCGGTGGAGACGATGTACGTTGAAACCGATCGGGGTGACCAGTACCTCGAGGAATTCGTGGTGGTCGACGAGGCCGGTGACCCGATCGGCGCCATGGCCGACGGCGACGCCGTCATCCTGTTCAACTTCCGCGGCGACCGGGCCATCGAGATCTCGCGGGCATACGAAGAGGCCGAGTTCACGCCGTTCGATCGCACCGCCAACGGTGCCGTCAGCCATCCCGACGTGTTCTTTGCCGGGATGCTCGAGTACGACGGTGACACCCATGTGCCGACGAATTATCTCGTCGCTCCGCCGACCATCGATCGCACGATGAGCCAGTACCTGTGCGCCGAAGGTCTGCGGAGCTTCGCCATCAGCGAGACCCAGAAATACGGTCACGTCACCTACTTCTGGAACGGCAACCGCTCCGGCTACATCGACGCCGACCTGGAGACCTACATCGAGATCCCGTCCGACAACGTCGAGTTCAACAAGACGCCGGGGATGAAGGTGCGGGAGATCACCGCCGAGACCATCAAGCTGCTCGAGTCCGGACGCTACCGCTGGGGGCGGATCAACTTCCCCAACGGTGACATGGTGGGCCACACCGGCGACCTGGATGCGACCATCGAGGCGATGGAGGTGGTGGAGGAGTGCGTCGAGCGGCTGATGCGGGCCGTCGCCGACCTCGACGGCATTCTCATCTACACCGCCGATCACGGCAATGCCGACATCATGTACACCGAGACCGATGGCGTGCGGTCACCCAAGACGTCCCACACCCTCAGCCCGGTCCCGTTTGCCATTTACGATCCCCGCCACGCCGGCGAGTATCACATGGCTCCCGTGGACGGCGCCGGTTTGAGCCACGTGGCGGCCACCGTCTTCAACCTCCTCGGCTACCAGGCCCCCGACGGCTACAACCCCAGCCTCATCACCTTTGACTGACCCCGCCACCAACCCACCCTCCCGACCTGGCCCCTCCTCTTCTCGAACTTTTGCGGAACAGTGACCCCCTTTGGTGGGGTTTTGCGGGTTGGGTACCCGGGTTGGGGGTCACTAACCCGCAAAAGCTTGGAGCGGCGGGTGGGCAACGTCGGCCGGGTCAGCGTTTGGATCAGTCGTCCCCGATGAGCTCGGCCCGGGAGGTCAGGTCAGCCTGGATCGTGGCCACCACCCAGGGGCGTCGCTTCGTCCACTGCTGCCATGTGAAGCGGCGAACGAGCCAGCCATGCTGTGCCAGATTGCCGTCCCGCTCTCGATCCCTCTCGAACGCGTCCGGGTTGAGATGGTACGCCTGGCTGTCCAGCTCGATCGCGTACCGGTATCGGGGGTACGCGGCATCGACCTGCGCCACGAGTCGTCCCCGCTGGTCAAGCACGCGGTATTCCATGAACGGACGAGGCAGGCTGGTGTCGGAGAGGCCGACGACGAACCGTCGACCCCACGCCGACAGGGGAAGTGCCGGGTCGACGGCATGGTCGTCCAGTACCTGTCGCATCAGTGTCGAGCCGGCGCGTCCTCGACGGGGAAACAGTCGAAGGACGTGTTCGACTTCACGCCAGTTCGTCAGCCCTCGCCGAATTGCCTCGTCGATGAGTTCGTGCAGCTGCCCGTCGGTCTTCTGCCATCGGCCTGCTGCAACCACGGCGACGGCGGCCGTCACGGTTTCGATGCCGCACACCGTGGTTCGGGGCAGCTCGTCCAATTCGGTGACGTGAATGGCGGCCACGCCGGGTCCGGAATAACGTCGAGCGGTCGCAACCATCGGAATGGCCGGGTGCGGACGAAGCTCGAACAGTGCGAGACTCGACTCCACCCAGGCCGGGCCCGAAAGCGCTCTGGTCGCAGCAGCGAGCCCCGAAAGGGGATTGGCCGCCTCCGCGTTGAGAACATACCAACCGGCCGGGCCCAACGGAAGCCACTGACCGCGGCGGCGCCGACGGTTGATCTGGGCGACTGTCATGCCGGCGGCGAGAGCGTCACGCCGGAATATCGCGCCGTGATTGTGGTCGAGCGCATCCCGCTCAACCCGATCCCGAACCGAACCGCCTCCAACACCGTCCATCGGTGGACCCCCTGCTTGCGGGCAGATGGGAGCAGTCCTCCGAGTACGCGAACAACCAGAGGCTACACGCTGTTCAACACCGCCCCGCCGCCTCATCGAGCTTTTGCGGCCTGGTGACCCCTATCGCGCTGCTTTTGCGTGTTGGTGACCCGGGGTGGGGGTCACCAACACGCAAAAGTTCGGAGGGGTGACCGCGTACGCAAAAGTTTGGGGGCGGGAGGGGCGTCAGTAGAGGAACATCGGCTTACCGCCGACGTGGCGGACCTTCGGGCGGTAGTTCTCGGCGTCGTAGAGTTCGTCGACGTCGACCCGCTTCACCCCCTCGCCGGTCACGCTGATCGGCACGTTGGTGTAGGTACCCGAACGAAGCGCCACCATCCGCCCCGACGATCCGTCAAGGGCGAGATCAGCGGCCATGACGGCGTAGTTGGTGGCCACCATGAGGTCGAGACTGTCCGGGCGGCCTGAACGCATCAGGTACGCCACCTCCTGCAGGATGATGCCCTCCCCGGTGGCCTCCTTCAGCAGCTCGCCGACGGTGCGGCCGATTCCACCGAGCTTGCGGTGGCCGTAGGCGTCGGCCTCGCCGGAGAGGTGGACCTCGCCGCCCTTGATGGTCGCCCCCTCCGACACGGTGATCATGGCGTAGTGGGACGGATTGGCGGCCTTGTCGGCCATGACCATGTCGGCCAACCGGTCGATGTCGAACGGTACCTCCGAGATGAGCGCCCGGTCGACACCCGACAGATAGGCGGTGATCAGCGACGTCTCACCCGAGTACCGCCCGAACAGTTCGACGATGGCGATGCGTTCGTGTGAGCCGGTCGATGTGCGCAGATTGTGGATGAACTCGACGCCGCGGGTGACGGCGGTCGAGAAGCCGATGCAGTAGTCGGTGCCGTGAACGTCGTTGTCCATCGTCTTCGGGATGGCGATGACGGGAACGCCCTCATTGTGCATACGCAGCCCGTAGGACAGGGTGTCGTCGCCGCCGATCGGCAACAGCGCATCGACGCCGAGTGCCTCGAGGACCGAGAGAACGTGAGCGGTCAGATCATACGGTCCATCACCGCTGTACTGCTCGGGTGCGCCGGCGCGAAGAAAGTCGGGAACGTCTGACCCCTTGACCCGCCCCGGATTGGTACGCGACGTGTGGAGGAACGTGCCGCCACTGCGATCGACGGTTCGCACCCGGGCCGCGTCGAGCGGAATCGTGTTGTCGGCCAGCGAGTCGGAATCGGCGGGATTGCAGGCGACGAGCCCACCCCAACCGCGCCGAATACCGATGATCTCCGAACCGGCATCGACCACCCGGTTCACGGCGGCCTTGATACAGGGATTGAGGCCGGGGACGTCTCCACCCCCGGTCAGAATGGCGACCTTCATGTCTGCTCCTCGCAATCGAAATACTCAGACCAAGCCGACAGGCTAGCCGAATCCTTCAGGGCAGGCAGCCGGCATGGGCCAGTGCCAGCCGCAACAGGCGGTCCTGGCCGGATGTCATCTCGGCCCGCACATCGACGCTGTCTGCTTCGGTGGGGGTCAGCCAGGCAATGTCGAGCGTGACCTGTGACGGTTCACAGATGCCCTCGACCGGTACCACATAGACCAGGCTCACCGCATGCTGGCGGGGGTCGGTGTAGCCCGTGACGTCGCCATCGGGGAAGTACTCGACCACCGTGAACGGCGACGGGTCGACCGGA
>JBFHME010000109.1:0-11650 GCA_041594435.1 Acidimicrobiales bacterium
CGACGTCGCGATCAGCCTCCGTCAACCAGGCATGCACAATGCCCGCAACGCCACCGCCGCCCTGGCCACCGCCGTCGAACTGGGCGCCGACCTGGTCGCGGCGGCGAACGCCCTGTCGAACTTCGGTGGCGTCGGTCGGCGGTTCGAACGGCGCGGTGAGGTGGCCGGTGTTCTCCTGGTCGACGACTACGCCCACCTGCCCACCGAGGTCGAAGCGGCGATCGCCGCGGCCCGGAGCCTCGATCCCGACCGTCTCATCGTGGCGTTCCAGCCTCACCGCTACAGCCGCACCGAGCAACTGTGGTCGACCTTCGGCGACGCCTTCACCCGGGCCGACGTGCTGTTCGTGACCGGCATCTATTCCTCGGGAGAGAAGCCCCGCCCCGGGATAACCGGGGAACTGATCGTGCAGGTCGTCTCCGAGCATCACCCGGACGCCGACGTTCGCTATGTCGAATCGCTCGACGACCTACCGGCGGCGATGCTGGCCGAGCTGCGTTCGGGTGACCTGTGCCTGACCCTCGGTGCCGGTGATCTGACCACGATGCCCGATCGCCTCCTGCTGGAGCTCCGGAAGCGGTGAGCGTCGCCCCCGCTCTCGCTCCGGCCCACCGGATTCTCGGCCCGAAGGCCCACCTTGCCGTGAGCCTCGCGCCCTATTGCACCTACCGGGTGGGTGGTGACGCCGCCCTGTGGGTCGAGGCGGTGACCGTCGCCGACCTCCAGCTGGTCCGCCGGGCGATGGCCGAGGTCGACTGTCCGGTTCTGGTGGTCGGCAAGGGATCGAATCTCCTGGTGGCCGATGCCGGATTCGAGGGCATCGTCGTGCACCTGGGGGAGGACTTCGCCGACATCACCGCTGACGACGTCGGGTCGATCGTGACGGCCGGCGGTGCCGCCCTCTTGCCCGTCGTCGCCCGCAAGTGCGCGGCAGCGTCGCTCACCGGTTTCGAGTGGGCTGTCGGCGTGCCGGGCTCGATCGGGGGTGCGGTGCGGATGAACGCCGGTGGCCACGGCTCGGACATGGCCGCCTCGATCATCACGGCCGGTGTCTTCGACCTGCGCTCGTCCGATCCGGCCGTCGGCGTCGAGGAATGGTCGCTCGAGGATCTCCGTCTCGGTTACCGGACCTCGGCGGTCGAGCCGTGGCAGATCGTCGTCGACGCGGCATTGCAGCTTGCGCCCGGCGACCGCACCGAATCGGAAGCCGAGATCAGCGAGATCGTGCGCTGGCGCCGGGCCAATCAGCCCGGCGGCCAGAACGCCGGCAGCGTGTTCGCCAACCCCGACGGTGATTCGGCCGGTCGGCTCATCGACTCGCTGGGGCTCAAGGGCTTGCGTGTCGGCACCGCGGCGGTGTCGGAGAAACACGCCAACTTCATCCAAGCCGACCCCGGCGGATCAGCCGACGACGTGTACCGGCTGATCCTCGAGGTGCAGCGTCGAGTGGCGGCCGAAACCGGCGTCGAACTGCGCCCGGAGAACAAACTGGTCGGTTTCGAGTCGATCGGCGTAACCGAGGTGGGATGCTGATGGCACCGTCGACCCCGTCGAGCACCCGACGCCGGCCGTCCGGCACACGTCGGGACGCAACCGCCGGCAGGAACTCCGGAACCGCGAAGCGGCGATCGAAGCCGCGGCGTCCGCCGGCCAGACCGACTCCCGTCGGCTACAACCCCGACTCGCTCCGTCTGGGTCCGTTGTCGGATCGATTCGCCGATCGCCGCCAGGAGATCCGGCGCCAGCAGGGTGCCCGACGGCTCCGGGTCGTCGTCGCACTCACCGTGGTCTCACTCCTCGCCGTCTCGACGATCGGGGTGCTGAACAGCGAGCTCGCCGATGTCGACGCCGTCACCGTGGTCGGCAACGGCCGGACACCGACCGAGGATGTTGTCGCCGCGACGTCGATCGTCATCGGAACGCCGCTGTTGGACCTCGACCTCGCCTCGTCGGAGACCGGCGTGGAGGCCCTTGCGTGGGTTCGCAAGGCGGAACTCGAGCGGAGGCTCGACGGTGAGATCATCGTGAGGGTCACGGAGCGGGAACCGGTCCTCGCTCTCCCCGTCGTCGGCCCCGGTGCCGCTGCCCTCGACAGTGGCACCGGTCGGTACGTCCTCATCGACCGCCTTGGGCAACAACTCGAGGTCGTCAAGGAGCGTCCGACCGGCTTCATGCCGGTCACCGGCATCGAGGCCTCGGGACGCCCGGGGGAGCCGGCACCGGTGGAGACCGGATTGATCCTCAGCCTCGCCCAGTCGCTGCCGCCGTCGCTCACCGATCAGGTGGCGTCGATGACGATGACCGACGGCGACCTCCATCTCGAGCTGTCGAGCGGAGGCCGGGTCAACGTCGGCGACAGCTCGCTGCTGGGGGAGAAGATCCAGGCGCTGGAAACGGTGCTGGCCCGAGTCGACCTCAGCTGCGTCTCGGTTATCGACCTTCGGGTACCGTCCGCCGCCGCCGTGCGGCGAGCCGAATCCGCCGAGGGTGCTTGTATTTGATCCCCCAACGATCCACGCTCAATGACAGGAACCACCGCCGGTCACCACCAACGGCGAGGATCGATCCCACAGAACGAATCGAACAGGAAATGAGATCAGGAAGAGAACGAGTCTCACGGAACCCGGCATGGCATCCCAGCCCGCACATCGGGCCCTTGCTAGCCTTGAGGTTGGAATGACGAGGTTGGAATGAGCAGTCAGAACTATGTGGCCGTAGTCAAGGTCGTCGGCGTCGGAGGCGGCGGTTGTAACGCCGTGAACCGCATGATCGACGCCGGACTCCGCGGTGTCGAATTCGTCGCGGTCAACACCGACGCGCAGGCCCTGTTGATGAGCGACGCCGAGACCAAGATCCACATCGGCCGTGAGCTGACCCGTGGTCTTGGCGCCGGCAGCGATCCCGGGGTCGGCCAGCAGGCAGCGGAGGAACACCGGGAGGAGATCAGTGAGGCGCTGGCCGGTGCCGACATGGTCTTCATCACCGCCGGTGAGGGTGGCGGAACCGGAACCGGTGCCGCCCCCGTCATCGCCGAGATCGCCAAGAGCCAGGGGGCACTCACGATTGCGGTGATCACCCGCCCCTTCGGTTTCGAGGGTCGCCGTCGGGCGGCCCAGGCCGAGGCCGGCATCAAACGCCTGCGGGACAAGGTCGACACCCAGATCGTCATCCCCAACGATCGTCTCCTGTCGATCGCGGACGAGAAGACGTCGATGGTGTCGGCGTTTCGTATGGCCGATGAGATCCTGCTCCAGGGTGTCAGCGGCATCGCGGATCTGATCACCACACCGGGTCTGATCAACACCGACTTCGCCGACGTCCGTATGATCATGCACGAAGCCGGCTCCGCCCTGATGGGTATCGGCCGGGCCGGAGGGGAGAACCGGGCGCTGTCGGCGGCCCGGGCCGCCATCGCAAGCCCGCTGCTCGAGGCCTCCATCGAGGGCGCCCGCGGCATCTTGCTCACCATCGCCGGATCCAGCGACCTCGGTCTTTTCGAGGTCAGTGAGGCGGCCGAGATCATTCACGACGTCGCCCACCCCGACGCCAACATCATCTTCGGCACGGTGGTCGACGAGAACCTCAGCGAGGAAATCCAGGTCACGGTGATCGCCGCCGGTTTCGATCGGTTCGACGACGATCGGGGCCGCGATGCGCTCATCGACCTCGTTGACGACGAGGCGGGCCTGGTCACGACCGATCATGAGCTGGAACCCGACGTCGCCCGTCGCAACGGCAACGGCACGGCCATCCAGCACGCCAACGGATCGGCCACCCGCGAACTTCTCGACCTGTTCGAAGAGGACGAGGATCCCGAGGACGATTTCGACGTGCCCTCGTTCCTTCGCTGATCGGTCGTTCCGTGGGCTACCCCCGACGGGTGTTGATCAACGGCGGAACCGTTCGGGTTTTCAACACCGATCGCGCCGATGGTGATTTTCAGATTCGAGATCCGGCGGCGGACGTCGAGGTGCGCCGTCGGGCGATCGTCGACGCCCCCTGGACCTGGATCCATCAGGTGCACGGAACAACGGTACTGGAGGTGGACGAGCCCGGGGAACATGCCGGCGCCACCGCGGACGGGTTGATGACCACCCGCGCCGGTTGCCCTCTCGCTGTCACCACCGCTGATTGCTCCCCGCTGGTTCTCGTGGCCGAACGAGGCGTGGCCGTCCTGCACGCCGGATGGCGTGGTCTCGTCGACGGCATCGTCGAGTCGGCCGGAGCACGGCTGGTCGAGTTGGCGGGGCGTCCCATCGAGGCACTGCTCGGACCGTGCATCCATCCGAACCGCTACGAGTTCGGCGCCGACGATCTCGCTGTCCTCACCGAGCGATACGGCGTCGAGGTCAGGGGCCTCACGGCAGAGGGCGCACCGGCCCTCGACATGCCGACTGCCGTGGGCCGAGCCTGTCAGGCGGCGGGGTGGAAGCTGACCGACGTCGGCCCCTGCACCAGCGGCGACCGTTACTTCAGCCACCGCACCCGGGGCGAGAATGAGCGGCAGACGACCGTCGTCTGGATCGAACCGGTGCCACCGGGGTGATGGAATCCGGGTCCTCCACCGTGGAGGAGATCGCGTCTCGTCTGATCGAGGTTCGTCAGCGCATTGACGGCGCCCGCGAACCGGACCAGGAGGTGTCGATCCTTGCCGTGACGAAGGCATTCGGCCCGGAGTTGGTGGAGCGCGCCGTCGCCGCCGGTCTCACCGAGCTGGGCGAGAACTACGGCCAGGAACTGGTGGCCAAGGCGGCGGCGCTCAGGGAGCGATCGCCGGACATCGCCTCCCAGGTGCAGTGGCACTTCATCGGCGGGCTGCAGAGCAACAAGATCAAGATGTTGGGCGATCTGGTGGCCGTGTGGCAGACGATCGACCGCCGATCGCTCGTCAAGGAACTGGCCAAGCGCTGTCCCGGCGCGGCGTTGCTCATCCAGGTCAACACAACCGATGAGCCTCAGAAGTCCGGTTGCTCCCCGACCGAGGTGACGGGGTTGGTCGAGGCGGCCCGGGAACGGGAGTTGGACGTGCGCGGCTTGATGACCGTCGGTCCCACCGATGGCTCTGATCCCCGCCCGGCCTTCGAGCTCCTGCGAGGGCTCGGCGCGGCACACGATCTCCCCGAATTGTCGATGGGCATGAGCGGCGACTTCGAGATCGCCGTCGGTCACGGCGCCACGATGGTTCGTCTCGGCTCGGTGTTGTTCGGTCCCCGGGGTCGCGGTTGATCTCCGATGCGAGTATGCGCAACGACACCCGACGGGGCAAGTAGAATCTGGCCCAAGGAGAAAGAGCGATGTCGCTGTTACGTGCTTTGAGAGCATATGTCGGGTTGGGCCCCGACGATGAATACGACCTACCCAGCGCCGAGCAACGGAGCCGCCGGTCCTCGGCGGCGTCCGCCGGGCGGGCCGGTCCCTCCCAGCGCCAGGCGAGGGTCAGACGCGGCGGTTACCTCGACGATCTCGAGCCGCGTCCCGAGTCCGAGACCTCCGGCGATTTCGACGTGGTCGACATCACGGACGCCAAGATCGACGCCCGGCGCGCCGATGGGAGCGTCGACCAACGGCGACGCTCCGCAGCAAACCACAGCCGGATCCGCACCGGGCGGAGCTCCGAACGGCAGCACCGGCTCGACCAGAATCAGCGCCTTCTCGAGGAGCTGCAGCCGAGTCCCTTCGACGAGCTCGACGTCGATCTCAGCGAATCCGCATCGATCGGCGAATCACCGAGCACCGATCAAACCGAGCAAGCCGAAGGAGCAGTCGTGCGTTCGATCGAATCCGCCCGAAGCCGTCCCCGAACCCTCACACCCGAGTCGTTTGCAGACGCCAAAGAGGTAGGCGACGAGTTCAAGCGGGGAACACCGGTCGTCGTGAACCTTCAGGGACTCGATCGCGATCTGGTTCGTCGGCTCGTCGATTTCGCCAGCGGAATCTGCTATGCGCTCGACGGCAGCATGGAGAAGTTGGCCCCCCAGGTCTTCCTTCTCACCCCCGACGGGTTGGATGTCTCCGACGACGACCGACGGCGTATCGAGCAGCGGGGTTACGCTAGGTAACCCATGAACGTCTCAGAGATTCTTTGCGTTGCCGTTCTGCTGTTCGAATTCCTGTTCCTGTTGCGGCTTGTGCTGTCGTTCTTCCCGATCCAACCCGACACCGGCTGGGGTGCCGTCCGCTCCCTGTCGGTGGCGGCCACGGAACCTGTCGTCCATCCGGTCCGGCGTGTGGTTCCCCCGCTTCCGGGTGCCATGGCCGGATTCGGAATCGCCGAGTTGCTGATCCTGATCGCTCTACAGATCGTCGCCCAGATCCTCTGCTGACGGGCTTCCGCCGGTGCGCCGGCGGTCCGAATCCAAGCCTGGAATCGGTCGCCCGAGGAAACGCTTTCCACCGTGTTCCTCGAACGTGGGCGATTGGCCGACGGGTTGGTTAACCTGGACGGATGCCACTGCAAAGCGACAAGCTGCGACTCCTTCGGCGGATCCCCGACATCCGCTTCGAGGAGGAACCGAGGGGATACAGCAAAGATCAGGTGGATCGGGTGCTGGCCAACCTGGCGCCGCTCGCTGATGAGATCGAACGGCTGCAGGCCCGCCTGTCGGAGGCCGAGAACCGGGCTGCGGCCGCCGAGGCCCGTCTCGTCGAAGCGCGGAGTCCGTCGAGGGCGGCTGCTCCCGACATGCCCCCGGCTCCCCAGCCCGACTTCGACGAGACGCTGCGCAACACGCTCGTGTCGGCCCAACGCCAGGCCGACACCACGATTCGTGAGGCCAAGGAGGAGGCGGAACGTCTCCGCACCGAGGCCGAGTTCCAGTCGAACGCGCTGCTGGCCGACGCCCGGGACCAGTCCGCCGAGATGACCACCGAAGCCGTGGCGTACCGGGAGCGGCTCATGTCGGAGGCGGCGGCCGAGCGGGCCCGTCTCCTCGAGGAGGCCAGAGAGGAAGCCCGGAAACGTCTCGAGGCGGTGGAAACCGAGCTGTCGGAAGCCCACGACTCCGAGCGGGCCCGCCTTCTCGGCCAGATCGCGGAGTTGGAGGAGACGCACGCGCTGCTCCAGCAGGATGTTCACCGATTCGAGGAGCACCTGGCCGCCCGCAGCGCCCAGGTCAAGGCCGCACTCGAGGACATCTCGATCGTGCTCGAGGATCCGCAACGGCTCCGGAGCAACGATGGCATCGAACCCGCGGAGCTGAAGGAGTTCAACGCCGACAACTACCCGCCCATCGCCGTCGAGGTGGTGGCACTCAACGAGCTCGAAGCCGAGGCTCAAACGTCGGCCGAAGCCACGGTGAAGCCGGAGGATCCCATCAGCGCCGCCGATCTCGATGTTCTGGCTCCCGACGCGGAGGTCGACGTCGATGAGGGGGTCGAGCTCGATCTCGACGACGGCCTCGCCGTTCAAACGGGCGACCTGGATCCAGCCGAGATCACCCAGACCAGTGAGTTGCCGCAGATTCAGCCGGAGGGAGCCGACGAGGCTCCTGCGAGCATCGTCGATCTCGACGCCGTCGATGACAAGGTGGAGGTGATCGGCGATCCGCAGCTCGGTGTCGAAACGCAGGTTGTTCCACCGCCGCCCGTCCCGTCGGCCGAGGCCGAACCCGTCAGCAATGGCGATGGTGCAACCGGTGATCCGTTCCTCGATGAGCTTCGGCGTGTGACCACCGAGGATCCGGAGTCCGACGACGCCATCTCCGACTTCCTCGATGACAAGCAGGACCGGGGCGGGGGCGGTTGGTTCGGCCGGGGCCGGGGACGGTAGCCGGAACGAACCGGAGGTCGCCGCTGGCCGGGCCGGCCCCTTCTAGCCGATCGGCTCGAAGTCGAAACCGATCTCCTGGCCGTCGACCTTGGCGGTCACCGCCAGGTTGCGACCCTCGGCGACCTCGACCGCAAGGACCTGGCTCTGCAGCCAGCCCAGGTGGGGTCGGAGCGAGTCTGCCAGCGTCTCCGGTAGATCGAGGGTCAGCCGAATGCGGTCGGTGATCTGGAGGTCGCGGTCCTTGCGCTCCTGCTGGATGACGCGAACGAGATCGCGGGCCCGGCCCTCGGCTTCGAGCTCGGGCGTCACGTCCGTGTCGAGCACGACCACCGCCGAGTTGTCGGGTAGTGCCGCGGCGGTGACGCCCTCGAGCGGCTGGAGCCGCAGATCGAATTCGTCGGCCTGAAGCACCTGATCACCAACGGTGACCGTGCCGTCGGTGTTGGCCGACCAGTCGCCGGCCTTCGCCATCTTGATGACCTTCTGCACCTCAGGGCCGAGACGGGGTCCGAGCACCCGCCCGTTCGGTTGCAGCCGGAAGGAGCCGAACTCGGTGACGTCGTCGGTCAGCCCGACCGACTTGACGTTGATCTCGTCGGCCAGCAGGCCGGTGAACGGGGCGAGGTCGTCGACGTCGGCCCCGGCGATGACGGCCCTGGCCAGCGGCAGACGAATCCGCAGCCCGTGTGAATCGCGCAGCGACAACGCGGTGGACGCCGCGTTCCGGATCCGGTCCATACCCGACACCAACTCGTGGTCGGCCGGGAGCTCGGACGGATCGGGCCAGTCCTGGAGATGGACGCTCGACGGGCGCTCGCTCTCCCCGACAAGCCCGCTCCACATCTCCTCGGTGATGTAGGGCAACAGCGGGGCGGCGGTCTTGGTCAACGTCACCAGCACCGTGTACAGGGTGTCGAGGGCGTCGGCATCAACCGGCTTCGAGCCGTCGCTCCCGGTGTTCCAGAACCGTTCACGGCTGCGACGGATGTACCAGTTGGTCAGCGCATCGAGGAAACCTTGGATCGACTCGCACGCGCCGGCGAGATCGTAACTCTCGAGACACCGGGTCGCCGATTCCACCATCTGACGGGTCTTGGCCAGGATGTAGCGGTCGAGCACGTCGCTCGAGTCGGTGCGGAACGATGCCCGGTACCCGTCGGCGTTGGCGTACAGCGTGAAGAAGCTGTAGGCGCTCCAGATCGGGTTGAGGACCTGACGGACCACCTCACGAACATCGGAGCCGTCTTTCTCGATGCGCAGGTCGAGACCGCGCAGGATCGGCGAACTCATCAGGTACCAGCGGAGCGCGTCGGACCCGACCGTCTCGAACACCTCGAGCGGGTCGGGGTAGTTGCGCAGCTTCTTCGACAGCTTGAGGCCCTCGGCGTCGAGCACCACGCCGTGGCAGATCACGTTGGAGAAGGCCGGTTCCCCGAACAGCGCCACCGACAGCACGTGCATGGTGTAGAACCAGCCGCGGGTCTGGGCGATGTACTCGACGATGAAGTCGGCCGGATTGTGATCCTCGAACCGCTTGACGTTCTCGAAGGGATAGTGGAGCTGCGCGAACGGCATCGACCCCGACTCGAACCAGCAGTCGAGCACCTCGGGCACCCGGCGCATCATCGACCGGCCGGTCGGGTCGTCGGGGTTCGGTCGGACCAGTTCGTCGATGAACGGTCGGTGCAGGTCGTCGGGGCGCACGCCGAAGTCGGCCTCGATCTCGTCCAGACTTCCGTAGACGTCGATGCGAGGATAGGCGGGATCGTCGCTTCGCCAGATCGGGATGGGGGAGCCCCAGAACCGATTGCGGCTGATCGACCAGTCGCGGGCGCCCTCCAGCCATTTGCCGAACTGTCCGTCGCGGACGTGTTCGGGGATCCAGTTGATCTTCTGGTTGGCCTCGAGCAGCTCGTCGGTGATCTCGGTCACCTTCACGTACCAGGAGTTGATGGCCCGGTAGATGATCGGCGTGTCGGTCCGCCAGCAGTGGGGGTAGTTGTGGTCGTAGGTCTCGTGGCGGAACACCCGGTCCCGCTCCTTCAACCAGCGGATGATCTCGGGATTGGCGTCGAACACGTTCTGGCCGGCGAAGTCGGTGATCTCGGCGGTGAAGCGACCCTCGTCGTTGACGGGGACGACGAGTGCGATCCCGTTGGCTTCGCCGATCCGCTGATCGTCCTCGCCGAAACCGGGAGCGGTGTGGACCACGCCGGTTCCCTCGCCGGTGTCGACGTAGTCGTCGGCGAGCACCTGGAATGCGTTGGCCCAGCCCTCGAAGTAGGGGAACAGCGGTTCGTAACGACGGCCGACGAGGTCGGAGCCCTTCAGGACCATGGTCGGGGTCACATCGTCGCCAAGTTCGGCCTGATAGCGCTCGAGGGTGGCCTTGGCGAGGACGAGGTGACCGGTGAACGGGCTGTCGTCGGGGGCCGGGACGACGGCGTAGTCGATGTCGGCGCCCACGACGAGTGCCAGGTTCGAAGGCAGCGTCCACGGAGTGGTGGTCCACGCCAGGATGGTCATCGGACCCGGATCGCCGGCTGCCGGGTGCAACCGAAAGCCGACGGTCAGCGCGGGGTCCTGGCGCGGTCGGGTTGCGTCGTCGAGGCGGATCTCGAAGTTCGACAGCGGCGTCTCCGCCCCCCAGGAATAGGGCATGACCCGGTAGGCCTCGTAGACGAGGCCTTTGTCCCACAGCTGTTTGAAGGCCCAGATCACCGACTCCATGTAGTCGCGATCCATGGTCTTGTAGTCGTTGTCGAAATCGACCCAGCGGGCTTGGCGGGTGACGTAGGACTCCCACTCCTTGGTGTAGCGCAACACGGAGGTGCGGCAGGCCTGGTTGAACTTGTCGATGCCGTAGTCGGAGATGGCTCGACGGCCGCTGATCTGCAGTTCCTTCTCGGTCTCCATCTCCGCCGGAAGGCCGTGGCAGTCCCAGCCGAAGATCCGCTCGACGCGGTTGCCTCGCATGGTCTGAAACCGGGGGATGACGTCCTTCACATAGCCGGTGAGGAGATGGCCGTAGTGGGGGAGACCGTTGGCGAACGGTGGACCGTCGTTGAAAACGTACTGGCTGCCACCCTCGGTGGCCGGGGGCCGCTGATCGACGGAAGCGACAAACGTGTCTTCGTCTTCCCAGCGCTTCAGAATCGCCCGCTCGATCGCCGGATAATCGGGCCGAGGGGGAACTGAAGGGTAGGGCGCTGTTCGACGAGAAACCATGAGATCACGATATCCCTGTCGGGCGGTGGAACCCGGGCAATTTCGTGTCGATCAGGTGTTCCGACGTTGGTCGCCGGAGCCTCGGGAGCCGGGTTCCGACCACCGCGCCGGAGTACCTGAGCACCGGTCGTTGCGGATGGCCCGGCTGGCCTCTACAATACGCCGACCTATTGGCCGTGCCGCCCCAATGGGGTGGACGAGGGGTCGAGGCCCCTGAGTGGATGAGATCCGTCCCGGTCAGAACGCAGAGAAGGCGACGGCAACGTGGCAACGAAACGCTCAACGGCCAAGAAGTCGACGGCCAAAAAGACGACGGCCAAGAAGTCGGCTGCCAAGTCCGCCGGGCGTAGGTCCGCGGACGCGGCCAGCAAGGCGCCGGCGAAGAAGGCCGCGAAGAAGGCGGCCCCGGCGAAGAAGGCCACCGGAGGAGCGAAGAAGGCCGCTGCCAAGGCGCCGGCGAAGAAGGCCGCGAAGAAGGCGACCCCCGCGAAGAAGGCCGCTGCCAAGGCGCCGGCGAAGAAGGCCGCGAAGAAGGCGGCCCCGGCCAAGAAGACCGCGGGTAGGACCACCAAGAAGACCGCCCCCAGGGCGGCAACGAAAGCAACAGGAAAAGCAACGAGCAAGTCCGCCGCACGTAGCTCGACGAAGAAGGCC
>JBFHME010000110.1:0-11561 GCA_041594435.1 Acidimicrobiales bacterium
AGGCCTCGACGTTGTCGTAGGAGCCGATGTCGCGCAACATGTGGATGACGGCTTCGTTGGCACCACCGTGACGGGGACCGTAAAGCCCGGCAGTGGCGCCGGCGGTGGCGCTGTAGGGGTCGGCGTGGGCGGAGCCGATGACCCGGAGCGCGGTGGTCGAGCAGTTCTGCTCGTGGTCGGCATGGAGGATCAGGAGGACATCGAGCGCCCGGGACAGAACCGGATCCGGGATGTAACGCGGCTCGGCGATCTTCCACATCATCGACAGGAAGTTCTCGGAGTAGTTGAGCTCGTTGTCGGGGTAGACGAAGGGCATGCCGATGCTGGCCCGGTAGGCCATGGCGGCCAGTGTCGGGACCTTGGAGATCAACCGGTTGATCTGGATGAAACGGTTGTTGCGGTCCTCGATGTCCTTCGCCTCGGGGTAGAAGGTGGAGAGCGCGGCGATGGCGGAAACCAGCATGCCCATCGGGTGGGCGTCGTAGTGGAAGCCCTCGTAGAAGCGCTTCCGCATGTTCTCGTGAATGAACGTGTGGTGGGTGACGTCATAGATCCACTGGTCGAGTTGCTGCTGATTGGGCAGCTCACCGTTGATCAGCAGATAACACACCTCGAGAAACGTCGAGTGTTCCGCCAACTGCTCGATGGGGTAGCCCCGATACCGGAGAATGCCGTTGGCACCGTCGAGATCGGTGATGGCACTCTCCGTCGACGCGGTCGTGGTGAAACCTGGATCGAGGAACCACAGACCGGGAAGGTTCTTGCGCCACTCGGAGGCATCGACACCTCCGTTGACGATGGGTATCTCGAACGACTCTCCGGTGCGGTTGTCAGTGATCGTTACCGAATCGGGCACGGTTGTCCTCTCTCTCAAGGCTTGTGACGTTGGTTGGGTTGCCGTCGGTTCTCGTCGAGCCGCCGACAGCCAACACGACTCACGTTGTCTTGCGGTTTGGGGATCCACACCCCGTTGTGCAGCTACCTATCGACCGAACGTGATGGTTGTTTCGAACTCGAATGTAGCTGGTGGGGTACCTCGCGGTCATAATCGTCCTGATTGTTTGACCGTCCGGCGTTGGTGGTGCTCGCGGCGGCCCGCGCCGACCGGTGGTCAGAGCGGGGAGTTGTCGTGGCGGCGCGCCGGCAGGCGTTCCCGTTTGGAGCTCAGCATTCGCAAGCCGGCGACGAGTTCCCGCCTGGTGTCTGCCGGGTCGATCACGGTTGTTATCGAGGACCGTTCGGCGGCCGGATACGGCGTCAGGTACTGGGCTTCGTAGCCTGCCTCGAGCCGGGCCCGTTCCTCGGCCGACGACGTACGGTGGAGAATCTCGACCGCACCTTTGGCCCCCATCACGGCGACCTCGGCCGACGGCCAGGCCAACATGAGATCGTTGCCCATCTTGACCGAATCCATCACGATGTAGGCTCCGCCGTAGGACTTTCGCAGGATGAGGCCGATTCGTGGCACCGTCGCTCGGGCGTAGGCGAACGCCATCTGGGCCCCGTGGCGGATCATGCCCCGCCATTCCAGGTCCTTGCCGGGCAGGAATCCCGAGGTGTCGACCATCGTGATGAGTGGCACGTTGAACGCATCGCACATGGCGACGAAACGGCCACCCTTCTGGGCGGCCGGTATGTCGATGCTGCCCGCGAGGGACTGGGTCTGGTTGGCGACGACGCCGACCGGCAGACCACCGAGGGCTGCGAATCCGGTCACGAGGTTCGGCGACCAACCGGACCGCAACTCGAGAAAATGACCGTCGTCGACCACGTCGGTGATGACATCGCGGACATCGTAGGACCCGGCCGGAGTGGTCGGAAGCAGCGAACCGAGGTCGGGGCAGCTCCGATCGTCCGGGTCGCTCGTCTCGATGATCGGGGGCATATGGTCAACGCTGCTCGGCAGATGGGCGAGGATGTCCTCGGTCATCGCCAGCGCATCGTCGATGGTGTCGACCAGCATCGAAGCCAGACCCGTTGACCGGAGATGGATCGGTGCTCCTCCCAGCTCGAGCCCTGAGATCGGGACCCCGGTGTAGGTCTCGACGCTACGCGGTCCGTTGACATAGACGTAGGAATCGGCCGTGAGGATCACGACGTCGAACAGGCCGAGCAGGAGCGCCGGACCGGACACGACGGGACCGGAGACGATGGCGACGGTCGGGACCACTCCGCTGGCCTGAACCAACTCGCGGGCTGCGCCGGCCCAACCGACGGCGCCGCCGATCCCGTCGTCGACGGCGACCCCGGTTGTCCGCATGGTCAGAACGAACGGGATGCGCTGGTCGTTGGCCTGGCGGATCGCCGTCGAGAGTCGCCACCCGTCAGCCGCCGTCAGGACCGGTTCCGTGGCGCTCATGCCCGTTCTGGCCACGACGACACGGTGGTCGCCGAGCTCGGTCTGTCCGAATGTGGTGACCGACGGGGTATCAGTTTCGGTGTCGGTCATGGTCCGTCCCAGTCATCGTCGCACCACCGTAGCGGAGTGGTTGTGGAGCCGGTGCGGTGGACGGCTCCGCCCGCGCGCGTCCGGCCGTCGCAACCCGTCAATCAGGGGTCCTCAACGGGTGGAGGCCGGGCACCTCGGTCGCGTGGGACGAAATGATGTCGCGCAGGATGTTGACCGTGGCCTGGGCGGCCACCGTGGGCATGCCCCGTCGACGTACGGCAAGGCCGACGGTGCGTCTCGACAGGCCCTCGACCTCGAGACGGGTCCACGGGCCGCCGACCCAGCCGGGGGCGGCGGTGGCGGGCACGATGGCGATGCCGAAGCCCTGGAAGGCCAACGAGGCCAGGAGGCGAAGGCCGTCGACTTCCAGTTTGGCCTGGGGACGCAGTCCTCGTGAGCGAAAGGTCTCGTCGACCTCCTGACGGAACGGCGTACCCGGTGCTGCCAGCAGCAGGGGGTACTTGGCCAGATCGGCCAGTTCGACCGGTGCCTCCGCCTTGGCCAGCGGATGATCCCTTGGTCCGACGACGACGTGATCCTCGTCGAACAGGGCGGCGGTCCGGATCTCGGGATCGTCGATCGGGAGCCCGACGAGACCGAGATCGAGTTCGCCGTCGAGAAGACGCAGCTCGATGGCCCGGGTGGTCCCGTCGGCTACGACGAGGTGGATGTCGGGTGAGTTGGCGGCGACCGTTTCGGCCAGGATCGGTGTCAGCCACCGTGCGGTGGTGCCGATGATGCCGATTCGTACCGTGCCGCGAGGTGACCCCCGGAGGCTCGACACGTCGGCCTGGAGCGAAGCAAGCTCGGTCTGGATTCGACGAACCCTCGTCAGGACCGCTTCGCCCTCCTCGGTCGGCCGCCCGGTCGCGCGGTCGATCAGCGTTGCCTCGAGTTCTCGCTCCAGACGGGCCACGTGCGTCGAGATGTTGGATTGCACCGTGTGTGTGGCCCGGGCCGCAGCGGTGAACCCTCCGTGTTCCACCACCGCCAGGAATGCCTGAAGCTGTCGTAAGTCCATCGCGAATAATGATGGCACAGAACGGCCGGACGGGTGCCGCTCCGATCTTTCCAGAAGATGGCATGTATCTATCGAAGCGTGTTGGCAGATAGGTTGGGTGGTTAGTAGTATGGCCTCATCGAACAGTCTGGTTCCCCCTCCAGCATCTGATTCGAAGTCCAGGCCTGTCCCCCCTTCGGCCTGGACATCTGTAACAAAGGACCGGCCGTTCTCGGCCGGTCCTTTTCATTTTGCCCGGTCTACAGTTGGTGTCGAGCGCAGTGCCGACGTCGGCGGACGACAGAGGACCGACGTGCCTACTGGCGGGAGACAGACGAAATCATGACCAAAAGAGCCGGATCAGCAGCCTTCTTCGATCTCGACCGTACGCTCATTCCCCTGGCCTCCGGACCGACCATCTCGAAGGCGCTCCGAGGCGTGGGTGTGCTTCCGGAGCGGTCCATCCCCGGTGAGGGGCTGGCCTTCGGGTTCTTCAACGTGTTCGGGGAGACGTTGCCATCGATCTTCCTCACGCGCCAGGGGGCGCGGGCGGCCAAAGGCTGGCCGGCCGAAGCGGTCCGTCAAGCCGGTGTCGACCTCGCCGATGAACTGATCGCCCAGATGGAGCCGTTCGCCCGGGCCACGTTGGCCGAGCATCGCCAAGCGGGGCGAAAGCTGGTTCTGGCGACGACCACGCCGTACGACGTGATCAAACCCATGGCCGATCGTCTCGAATTCGATGACGTTCTGGCCACCCGGTATCGGGTGGGCCCGGACGGTACCTATGACGGAACGATCGACGGTGAGTTCGTGTGGTCCTTGGGCAAGGCCCGCTCGGTTCAGGCCTGGGCCCGGGCCAACGTCATCGATCTCAGCGAGAGCTACGCCTACTCCGACAGCATCTTCGACGTTCCGATGTTGTCGAAGGTCGGCTATCCGGTCGCGGTGAATCCGGATCCCCGGTTGTTCGCGTTCGCCGTGGCCCGAGGCTGGCCCCGGGTCTGGTTCAACGCTCCGGAAGGAGTGCCCAAGCCGTTGGGTGTCGAGCTGCAGGATGTGATCAACACGATCGCTCAACCCCAGCTGTGGCCGTGGCTCTCGATCGAACTCCACGGCATCGAGAACATCCCGGCCGAAGGGGGGTGTATCGTTGCGCCGAACCACCGCAGCTATCTCGATCCGGCACTGGTGGCCCACGCCATCGGCCAACGGGGCCGCCCGGCTCGATTCCTGTCCAAGAAGGAAGTGACCGATGCGCCGTTGGTCGGGTCGCTCGTCAAAGCCCTGGGTGCCATCCGGGTCGATCGGGGAAGCGGCAGCGACGAACCGATGTTGCAGGCGGCCAGGGCTCTGGCCGCCGGTGAACTCATCGCCATCTTTCCTCAGGGCACGATTCCCCGGGGGCCGGCGTTTTTCGAGCCGACCCTGAAGGGGCGTTACGGCGCAATCCGCCTCGCCCGCGACACCGGATCCCCGATCGTGCCCATGGGCCTCTGGGGCACGGAGAAGGCGTGGCCGCGATCGAGTCGCGTGCCCTATGTCATGAACCTGGCCGACCCGCCCACCATCACCGTCACGGTGGGGGAGCCCTACCGGCTCCCCACCGGTCTCTCCGACGACGATCTCGATGCGGCAACCGCCGATCTCATGGCCCGTATCGTCGATCTCCTGCCCGCCGAGGCACGGGAAGCCCGCGAGCCGACCAAAGCCGAGCTGGCATTGACCTATCCGGGTGGCGACGTTCCCGAGGACGGCTGACCGACCTGTCGGACCCTGCCGGGTCCGGTACCGCTTGTCGGACAACACCGCAGGACGGTCCACGATCGACCGCGATGCCACCGTCGAACCCGTCATCGCCGATGACCAATCCGACCGGCGGCCGCCGGCCGCCGGCTCTCGGTGTCAGCCGGCGACGTTCTGGCGGATGACCGCCAACGCCGATCCGGCCTTGAACCAGCCGATCTGTTCGTCGTTCATCGTGTGATCGGCCTGGAACGACCAGGTCTCGCCGTCGGGCCTGGTCACGGTGACGGTGACGGGCTGGTTGGGGGCGAGATCGGCCAGGCCCTCGGTGCCGAGGCGATCATCCTCCCCGATGCGGTCGTAGTCGGCCGGATCGGCGAAGGTCAGAGCGAGGACACCCTGCTTCTTCAGATTCGTCTCGTGGATCCGGGCGAACGAACGGGCCAGCGTCAGTCGACAGCCCCGGAAGCGTGGCTCCATGGCCGCGTGTTCCCGGGACGAGCCCTCGCCCATGTTCTCGTCTCCGATGGCGGCCCAGGAGACCCCGGCCTCGTGGTAGGCCTTGGCGATATCGGGAAAGGTCATGGTCTCACCGGTGAGCTGATTCTTGCCGTAGCCGACCTCATAGCCGTCGTAGGCGTTCACCGCACCGAGATAGAGGTTGCCCGAGATGTTCTCCAGGTGACCCCGGTACTTGAGCCACGGGCCGGCCATGGAGATGTGGTCGGTGGTGAACTTCCCCTGGGCCTTGACGACGATCGGGAGATCCGAGAAGTCGTTGCCGTCCCAGGCTCCGAACGGTTCGAGCAGCTGCAGCCGATCCGAGGTCGGGGAGACCTTGACGTCGATGTTCGAGCCGTCGACCGGGGGAGCCTGGAAACCGCTTTCGCCCTCGTCGAAACCCCTGGGCGGCAACTCGATGCCTTCCGGTTCGTTGAGCCTGACCTCGGTGCCGTCGGGGGCGGTGAGGGTGTCGCTCAGGGGATCGAAGTCCAGCCGTCCGGCCAGGGCCAGCGCCATCACCGTCTCCGGTGACGTCACAAACGCCAGGGTCGCCGGATCACCGTCGTTGCGCTTCGGGAAGTTGCGGTTGTAGGAGGTGACGATCGTGTTCTTCTTGCCGGCCACGTGACCCTCCTCCTCGGAACGGTCCCACTGGCCGATACAGGGGCCGCAGGCATTGGCCAGTACGACCGCACCCATGGCTCGGAAATCGTCGAGCAGGCCGTCGCGTTCGATGGTGGCCCGCACCTGTTCCGAACCAGGCGTGACCATCAGCTTCGTCTTCGACGTCAACCCGGCCGCAGCCGCCTGTCGGGCGATCGAGGCGACGCGGGTGATGTCCTCGTAGGACGAGTTCGTGCACGAGCCGATGAGGGCGGCCGAAATCTCGAGCGGCCAGCCCTCCGCTTCGGCTTCGGCCCCGAGTTCGGAGACCTCGCGGGCCAGATCGGGAGTGTGGGGACCGTTGATGTGAGGACGCAGCTCGGACAGGTCGATCTCGATGACCTGGTCGTAGTACTCGCCCGGGTTGGCCAGAACGTCGTCGTCGGCCCGCAAATGGTGGGCCACAGCGTTCGCGGCATCGGCGGTGGCCTCCCGGCCCGTGGACTTGAGGTAGCGGGCCATGGCGTCGTCGTAGCCGAAGATCGAGGTGGTGGCGCCGATCTCGGCTCCCATGTTGCAGATGGTGGCCTTGCCGGTGGCCGACAGGGAGTTGGCGCCCGGACCGAAGTACTCGACGATGGCGCCGGTGCCGCCCTTGACGGTCAAGATGTCGGCCACCTTGAGAATGACGTCCTTGGGCGACGACCAGCCGGACAGCTCACCGGTGAGGTGCACGCCGATCAGCTTGGGCCACCGCACGTTCCACGGGAACCCGGTCATCACATCGACCGCATCGGCGCCACCGACGCCGATGGCGATCATGCCGAGACCGCCGGCGTTGGGGGTGTGGGAGTCGGTGCCGATCATCATGCCGCCGGGGAAGGCGTAGTTCTCGAGCACGACCTGGTGGATGATGCCCGAACCCGGTTTCCAGAACCCGCCGCCGTACTTGGCGCTCACCGACTCGAGGAAATCGTAGACCTCGGCGTTGCCGTCGACGGCGGCCATGAGATCGAGGCGCCCGTCGACCCGGGCCTGGATCAGGTGGTCGCAGTGGGTGGTGGTGGGCACGGCAACCTCGGGCAGACCGGCGGTCTGGAACTGAAGCCACGCCATCTGGGCCGTGGCGTCCTGCATGGCCACCCGGTCGGGTCGGAAGTCGTTGTAGGTGACGGCCCGCTCGATCTCGGCGCCGGGGTCATCGAGGTGATTGGCCAGGATCTTCTCGGCCAGGGTGAGCGGGCGTCCCATACGCTGCCGAAACGCGCCGATCCGCTCGTCGAGGGTGGCGTAGACCCGTTCGATCAACGAGATGGGGGTTTCGGGGCCGACTTTGCCGTTTGTTGCTGCGCTCATGGGTTGCATCCCTCTTGGTGTGTCGTTGTCTGCTGATGGCTGAACAGCGGATTATCCCGGGTCCGGCGGCAATCCTACCTTGACACCGTATTCGACCGCTTGTTGCCGGAGGAGTGGCGGAATCGGACAAGTTCTGATACAACTATAATACAAGTATCGCCGCATGATTACAAGTCTGATCACAAGTGGCCGTGCGGTCAGCGCCGACCTGGGGAACACCATGAGACGAATTCGCTATCAGGAGATCGCCGACGATCTGCGACGGACCATCGACTCCGGCTCGTTGGCACCCGGGGAGGTGCTTCCGAGCGAGGCGTCACTCGGCTCGAGCCACGGCGCAAGCCGGGTCACCGTTCGCAAGGCTCTCGAACTCCTGCGAAGCGAGGGCCTCGTCGAGTCGCGACAGGGTTTCGGTTGGATGGTCACCGCGAAACCCGTCACGCAAACCCTGGACACGCTGGTTTCGATCGAGCGGCAGTTGGTCCGATCGGGTCGGCAACACGATCGTCGTATCATCGATTTCCGCTTCGTCGACGCGCCCGTCGCCGTTCGCCCGGTGCTCGGCGACCGGGTCCTCGAGGTGCGCCGCGTCTCGATGGTCGACGGCAAGCCGTTCGGCCGGGTGACGGTGTGGTGTCGAGAGGATCTGGGAGCCGGACTGTCCCGTGATGCCGTTGCCCGATCCAGCTTCTACGAGCTCTTGGAGGAACGGGCCGTCGAGGCCACGCAAACGATCGGTGCCGAGATCGTCGCCGCCGACGACGCGGCGCTCCTCGGGGTACCCGAAGCAAGTGCCGTGCTCGTGGTTCGACGCACGACCCTCGGCGATGGTGGCCGGCCGATCTTGATGGCGGAGCACGCCTTTCCCGGTCACCTCACCGAGTTCGTGGCGCAACTGCCCCGGGCGCAGATCACCGAGGGGGAGGGCAGCCCCGGCCTGCGGCTGGTGGAGGAGGCGGGGTAGGCGCCGGCGCCGTCGAGATCCGCAGGGCTCGGGGCGATCCTCGGCCCAATGACCGGCAAGGAAATTTCCGGTCGAGCTGGTTCGTGGGGCTCATCTCCGACCTGCGCCGTCCGACGGTTCACCCGTGGGAGATATCGAGGAGACGAGATCACACGAACGACGGCTGCCGGTTTTGCTGTTCGGGCTGCTGGCGACGGTGCTGCTGTTCGCCTGCACATCGGATTCCGATGATGGCGAAGCGGGTTCGACGACGGCCGGTTCGTCGGTCGACCTGGCGTTCGTCGACGACCGTGACACGGTCGACGGTGAGGATCTCCCCGGTGTCGTCCAACCGCCGCCCGATGACAGCGGACTGCCACCGGTCACGACGATCCCCGGTCCGCCGGGCGGTGTGGCCGACGAGGGCTACACCGGGATCCTGGGTCGCCTCGGGCCCGACGAGCAGATCGTCGGCCCGGCGGCACCGGCCCCCGAGGTCATGCCCGGTCGCCTGCCCCTGACCGGCTTGCCCGGAGCGACCCCCGATCGGCCCGCCGTCGTCGTCAAGGTCGACAACGGAGCCGCTGCGGTACCCCAAACCGGTCTCAACGCAGCCGACATCGTGATCGAGGAGGAGGTCGAGGGCGGGGTGTCGAGGTTTGCGGCGATCTTCCATTCCAACAGCACGAGCGTCGGGCCGGTTCGTTCCGGGCGGACCACCGATATCGCCCTGGTTTCGAGCCTCGGTCGGCCGGTGTTCCTCTACTCCGGGGCCAACGACATGACCGAACGGATCATCCGCAGTCAGGCCAACATCCAGAATCACAGCCACGCCACCGCGTCGGGCTACTGGCGGGATGAGGATCGTCGAGCGCCATCCAACCTCTACACACACACCGGGCCGCACTGGTCGGCCGCCGACGGTGGTCCGCCCCCGCCACAGTTCGCCTACCGTCTCGATGGGGAACCGGTCGACGGGCCCGTTGTTTCGTCCTTCTCGATCGATTACCCGGCGTCGCAGGCGTCGTGGACGTGGCAGGACGAGGAGTGGGTGCGCACCCAACGCGGTTCGGTTCACCAGTTGACCGATGACGGGCCGGTCACCGCTGCCAACGTGGTGGTGATCGAAGCCGAGCGCGTCGGAACCGGTATGTTCGATTCGGCGGGTGGGCCGGTACCGGAGTTTCTCTATGTCGGCACGGGCCCGGCCACCGTCTTCACCGCCGGCCGGCGGGTCGACGGTGTCTGGACCAAGCCCTCGCTGGTCGAGGTGGCGACGCTCACAACGGCCGATGGCGAGGTCATCGAACTCACCCCGGGTCGTACCTGGATCCAACTGATCGAACAGGACTCGGGGTATCTGCGGTGACAAGCTCCCGCACCATCACGACACGAGCCCGCTTTGGCGCGCTCGCCGTCGTCCTGGCCATGGTGGCCGCGACCTGCTCGGGCGGGGAGACCCCCAACGCGTCCGATGATGCCGCCGACAGCGGGTATTCGCTTGCGTTCGACGACGAATCCGCCGAGTCGGCACGCGTCGCCGGGAGCGACGAGGGGGACGATGCCGACGCCGGCGCCGATGCCGACGCCGAACCGACACAGGACCGTGTCCATCGACTCCTCGAGGCGCACAGGGCCGCCGAGTCCCGGCGTCTGGCCGAGGAGACCACGAGTACCACCCAGGTCGAGGAAGCCGCGACACCCACGGCGGGCGGTGCGCCGACGGGAGGCTCGTCCTCTCCGATCTCCGGATCGACCGCCACGACGATCGGCGGTGGGGGAGGAGGCGACACCGCGATCTACACGGGCGTCGTCGGTCGACTCGGCCGTGACGAGGTTGTGGTCGCCGGCCGGGCCCCGGCTCCGACCGTCGCCGCCGGCCACCTGCCGCTCACCGGTCTCCCGGGCGACGTGCCGAATCGCCCGGCCATCGTCGTCAAGGTCGACAACGGCCGACCGGCCCGCCCCCAGACCGGCCTCAACGCAGCCGACATCGTGATCGAGGAGGAGGTCGAGGGCGGGGTCACCCGGTTCGCCGCGGTGTTCCACTCGACGTCCACGGCCGTCGGGCCGGTTCGCTCCGCCCGCACCACCGACATCGGCATCATCAACGGATTCGGCGCACCCCTCCTGCTGTACTCCGGGGCCAACGCCGTGACCGACACCCTGATCCGAAGCCAGCCAACCGTTCAGAACCGCAGTGCGGCCACGTCGTCCGGCTACTGGCGGTCATCATCTCGACGGGCGCCGTCCAATCTGTACAGTGACACCGCCTCTCACTGGGCCAGTGCCACCGGTGGGCCCCCACCCGCCCAGTTCGCGTATCGGGGCGAAGGCGATGCGGTCGGCGGTGTCGACGACACGGGCCTCACCGTGACCTACCGGGCCTCTCACGCCGGTTGGACCTGGGACGGCACCCAGTGGCTGCGGACCCAGGGTGGTGCAGCCCACATGACCGCCTCGGGCCAGCGGGTCTCCGCAGCGAACGTGGTGGTCATCGAGGCCCGGGAGGTGGCCACCGGCATGGTGGATTCCACCGGGGCGACCGTTCCCGAGTTCGTCTTCGTCGGCGAGGGGCAGGCCACCGTGTTCACGGCGGGCAAGCGGATCGAAGGGATCTGGAATCGGCCGACGTTGGCCTCGGTCGCCACCCTGATCACGGGCGACGGTTCGGTGATCAAGCTGACGCCGGGGCGCACGTGGATCGAGCTGATCCGAGCTGGTGCCGGGATGTTGCGATGAGGAGATCCCGGCGAAACCCGGTGGCAGCGGACGGCGTAGTCGGCGGCCGCGTCGGGCCCATCGTGCTCGCCGTGCTGGTCGCCGTCGGACTTGCGGGCTGTTCGCAATCGGCCCCCGAGCCGACCATCGACGAACGAGCCGATCAGACTCACGACGACCTCATCGAAGCCGGAGCGTCTCCGGAGGTGGCGGCCTGCGTTGTGCGGCTGGCCCGAGATGAC
>JBFHME010000111.1:0-11479 GCA_041594435.1 Acidimicrobiales bacterium
GCGGGATGCGCCGTTGACCAAAAATACGTCAGCGCCCTCAGAAGAGGGCGCTGACGGCGCGATACGGGGCGGCGGATCCCCGATCTCGCTGCTACCAGGTGGCGGGAACCTGGTAGCAGTAAGACTATTCAACACCGATCTTGCATTGGTGGATATTCGGAAACTTTTTCACTGGCGACTTCGATAGTCGAAGAATCTAGATCTGAGCTGATGGACAGAAATCGTTCAGCACACATTCACCACAGTTCGGGCGCCGGGCAACACAGACCCTGCGGCCGTGCAGAATCATCCGCAGACTGAACAGGCCCCGCTCCGCCGCCGGGATCATCGGGTTGAGCTCGTACTCCACCTTGACCGGATCGGTCTCGGTCGTGAGTCCGAGCAGCCGGCTGAGCCGCAGCACGTGGGTGTCGACCGGCAGTCCCGGCAGGTCGAGAGCAACGCTGCGCACCACGTTGGCGGTCTTGCGTCCGACGCCGGCCAGAGCGGTCAACTCCTTCATCGACGTCGGCACCTGCCCATCGTGGCGGTCGACGAGCTGGTTCGCGCAGTTGATGATGCTCTTGGCCTTGTTGCGGAACAGTCCGAGCGAGCCGATGAGCTGCTCGACCTCCTCGTGGGAGGCACCGGCCAGCGCCTCCGCGTCACCGAAGCGCGCAAACAGACCGGGCGTCACCTTGTTGACACCGACATCGGTGGCCTGAGCCGACAGGATCGTGGCGATCAGCAGTTGAAAGGGATTCTCATGATCGAGTTCACACTCGGCGTCGGGGTACTCCTCGGCCAGCCGTTGGTGCGTCCGCCGCGCCCGCCCCTTTGGCGATCGTGGTTTCGCCATGTGATCTCCTCCCTCGGATTCGGGCCCCAAGCATAGGCATCGGTCCGCCGCCAACCACGGGCCACCAACGATCCTCGCCGCCCGTATCTCCGGCCCGACACGGCGGTGGTCCGGGGAACGTCGCGGGCTACGTTGGACCTCGTGAGCCCGTCCCCTCCTCCCGATTCCCCACCAACGCCGTTCACCGTCGTCGTGGTGGATCCGTCGACGATCGACGAGGCGATCCTGGGTCGCCGGCAGGCCGCCGAGGTACTGGAACGGGCCGTCGGTCCCGATCATAGCGATGATCGATTCGAGCCCTCTGAAGCTCGCCATGACGGATCGGTGCTCGTGCTCGCCCACCACGGCGAGCAGCCGGTGGCCTCCGTCGCCGCCGGTTGCTCCAGGGGGCGTTTCCAGCTCGACGTCGTCGCCGACGCCACCGGTGTCGCCGACGCAGCAGGCGGCGACACCGACACCGTACTGGAATCGCTGATCCTGGCGATGATCGATCGGGCGACATCGACCTTCGATCATCGCTCCCCGGTTTCCTCCTCCGACCTGGTGCTCGAGGTCTGGGGTCGACCCCGTCAGGACTGGCACGAGCGGCTGGCCGAGCGTCTCGGCCTCCAGCCGGTCCGATCGCTGTACCAGATGCGCTGTCCGCTGCCGGTGCCGATGCACTCGACGGTGCCGGACCGGACCCGCCCGATCGACCCCGACGTCGACACCGAACGACTCCTGCGGGTCAACAACCGAGCGTTCTCCCACCATCCCGATCAGAGCAACCAGGAGCTGTCCGATCTCGAGTCGGCTTTCACCGGACCGACGTTCCAGCGACCGTCGGTCCGAATCCTCGACCCGGATCCAACCGATGCCCGGGCCGCCGACCATCCGATGGTCGGCTTCTGCTGGACGAAGATCCATCCGGAACGCCCGGGTCGTGTGGCCCTGGGCGAGATCTACGTCATCGCCGTCGATCCGGCCTACCACGGCGAAGGCCACGGAACCAGCCTCACCGCCGCCGGTCTGGGGTGGCTCGCCGGCCAGGGGCTTGCCACCGGCATGCTCTACGTCGAATCCGACAACGATCCTGCCCTGGCCGCCTACCGCAAGCTTGGCTTCACCGTTCACGGAACCTACACGGCCTGGGGTCGACCATGAGTGGCACTCCCGACAAGCTGACCGGCGCCCCGACCCGATCGCCCTGGACTCCCGCAAGGGATGAGTGGGCCGAAATCCTCGGTTCCGCACCGGCCTATCGCCTCGATCAGCTGTGGCACGGCCTGTACGACGAGGGCCTGGCACCGTCGGAGATCTCCACCCTGCCCAAGTCGATGCGGGCCGATATCGACCGACGGCTGCAACCGGCGCTTCGCCGGGTGGCCGAACAACGAAGCGCCGATGGGGCCACGATCAAGTGGCTGTGGGAGACGGTCGACGGCTCCCGGGTCGAGACCGTGTTGATGCACTACGACCGGCGATCGACGGTCTGCATCTCATCGCAGGCCGGATGTGCCATGGACTGCGGATTCTGCGCCACCGGCCAGGCCGGATTCGATCGCCATCTGTCGGTCGGCGAAATCCTCGAACAGGTGGCGGCCGCCCGGCGCTCGTGCCGCGACGGTGACACAGGGACCCGACGCCTGTCGAACGTGGTGTTCATGGGTATGGGCGAGCCGTTCGCCAACTACGACCGGGTCCTCACCGCCACACGGCGACTGGTGACCGACTTCGGGCTCGGTGCCCGCCACATCACCATCTCGACCGTCGGGCTTGTTCCCCAGATGCGACGTTTCGCCGACGAGGGCCTCCAGGTCGGGCTGGCGTTGTCACTGCACGCGGCCAACGACGACCTCCGCAACACGTTGGTACCGATCAATCGCCGTCACCCGATAACCGATCTCGTGGCCGCCTGCCGTCGGTTCCGGGAGGTGACCGGCCGGCGGGTCTCGATCGAATGGGCCATGATCGACGGCGTCAACGACCGTGATTCCGACGCCGACGAGCTGGTTGCGGTCGCCGGCGCCGCCCGGGCCCATGTCAACCTGATCCCGCTCAATCCGACACCGGGTTGGCCGACCGTCGGCTCCCCCGCCGACCGCATCGAGCAGTTCGCCTCCCGGCTACGGACGGGTGGCGTCAACGTCACCGTCCGCCGAAACCGGGGCACCGACATCGACGCCGCATGCGGTCAGCTGGCGGGTTCCGCCGCGACCTCCCCACCGTCCGGCGGTCCCACACCGGTCGAGCTGCGTCCCCACCCCTGAAGCTACGCCGCTTTTCCCGGTCGGCGGGCCATACTGGTGGAGCTATGAACCAGTGGCTGAACCGATCCCACCCGATGACCCTTCAGGCCGGCGTCATTCTCGGCTACATAAGCGCCGTGTTCGGCCTTCTCCAGCCCCAGTTCTTCTTCATCCTCTACCTCGGGATCGGAGCGGGCGCGTTCGTCACCGCCAACAACAAGCGGTGGGGTTACTATCTGCTGACCATCTGCTCCTCGCTCGTCGCTTTGCTGCTGTCGGTCGTGCTCGTGAGCAATGTCCTGAGCTTCTCGATCATCGGCACGCTGCAAAGCCTCAACCGGATGGTGTTCCCGACCGCGCTCGCCGCAGCCGTCATCCACACCCAGTCTCGAGAGTACCAGAAGATCTGGTTTGAGTAGCGGCCTACGGGTAGTGCTGATCGGCCTGACGGCCGTCGTCTCCTCGGTCGCGGCCTGCGCGGTCCCGACGGAGCCTGCCCGATCCGGCGGTGCCACAACCCAGACGACGGCTGCACACGACGAGCCGGTCGCCGCCGACGAGCCGGCGGCCGGTGCCGACCCCGACGTCATCGAGCCGATCACCTGGCGTGCGTGCGACGGGGGCCTCGAGTGCGGTTCGGTGACCGTTCCGCTCGACTACTCGGCTCCGGACGGTCCGGTCCTCGACGTCGACCTCGTTCGGGTTCCGGCGGCGGGTGAGTCGGTTGGATCGATCTTCGTGAATCCCGGCGGTCCGGGTGCGTCGGGCATCGACTTCGTCCGCGACGGCTTTCGCCTCGACCAGGAAACCAACGACCGGTATGACCTCATCGGGTTCGACCCCCGCGGCATCGGCCGGTCGAATCCTCTGTCCTGCTCGGTGCGGCGCGACGAGTCGGCCATGGTCGACCTGTCGCCGGACTCGGCCGAGGAGTCGGCACTTCTCAACCAGGAGGCTGTCGAGATCGTCGAGGACTGCACCACCTCCGACGCCGATGTGCTACCGCATCTGACCACCCTGAACGTGGCTCGCGACCTGGATCGCCTCCGACGTGCGGTGGGCGACGACCGCCTCCACTACTACGGGCTGAGCTACGGGACCTTGTTGGCCGTGCGGTACGCGCAGCTGTATCCCGAAGCCGTCGGCCACCTGGTCATGGACGGGGTCGTCGATCCGGACGCCGACCTCTCGGCACTGTTGCGCCAGCAGGCCATCGCCTTCGAGACCGGCTTCGAGCGGCTCGATGAACAGTGTGGCGACAACCGGTGTCCCGCAGACGGCATCACCGGCACGTTCGATCGGGTGCGGGATCGGTTGGAGGCCAACGGACCGGTCGGGGGTGTCGGGGCCACCGAACTCGTGATGGCTTCGCTTCTCCCGGCCTACTCGCCGGCGATGTTCACCGTCTATGCCGCGGCACTGGCCCGGTCTGATGAAGGCGACTACACCGCCATCGAGAGCCTGAGCGACTTCTTCGTCAGCTCGGTGTCGTTCACCGCCTACGCCGCGTTCGCCTGCGCCGACGGTCGACCCCCCACCGGTCCCGACTCCTGGGATCGACTTGCCGCCGACCTCGAGGAGGTTGCCCCCCGCTTCGGGCCGGTCGTCGCCAACGAGTTGCGCGTCTGCGCCTTCTGGCCACGCCCGGCCGAGGATCCGGTTGTCGAGACCCCGGCTGAACGGCTGCTCGGTATCGAGGTTCCGGTCCTGGTCGTCGGCAACACCGGTGACGCGGCGACGCCGCTCGAGAACGCACAGCGGGTGGCATCGCTCTTCCCCAACGCCCACCTCGTCGTTCTCGACAGTGCCCGCCACACCGCCTACAACGGCAGTTCCTGTGTTCGGGATCTCGTAGCCGAGTACTTCGCCGATCGCACGATCGCCGACACGGTGCGGTGCGAGACCGGCTGACGAGACCCATACAGTGGAGCGCGATGGATACCGAGAGCGGTGAGCTGCCACAGGGCGACGACAAACGGACCGCGGTCCGGGAGATGTTCGACGCGATCGCCCCCCGGTACGATCTGGTGAACCGGATCATGACGTTCCGGATGGACGTCGGCTGGCGCCGGACCACCCAGCAGGCGCTCAACCTCTCCCCCGGTTCGGTCGTTCTCGACCTCGCGTCGGGAACCGGCGACTTCAGCGTCGAACTGGCCCGGGCCGGCCACAACCCGATCGCCGTCGACCTGTCGTACGGCATGCTCGCCGCGGCGCGAACAGCCGAACCACGGGTGCAAGGGGATCTGCTGGCGCTGCCGGTGGCCTCCGGCTCGGTCGACGGCGCCGTCTGCGGGTTCGCCCTCCGCAATCTCGTCGGCCTCGACCCGTTTTTCGCCGAACTGCGGCGGGTGCTGCGCCCCGGTGCCACGGTTGCCCTGCTCGACGTGTCGCAGCCCGACAACACCCTTCTTCGCCGGGGTCACGGCTTCTACTTCAACAAGGTGGTTCCGGTCATCGGCGGGTTGTTGTCCGATCGCAGCGCGTACGCCTACCTCCCACGTTCGGTCTCGTACCTGCCCGAGCCGGCGGTCATGGTCTCGAAGCTGGAGGCGGCCGGCCTTGTCGATGTCGCCCGCCGACAGCTGTCGGGCGGAATCGCCCAGCTGCTCACCGCTCGACGGCCCTGATCCGTTCAGCATGACCGGCTCGACCGACCGCCGATACGAGCAGGACCAGACCGGTTCACATTCCGCCGGTCTCG
Source organism: Acidimicrobiales bacterium (assembly GCA_041594435.1). Lineage (GTDB taxonomy): Bacteria > Actinomycetota > Acidimicrobiia > Acidimicrobiales > SZUA-35 > JAHELU01. The sequence continues at coordinate 5,771 of JBFHME010000111.1, forward strand.
TCCGATTGGCTTTGGGTGTACTGCTGTCCAGCAACACCGGTCGGGTGAGCGCCGGTGACCACCGATCCTTCTCCGATCGCCGGCGCACATCCGACGGCCGCCGTCGCCGACATCGACACCCGGTCAACGCCTGATCCGGTCGGCACCATCACCGGTCGGCCCGCCCGTTACGACCGGCGAGGCCGTCTGGACCCCACCGTGTCGGTCATCGTGCCGACCTACAACGAGGCCGACAACATCCCGCTGCTGATCCCCCTGTTGCAGGAGGCACTGGTCGACTTCGACTACGAGGTCATCATCGTCGACGACGACTCACCGGACCTCACCTGGAAGATCGCCGGTGACATCGCGGCGGACGAACCCCGCTTCTCGGTCGTTCGCCGCACCACGGACCGAGGCCTGTCGGCCGCCGTGCTGACCGGGATGAACGTGGCCCAAGGCTCGGTGTTGGTGGTCATGGACGGCGACCTGCAACACGATCCCCATGCCATACCGGCCCTCGTCTCCAAAGTCCTGGACGACGGAGCGGAGATAGCCGTGGCCTCACGAGCCGTCGACGGCGGCAGCTACGGCGAGTTCAGCTCGCGTCGACGTCTGATCTCCTGGATCGGGGCACAAATGGCTCACGCCCTGCTTCAGGCACCGGTGACCGACCCGATGAGCGGCTTCTTCGCCGTCGATCGTCAACGCTACGAAGAGGTCGTCCACCGGGTCAACCCCCGTGGCTTCAAGATCCTGCTCGAATTCCTGGCCCGGGGACGGCGCCCGGAGGTGGCCGAGGTCGGCTACCGATTCGGCAGCCGGGTACACGGCACGACGAAGCTGACGGGTTCGGTGGTCGTCGCCTACCTGCTGGCCATGATCGAACTCTCGGTGGGTCGGTTCATCTCCGCCACCTTCACCGCCTACTCGCTCGTCGGGTTCACCGGCCTCGCCATCCGTGTCATCACCGAGCAGACGCTGACCGGCGGATTGCCGTCGGCCCTGATCACGCCTCGCTGGGCCGTGTTGATCGCCGTCGAGATGAGCATCGTGACCAACTATCTGCTGAACAACGTGTTCACCTTCACCGCTCGACGGCACCGGGGTCTCCGCCAGATCGGGGGTCTGGTGACCTTTCATCTGGTCAGCCTGTACGGGCTGCTCGTCCACGCCGGAGCAATCGCTCTGTTACGCGATCGTGGTGGTGACGAGTCCTGGGGCGTGACAACCCTCTGGTCGGCCGACGCATCGGTGCCGTTCGTGCTGGGGATGACAATGGCCCTCGTCGGCAACTATCACCTGAACGCCACGGTGACCTGGCGCCGTCAACGGCACTGACGAGGTTCGCAGCACCGACGGCGGGATTCGGGTCGTCCGGTGTCAGCGCAACCGGCCGAGCACCGTTTCCACGAGATCATCGATCTCGGACACGGTCTTCCGGTAGGTCCGCAGGCTGCGACCGTAGGGGTCGTCGACATCCCAGTCGTCACCGAGATAGTCACTGGGCTCACGCTCCCGAGCCAGCGCGGCGAGCAGCTGCTCGATCGACACGACGGCGTCGTCCCAGTGCTCGAGCAACGCTGCGGCCTCCTTCAGCGGCACCGTTTTCGCGTACGCGACAGGGTCGATCTCCGTGGCCCGTTGCACGTGCGAACCTTCCATGGTGAGGACGAGGTCGGCGGCAACGATGCTGGCCCGATCAAGCTGGTAGCTCCGATGGCGGCGGACGTCGACATCGATCTCGTCGAGCGCCTGCACCAGTGTGTCGCTCGACGCACGACCCGACGGCAGAAAGCCGGCGGAGCGAAACTGCCAGTAGCCCTCGCCGAAGCGATCACGAGCCAGGTATTCGGCCGTTGGGCTTCGGCAGATGTTCGCGGTGCAGACGAACAGGATGCGTCGGGCCGCGCTCTCGTTCAAGGCCGACGGCCGAGAAGGACCCCTACGGTCTTGAGCATGATGGCCAGGTCACGGGCCAGGCGAACATCGGCGACGTAGGCCACATCGAGGTGTAGACCTGCCGAGATCTTGTTGGTCGATCGGAATGGCGAGATCTGGAACATCCCGGTGAGTCCGGGCCGCTCCTGATGACGGGGGTGAGACGTGAGCCCGGTCCGCGAGGCCACATCGACGAGCTCCGGTCGGGGGCCGACCAGGCTCATGTCGCCTTTGATCACGTTGAGCAGCTGAGGAAGCTCGTCGAGACTGTGTGCCCGAAGGAAGCGACCGAACGTGGTGTGCCGAGGATCGTTGTCGCACTTGTGGTTCATCCGACGGTCCCGCCCGACGAACGGCCGGCACTGCACACGACGGTCGGGCAGCATCGATCGAAACTTGTAGATGTCGAACGGGCGTCCGTTGCGACCGACCCGCTGTTGCCGGTAGATGACGCCACCCGGGCCGAGATTGACCCGGACCATCAGCGCGATGACCAGGAAGACCGGGAGCAGGAGGATCAGGCTGATGCCGGCGACGACGACGTCGACCATGCGCTTGCCGCGCTGGGTGTACCACGTGGTCTTCGACGGGAAAACCGAGGGGAACGCCCAGTGGGGGTACTCGACCCCGGTCCGGAATTCGACCTGATATCTCGGTTGTACATCAACGCTGGCCACACTCACCTACCTCTGCGGCGTTGCTTGCGTGCTGGGCCGTCGATCAGATTACTCGCCAGGCGCTCATGACTGGTGCATACACGGGAAACGTGTTTCCGAGCACTTCCGCACCAATCCGGAACAACCTGATAGCGTCCAGATCAACCGACGACGAAGCTTATAACGAAGACCCTCACAGTGCATCCATCTGAACCAAAAACTAGGACTTGGGTTCTCCTACCCACGACGGCCGGACCGAACGGGCACCGCGGTCGTCAGCCGTGGCTACGCTGTCCGCCACGGCGGAGAACGCCACTGATACAGAATATTGTTCCTATTCTTCAGGGCCGTTGATGTGGGACTTCCTGGCGACGATGGCACCTCCGAAAGCGACAGGCGACCGACCCGGTTGGCGGGCCCCTACAGCGCGTCGATAGGTATTCTTACCTACAGACGACCGGTCGAGGTGAAGCGATGTCTCGAGGCCGTGCTCCGGGCGATCGACCAGCCGATGCCCGATTCCTGGTCGATTCTCGAGGTGCTCGTGATCGACAACGATCCGGACGGCTCCGGTCGTTCAGTCGTGTCACAGCTCGCCGAGACCGCGGTCACGGCAACACCCCTTCGCTATGTCCACGAGCCGGCCCCCGGGGTCGCCAACGCCCGCAACCGGGCGCTGTCGGAGGCTGCGGGGCGGGTTCTGGTGTTCATCGACGACGACGAGGTCCCCCACGACGGCTGGCCCCAGGGTCTGCTGGCCCTGCTCGGAGAAACCGGGGCGGCCATGGTCGGGGGCCCCGTGCTGTCGCAGTTCGGCACCGCACCGCCGGAATGGATCGTCGAGGGGAGGTTCTTCGACCGCGACGATCCGCCGCACGGAAGCACCCAGACCTGGCTGCGCAGCGGCAATCTCGCCATCGATCTGGAGCAGATCGACTCCGCCGATCTGCGATTCGACCCCCGCTACCGCCAGGGCGAGGACTCGGCCTTCACCCGCATGGCGCGGGCAAACGGTCTCGAACTCCGGTGGAGTTCCGTCGGGGCGATCACCGAGTTCATCGAGGCCGACCGCTTTTCGCCGCGGTGGCGGCTACGCCGCGAGTACGCGTCCAACCGGGCGTGGACCCGATCCAGCCTCGATCTGGCCGGCGGCCCGGCCGGCAGAATGGTCGCCCGAATCCGGGCCGGCTCCGTCGCCGCGCTACGAGGTGTGGAGGGTGCGGCCCGGTTCCTCGGGGGCCTGGCCGGCGCCAACCGGGCAAGGCGGATCGAAGGTCTGGCCGGTTTGGCCGGAGCCGCCGGCAGGCTCGTGGAAATCATGGCCTATCGGAGACCGTGAACGGTCGGGCGGCCGCAATCGGGACGAATCCCGATCCGTGACGGTAGTCGTCGCCGGTCCGAGTACTATTACGATTCTGTGATGTACCAGTCCAACGCCTCGATGGCCGAAGCGGCCAGCCTGGAGGACTACCTCCGGGCCATCCAGCTGCGCAAGTGGCTTGTGCTGGCGTTGGCGCTACTCGGGCTGATCGGCGCCTTTCTGTTCACGACGAGCCGTACGCCGACCTATACGGCCGAATCGACGGTGCTGCTGCGCCCATCCCCCTTCGGTGCCCGTGTCGCCGGCCAGGACGAGCTGCCCAACCTCGAAACCGAGCGGGAGGTGATGCTCTCGGACCGAACCAGCGATGCCGTCGTCTCGGCTCTGGGCATTCAGGCGACCGGCGATCAGCTTCGCAAGAACCTCGACGTGGAGTTTCGTCCGCAGTCCTATGTGTTGACGGTCGGCTACACCTCCAACAATGCTCAGGCCGCCGCCACGACGGCCAACGCCTTCGCCGAACAATACGCTCGCAACCGGGAGGGCGATGCCCAGACGTTCCTCAACGACAACGTCGAGTCGTTGCAGGCCGACATCGCCGCCCTGCAGGCCAGCCTCGACGTGGCGCAGACCGAACTCAACCAGCTGCGGACCCAGCGGGCCCAGCGGCTCCTGACAAACGACAACGCAGCCGACATCGACGCCGCGCTGGCGGTGGCCAGCACCGACGTCTCCAACCTCACGACCCAGCTCCGCAACACCGAAACGGAGCTTCGCAGCATCCTGCAGAAGATCGAGACCCGACCGACGGCCGCGGAGGTCCTGCGGCCGGCGACCACACCAGCGGCCCCCGACGGCCTCGGCCTGGGGCCGATCCTCGTCGGCGGTCTGCTCCTCGGTCTGCTGATGGGTGTCGTCGGTGCGTTCCTCCTGGAGCGTCTCGACACCACGGCACGCGACGAGGACGACGTGGCCCTCGCCCTCGGCACCAGTGTCATCGGCTCGATTCCCACGCTCGGCCTCGGGCACCGCGGCGGTTCCGGCGGCCTCATCATGTTGTCCTCCGGCGGCTCCAACCGGTTCGCCGCCGCCCGTGAAGCGTTCCGCCGCCTCCGCAGCTCCGTCCAGTTCCTCAATTCGTCGAGCGGCGTGAGCTCGATCATCGTCACCAGCTCGACGCCCGGGGAGGGCAAGAGCCTCACTGCGGCCAATCTGTCGATCGCCCTGGCCCAGAACGGGTCCCGGGTTGTTCTCGTCAGCGCCGATCTTCGCCGACCGACGCTCGAGCGGATGTTCGGCATGGAGGCCAATCGACCCGGCCTGTCCGACTACCTGTCCCATGCCGCCGAGCTGAACGCCGAGAAGGTTCCCGGCATCGACAACCTGTGGCTCATCCGTTCGGGCACCGCTCCGGAGAACCCCGGCGAGCTGCTCAACTCGGACCGGTTCGAGCAGATGGTCAAGGAACTCGAGCGGGAGGACGTCGAATACATCGTCGTCGACACGCCCCCGGTCATCAACACCGCTGATGCCGTTTCGGCCGCTCGCTATGTCGACGGCGTGATCGTGGTCGTCGACACCGAACGCACCGCCACCGCCGATCTGCTCCAGGTCCGAGCCGACCTCGAGCGGTCGGGATCGAAGCTGCTCGGAGCGGTCATGAACCGTCAACAGCCGGGCCGTGGCCGTTCACGACGTGACCGCTACAGCTATTGATCACGCCGCGGTCGTTCTCGGCTGCTTCGCCTCCCGCCGGATCCAGTAGAACACGAGCGCGACGAGGGACGCCATGAGGACCATCTCGCTGACATA